>JAKFXY010000024.1 GCA_021731165.1 Acidobacteriota bacterium | reverse complement strand
CTTCACCTGCGCGCCGGCGTCACCTGGTCCGATGGCGCTCCTTTTACGGCAGACGATGTGCTGTTTTCGTTGAGGGCGGTGTACGACCCGAAATCCGAGAGCGTGGCCAAGGCCAATCTCACCGTGGGCGGACAACCGATTCGCGCTGCCGCTCCTGATGCCCACACGGTCGTGTTGACCTATCCCGGGCCATCGGGCCCTGGTCTTCGTCTGCTCGACAACCTGATCGTCCTCCCCAAGCACAAGTTGGAACCGGCGCTCGTGGCCGGCACCTTCCGCAGCGCCTGGAACAACACCACCGCTCCCTCGGAGGTTGTCGGGACAGGCCCCTTCGTGATTCGCGAGTATCAGCCTGGGCAGCGCGTGGTGCTCGATCGCAACCCACGCTACTGGCGAAAGGCACCAAACGGCGATGCGCTGCCGTATCTCGATCGTGTCGTGCTCGAGATCGTCCCGGACCAGAATGCCGAGCTACTGCGGCTACAGGCCGGCACCCTCGACTTCACCCAGAGCGAGCTGCGCTCGGAAGACTACGTGGCCGCCCGGCGGGCGGAAAGGGAGGGCACGCTTACGCTCACCGAGCTTGGCGTAGGGACCGACCCCGACGCCTTCTGGTTCTGCATGAAGCCGGAGGTCAAGCGGAAGGATCCACGGTTTGCCTTCGTGCAGAAGCCGGAGTTCCGGCAGGCCCTCTCGCACGCGGTGAACCGCGAGATGTTCGCGGAGAACGTGTTTCTGAGCGCCGCCGTGCCGATCTGGGGGCCGATCACGCCGGGCAACCGTCCCTGGTTCTGGCCCGATGTACCGCGTTATCCCTTCGATCTCGCGCGCGCGCAGACGCTGCTCAAGTCCATCGGACTCGAGGACCGCGATGGCAACGGGGTGGTCGAGGATGCGAGAGGCACGGAGGCGCGCTTCACGATCGTGACGCAGCGCGGGATCGGCTTCTACGAGCGCGGCACGGCCTTCCTTCGAGAGTCCGCGGCTCGCGCCGGCATCGCCTTCGACGTGGCGCCCGTCGAGAACGGCGCGCTCATCCAGCGCCTGCTCGCGTGCGAGTACGACGCGATGTACTTCCGGCTGCTCTCCACGGATCTCGATCCGGCGGGGAACCCGGACTTCTGGCTCAGCTCGGGCTCCGCTCATGTATGGAATCTGCAGCAGGCGGCGCCGGCCACGGAATGGGAACGGCGGATGGACACCCTGATGCTCGAGCAGGCGGCCACGCTCGACGAGCGAGCCCGACGGGATCTGTTCAACGCCGTGCAGAAGATCTTCGCCGAGAACCTGCCCGTGCTGTACTTCGCCGCGCCACGTATCTACTACGCGCACAGCGCACGCGTCGTCGGGATCACGCCGTCCGTGCTGCGTCCGCCGGCGCTGTGGAACGCCGACATGATCAGTGTGACCGGGCCGCCCCCGGGTGGCCAGTGAGGTTCGGCTGCCTTCGACGGAGCTCAGGCCAAGGAAGGCGGATACTACATCTTCATGCCCCTGTTCGTTGCGCGCCGACTGCTGCTTGCCATTCTCTTCATCTTCGCGGTGTCCTCCGCGGCGCTACTGCTGACGCGACTCGCTCCGGGCGACATCACCCAGCAGCTCGGGCCGTTCGCGCACCCTGATGAGGTCGCGCGTGAGCGAGCCCGCTTCGACCTCGATCGCAGCATTCCCGCCCAGTGGGGGCTCTGGGCTTGGCGTGCAGCCCGCTTCGACTTCGGCCAGTCGTATCTTTACAACCGGCCGGTTCGTGGGCTCGTCCGCCGCGCGGCGGCGAACACGGCAGTGCTGGCCGTCACGGCGATTGCACTCGCCACGCTCGTGGGCATCCCGCTGGGCATTCTCACCGGCACGCGCCGGGGGGCACTCACGGCGCTCGTCCGCGGCGCGTCGCTCATCTGCCTTTCTCTTCCCCCTCTTCTGACATCGCTGCTGCTCGTCTTCGTCGCCGCGAGGACGGGATGGCTACCTCCTGGAGGGATGACATCTGTCGACGCCGTTGGCGTGAGCTGGTCGGCCTGGGTGCTGGACGTTGCGCGACACTTGCCGTTGCCGGCGCTGGCGCTCGCCATGCCGCTTGCCGCCACCTTCGAGCGGCTGCAATCGCAGGCCGTGTCGGAGGCCGTGCGCGAGCCGTTCGTGCTGGCGGCGGCCGCACGGGGAGTGCCGCCACGTCAACTGGTCGTGCGCCACGCGTGGCGGGCCTCGCTCCGCTCGATCTGCGCTGTCTACGGGCTGGCGATCGGTGCACTGCTCTCGGGATCCTTCATCGTCGAGTACATCGCGGCCTGGCCAGGCCTCGGGCGGTTGATGTATGAGGCGCTGCGTGCGCGGGACATCTACCTCGTGGCCGGCTGCGCCGCGATGGGCGGGTGCTTCATGGCGTTCGGCAGCGTCGTGGCGGATCTGTTGCTGGCGGCGGCGGACCCGCGGCTGCGCGAGCGGAGCTTCCAGTGAGGCGCGCCGGCCAACTCCTGCTTGCCCTGGTGCTGCTCGTGTCGGCGGGAGCGCCATGGCTGGCGCCCAATCCGCCTGACAAGACGTTTCCCGATCTTCTGTACGCGCCTCCTACGCGAGTGCACTTGCCCGAGGCGGATGCCCCGGGGCTGCACTTCCATTCGCTGCGCCTCGTGAGCCGTCTCGAACGCCGCTTTGAGGAGGATCGTAACCAACCTGTCCGGTTGCAGTGGTTCACCAACGGCCGCTTGGTTTCGACGGACCAGGCCGCAGGCGGACCTGAAAGTCCGCCCCTACTCCTGCTGGGCGCGGATCCGTACGGACGCGACATCTTCGCTCGTCTGCTCTATGGGGCGCGCACCTCGTTGGCGCTCGCGGTCGTCGCCACGCTGGCCGCGGTGCTTCTTGGCGCAATCATCGGATCCGCCGCGGGCTACCTGGGTGGGACCGCCGACGATCTGATTTCACGAACGTCGGACTTCGTGCTCGTGCTGCCGGCCACCTACGTGGTGTTGGCGCTTCGGTCGGTGATGCCGCTCGTGCTCCCGGCCGAAACGATGTTCTTGCTCCTGTCCGCGATATTTGCGTTCGTCGGATGGCCGATCGTGGCGCGCGGCGTTCGCGGCATCGTGGCCTCCGAGCGCGAGCGCGACTACGTGGCGGCGGGGCGCGCGATTGGAGCGGGACCCTGGCGACTGATCGTGCGCCACCTGCTGCCGGCGGCCGGCGGTCATCTGCGGACGCAGGCGACGCTTCTGCTGCCGGCGTTCATCCTCGCCGAGGCCACGCTCTCCTATGTAGGTCTTGGCTTTCCCGACACGATTCCGACGTGGGGCACGATGCTGCAGGAGGCTTCCAGTGCCGCACTCATCGGCGAGTCGCCGTGGATGCTGGCGCCGGCAGGCGCCATCTTTCTCGTCGTCCTCGCCGTGAACCTCCTTGTCCAGGGTGCCGGACGCGCACCTGTACAATTGGAGCCATGACCCTTCGACCCTTCGACATGCCCAGGGTCGTCCCGACCCTTCGGCACACTCAGGGTCGTCCCGAGCGGGGTCGAGGGACGAGGAGGGTCGAGGGACGACCGGAGTCGGACGAGCGAAGTCGAGGGGTGATGCGGTTCGCGGGTATTTTCACCCCGATCGTCACTCCCTTTACATCCTCCGACGCCATCGATGAAACGGCCATGCGTGGCAACGTCGCGCGGTGGATGCGGACACCGCTGCACGGGCTCGTCGTTCTTGGCTCCAACGGCGAGGCCGCCCAGCTCGACGACGACGAAGCGGATCGGTTGATTGAGATCGTGCGAGAGGGTGTGCCACGAGAGAAGGCCCTCATTGCCGGAACCGGGCGCGAGTCCACCAGGGCCACGATCGCGGCAACACGTCGCGCCGCCGCGCTCGGCGCCGATGCGGCGCTCGTTCGGACGCCGTCCTTCTTCAAGTCGCAGATGACGGCTGACCTATTCGTGCGTCATTACACCGACGTGGCGGATGCCTCGCCGGTGCCGGTGCTGCTCTATAACGTATCGATGTTCACCGGCATCAGTCTCCCGGTCGAGGCGGTGGAGCGCCTCGCGACGCATCCCAACATCGTCGGCATGAAGGAGTCGGGGAGTGACATCGGGCTCATCGCGGAGCTGGTCGCGCGTACGCCCGATGATTTCATCCTGCTGGCCGGCTCGGGCACGACGCTGGTGCACGCGTTGTGCGCGGGGGCTGATGGTGCAGTCCTGGCGCTGGCGGGGATCGCCCCGAAGCTGTGCACCGATCTCCGGACGCGTGTTGGTGAGCGTCGTATCGACGAGGCCATGGCGCTGCAGCGCCGCCTCATGCCGATCGCCAGGTCGGTGGGAGGAACATTCGGAGTACCTGGATTGAAGGCGGCGCTCGATCTCATTGGATTCATTGGCGGACCGCCGCGGCCCCCGCTGCGTCCGGTTTCGCCCGCTGTTGTCGAGAGGATTCGCGAAGAGCTCGACGCGCTTGGGATCTTGGAGGGAATGCACAATGCGCGAGGCTGAACGGAAGATGCGCCAGGCCGGTTCCTATCGTGTGCCTTTTGCCCTTTGCCTTTTGTCCGTTGTCCTCCTGTGCGCCTGCGCCACCAATCCCGCCACGGGGCGCCGTGAGATTTCGCTGATGAGCGAGGCGCAGGAGATATCAATCGGCCAGGAGCAGGATGCCCTGATCCGGCAGGAGATGGGCGTTTATAACGACGCCGGGCTGCAGTCCTACGTCAACTCGATCGGGATGACGCTGGCCAAGCTGTCCGAACGGCCGAATCTTCCGTGGCACTTCACCGTTGTCGATCAGGCTGCCATCAACGCCTTTGCGCTTCCGGGCGGCTACATCTACATCACGCGCGGCATCCTGCCGTTTCTCGACAACGAGGCCGAGCTTGCCGGCGTGCTCGGCCACGAGATTGGCCATGTCACAGCGCGCCACGCGGCGCAGCAGTACACGCGCTCCGTGGGTGGCCAGGTGGGGCTCGTGGCGCTCGGCATCTTCGTGCCGGCCGCGCGGCCGTTTGGCGATCTTGGTGCCGCCGCGCTCGGCGTTCTCTTTCTCAAATACGGACGTGAAGACGAGCTGCAGGCCGACTCGCTGGGGGCGCGATACGAAACCAGCGCGAACTGGGACCCGGCGGGCGTGCCGGGGATGCTTTCAACGCTCGGCCGCCTCGACGAGGCGTCGGGCGACACCAAGGGAGTGCCGAACTGGCTGTCCACGCACCCGGATCCGCTCTCGCGCGTGAAGGAGATTCAGCCGCAGGTAGACACGCTCAAGGCCGGGCGCGGCGCGATGATGCGCGACCGCGAGGTATTGCTCCAGCGCGTGGACGGCCTCATGTACGGCGACAACCCGGACCAGGGCATCGTTCGCGGCACGACCTTCCAGCACCCGGTGCTCAGGTTCCGCGTCGATTTCCCCGCAGCTTGGGACGTGCAGAACAGCCCCGCGCAGGTTGCGGCCAAGGCGCCAAACGCCGACACCTTCATGATCCTGCAGGGGGTCGAGAAGCCAAGCGGCGGCGACATCCGTGAGATCGCGCTCAACCACATGAAGACCGCCGGCTTTCAAATGGGGCAGGGCGATCTCGCCACGTTCAACGGGCTTCCGTCTTACGTGGGCATCTACCAGGGGCAGGTTGAAAGTTTGGGGGCCGTCACCGTCCGTGCGGCGCACATTCCGTACAACAAGCAGGTTTACCTCGTGGCTGGCATTGCCGGTCAGAGTGCCTTTGCGCAGGTGGACCAGACGTTTCTGACCACAATCCGTTCCTTCAAGGCGCTCACCGCCGGAGAAGCCGAGAACATCAGGCCTAATCGAGTCGATTTGTACGTCGTGCGAGCGGGCGACACCTGGGCGTCGATTGCGGAACGCTCGGGTGGAGCGGTGAAAGCCGCCAGCCTCGCGATCATGAATCACGCGGAGGTCACTTCTACACCGCAGCTCGGCACCCGGATCAAGATCGTCGTTGGAGGGTAGCCGGGCGTGAAGATCCGCCTTCCCAAGTTGGTGCAGCGCGCGGCCAGGCCGCTTGCCGTGCTCTGTGCCGCCGGCTTCGCGATACTGGCCTACGTGTACCTGACGTTGCCCGACGTCCGGCCGCTCGCCACGGTGAATCCGACGAGCACGGCCTTCATGGAGTTGCGTCAGGGTGAAGCGGCGCGCGAAGGGCGCGGGCTCCGGCACGTACACCGGTGGGTTCGGTACTCCCGCATCTCGCAGAACTTGAAGCGCGCGGTGCTCGTGGCGGAAGACGATGCGTTCTGGGATCACGAAGGAGTGGACCTGGAGCAGATCCGGCAGTCGATTGAGATTAACCTCGAGAGGGGGCGGGCCGTGCGCGGGGCGAGCACGATCACGCAGCAGCTCGCAAAGAACCTGTACCTCTCACCCTCGCGCGATCCGCTCCGGAAGCTGCGCGAGCTGATCATCGCGCGGCGCCTGGAGGCGGCGCTCACCAAAGCCCGCATCCTCGAGATCTACCTGAACGTGATCGAGTGGGGCGACGGTATCTGGGGTGCGGAAGCTGCCGCACGCACCTACTTCGGTATTCCCGCTTCGGCGCTCAGCGCGGAGCAGTCGGCACTGCTTGCCGGTGCGATCTCCAACCCGCGCCGACTGAACCCCGCTCGTCCCTCGCGCGGATTGCTGCGGCGCCAGTCAATCATCCTCGGCCGCATGGGTCGCGTGACACTGCCCGCGGCCGTGCAGACACCAGCGGTGATTTCTCAACCTCGACAGGACGACCCGCCCACGGACGAACCGGGATCTGTGCCGGCGGAATCAAGTGTGTCGGGTTCGAACTGATGGCGTCAGCTGAGGCGGTGCTGCGCGTTGCCGGCCTCGCCGGGCTGCCCGGCCTGATGGACCAGACGCCAGAGGAGCGGGACGTGGGCTATGGGGTGGCTTTGATCGCCGCAATCGTCACGCTGCTGGCCTGGCGTGGGGGGCCGACAGGAACGGCGGCGGCAGGATCGCGTGGCCGAGACTCCGGCTTTGGCTGGACGGCGCGCGTGGTTAGCCGACGCGTCGCGCCCCGACGAAGCGCTTTGCCCAATACGATGCGGCAAGGCGCTCCACGCGTACCACGCCTTTCGAGCTTGGCGCGTGCACGAACTGGTCTCCGCCGATGGCGATCGCCACGTGTGACGCGCCGCGACTGACCGTTTCAAAGAAGAGGAGGTCCCCTGGCCGCACTTCGCGGAGCGGTACCTTTCGCCCGATGCGGTACTGCTCACTGACCTCGCGCGGCAGGCTGAGCCCCTCCTGCCGGTAGACGTACTGGATCAGTCCGCTGCAGTCGAAGCCTGACGGTTCGCTTCCACCGTTGCGGTACGGCGTGCCGAGGAAGGCCAGCGCACGCGATACGACGCCGGATGCGGCATGCGGCACACCCGAGTCGGCGTGCGTCGGCTCCGCCGTGGCGCTAGGTGGAAGGGCGGCGCCGGGAAACGGGCGCGGCACTCCTCCCCGCGCTGCGCAGGCGGTGGCCATCACGGTCAGCATGACGAGGATTCCCGACCTCAGAAGGTCCGCGGGACAGGTCCGTGATCTCACGACGGCGTTATCGGTATAAGGGCCTGTGCTGACTAGGGTTACAGACCAGAAATCTTGACAGCTCAGGCGAAGTGCGGCGATCATGTCGTGACCATGGAGCAGGCGCTCCTCCTCAACGCGTCTTATGAACCGCTGAAGGTGGTTGACTGGCAAAAAGCGATCACGCTTTGGTGCCAGGGAAAGGTCGAGGTGATTGCGGTCCACGACCGCGAGATACGCTCACCCACCATCAGTTTCAGGCTGCCTTCTGTCATTCGCCTTCTTCGCTTCGTCCGGATCAGAAGGCGTTTCGATTACGTCCCCTTCTCTCGCGCCAACATCTACGCGCGTGACCATCACACCTGCCAGTACTGCAGCGAATCTGTGCCTGCGCCCGAGCTGACGTTCGACCACGTCGTGCCGGTGGCTCAAGGTGGTCGAAAGGACTGGGAGAACATCGTCACCTGTTGTGTTTCGTGCAACCGGAAGAAAGGTGGCCGGACGCCCGGCGAGGCGGGGATGCGGTTGCTTCGTGCCCCCAGGCGGCCCGCCCATGCGCCCGCAATACGGATCACGATCGGGCTGAGGAACGCTCCCGAGAGCTGGCGCGACTACCTCTATTGGAAGGCTGAGCTGGACGAAACCTAGCTGTCAAGGTCATGCCCAGTATCTCGTCGTTGAGACCTCATCGCGCCGTATGCGGCGGGCGGGTCACCCTGCACGGGCAGAGCTTTCGGATTGAGGACACCCTTCCTGGCGTGTCGATAGGCGGCGTGCCGGCTCGCCTGTCGTTCGCGACGAGCGAACGGCTCGTCATCACAGTGCCCCGGGAGCTCGAGGGCGGTCCGTCGCCGATTCGTATCGCGGGGCTGCCAGGCGATACGCCGTACGTATCGATCGGTGGTGCCTGGGCTACCGGCTTGCACCAGGTGGACAGCCCGGTCTTCGATGCCGGGGGCAACCTGTTTGTGACTTACAGCGGGTCGCGTGGACAAGAGGCGCCCGTATCCATCTTCCGCGTCACCGCCGGCGGCACGCGCGAGCCGTATGCGTCCGGCATTGTCAACCCGACGTCGATGGTCATCGGCCCTGACGGGCGGCTATATGTTTCGAGCCGTTTCGAAGGAGCGGTGTACCGCGTGTCTCCCGACGGGAACCACGAGCAGGTGGCATCGAACCTCGGCGTGGCGTGCGGACTGGCGTTCGACGCGGACGGGTGGCTGTATGTGGGCGACCGATCCGGCACGATCTTCCGTGTCCGGGAAGGGCACGCGACGGCGTTTGCCTCACTGCCCCCCAGTGTGGCCGCCTTTCATCTCGCGATGAGCCAGTCCGGAGACTTGTTTGTGACCGCTCCAACGCTCGGTTCCTACGACTACGTCTACCGCATCGATCGGCACGGTCAGGTGCGGACGCTTGGTTCGCAGATGGGACGTCCTCAGGGACTCGCTTTCGGACCTGACGGAGCGCTGTACGTGGTGGACGCACTCGCCGGATCGAGTGGCCTGTATCGCGTGCCGCTCACCGACGCCGGATCGGACGTGGAGCCGGAACTGATCGTGGCCGGCA
The DNA here is from genome assembly GCA_021731165.1 of Acidobacteriota bacterium. Lineage (GTDB taxonomy): Bacteria > Acidobacteriota > Vicinamibacteria > Vicinamibacterales > UBA2999 > JAKFXY01. Next base: position 47,240 of record JAKFXY010000024.1, on the reverse strand, counting down.
CGACGCTCATCGGCGTCGCCTGGGGGCCGGCCGGGGAACTCGTGGTCGCGTCGCAGGATACCGCATACCGTTTTGACTAAGTGGTAGGGCAGCTCTTCTCCAGAAAACCGATCGCTGATCTGCTGCCGGACGGCTCGCAGGGGCTCAAGCGGGTGCTGGGTGCCGGCGATTTGATCATGCTGGCGATCGGCGCCGTGATCGGGGCGGGTATCTTCGGCGCTATTGGCACCGCGGCCGCGGGGCAAATTGGGCCGAACGGCGAGGTCATCCGCTATGGTGCCGGCCCTGCGCTGATCTTTTCCTTCATCCTGTTGGGGGGCGCATGCGCGCTCGCCGCGCTCTGTTACGCAGAGCTGGCAGCGATGATCCCGCAGGCCGGCAGCGCCTATGCGTATTCGTATGCCACGCTTGGCGAGCTGGTCGCGTGGATCATCGGCTGGGATCTGATTCTCGAGTACGCCGTTGGCAACGTGGCAGTGGCCATCTCGTGGGGCGACTACTTCACGACGCTCCTACGCGGCATCGGCGTGCACCTTCCGGCGTGGCTCGCCACGGGTTATCGCACCGCCCTCCTCAGCTCGAATCCCGACGTTCATGCGCTGCTGACGACCGCTCCGCGGATCGCGGACGTGCCGATTTTGATCAACCTTCCGGCGTTCGCCATCGTGATGGTCGTGACGTGGCTGCTCCTGCGCGGTGCGCGGGAGAGTTCGACGGCGAACAACGTCATGGTCGTCATCAAGCTTCTCGCACTGGGCCTGTTCGTGGCGGTCGGGTTGATGAACATCGATACCGCGAACTACGCTCCCTTCGCGCCGAACGGCTTCACGGGCATCCACCAGGGCGCGGCCATCGTGTTCTTCGCGTACATCGGCTTCGACGCGATTTCGACCGCGGCGGAGGAGACGAAGAACCCGCAGCGGAACCTGCCGATCGGCATCCTCGGCGGCCTCGCCATTTGTACGGTGATCTATGTCGCCGTGGGGGCGGTCATTACCGGCATGGTGCCGTACCAGCAGCTGGCGGTCGCCGATCCGCTGTCCAGGGCGCTCGAGTTGGCCGGCTATTCGCGAGTCGGCTGGGTTGTGGCCCTCGGGGCCGCCGTGTCGATGGCCGCCGTACTGCTTGTGTTTGGGTACGGGCAGCCCAGAATATTTTTCGCGATGGGGCGCGACGGACTGCTTCCACCGTGGACCGCGCGGGTGAATCCCAGGACGCGCGTTCCCTCGACAGCCACGCTCATCACGGGCGTCATCACGGCGTTGGCCTCCGCTGTCGGCGACGCCGCTGAGACCTATGACCTCACGAATATTGGGACGCTCTTCGCGTTTGCGCTCGTCTGCGCCGGTGTCCTGGTTCTCCGCGTGAGGGAGCCGCACCGACCGCGACCGTTCAAGGTGCCGTGTGCCTGGCTCATCGCCCCTCTCGGTGTCGCCGCCTGCCTGTTCGTGATGGCCGGCCTTCCGCGGCAGGCCTGGGAGAGGTTCGGCGTCTGGCTCGGCATCGGCGCACTTATCTACGGCTGCTACGGGTACTGGCACTCGCGTCTCAGGCGGACCTGATAAACTGGCGGTTTGGGATGTCCCCGGGATTCGCGGCTGTAGGGTATGGGGCACGACTGGATATCCGTGCGCGGCGCCCGCGTACACAACCTCAAGAACGTTGACGTCGATCTCCCGCGCGACCGGCTGGTGGTGATTACCGGCCTGTCGGGCTCGGGGAAGTCGTCGCTCGCCTTCGACACCATCTACGCAGAGGGACAGCGTCGGTATGTCGAGTCGCTCTCGGCCTACGCCAGGCAGTTCCTCGAGCAGATGGAAAAGCCGGACGTGGATCTCATCGAAGGACTGTCGCCCGCGATTTCCATCGAGCAGAAGACCACCGGTTCAAATCCCCGGTCGACCGTCGGCACGGTCACCGAGATTTACGACTACCTTCGGCTGCTCTTCGCGAACATCGGCGTGCCTCACTGCTACAACTGCGGCCGCGCCATCGCCTCGCAGTCGCTCGAACGGATTCTCGACCTCGTCATGCTCTCTCCACAGGAGGCGCGTATCAATGTGCTCGCGCCCATCGTCCGTGGCCGCAAGGGCGAGTTCAAGAAGGAGGTGCAGGCGCTTCGGCAACGTGGCTTCACCAAGGCGCGTGTTGACGGCCAGTTCCGGTCGCTCGACGAGGACCTGACGCTTGATCGGCGGCGCAATCACACGATTGAGGTGGTGGTCGATCGGCTGATCGTGCGGTCGGGCATCGAACGGCGTCTCGCGGAGTCGCTCGAAGTCGCCCTCACCCTTGCCGACGATATCGTCGTCATCAACAGCTATGAAGGCGGCGATCAGTTTTTTTCCCGCCGGCTCGCGTGCGTGAGTTGCGGCATTTCGATTACGGAGATGACATCCCGGGCTTTCTCATTCAACTCGCCGCACGGAGCGTGCGCCGGTTGTCAGGGGTTGGGCGCCACTTACGACTTCGATCCCCGCCTGGTCGTGCCTGACGAGTCGCTGTCGTTGCTTGGCGGCGCCATTGCGCCTTGGGCCAGGGGAGACCGCAAGCTGATACGTCAGGCGGTGATGACTCTCGCAGGCACTTTCGGGATCGATCCGGAAGCGCCGTTCGCGAAGCTGTCGAAGAAGCATCGTGACCTTGTCCTCTTGGGGCCGTCAGGCACCACGAAGGCCGGTGCCTCAGTGTCGGCGGCTGCGGCGAATGGTGACGAGGGTGAAGAGGATGACGAGTTCACCTTGTCGAAGCCTCGCGGTGGTAGGCGGAAGTCTTCAGGTGACCAGACGACCGATCCTTTCGGCAAGGGATTCGAAGGGGTGATTCCCAACCTGCGGCGCCGCTATGAGGAGGGAACGTGGGCGGCACAGGAGGACCTCGAGCCGTTCCGTACGTTGCGCGAGTGCGCCGTATGTCACGGTCTGCGGTTGAAGCGCGAGAGCCTGGCCGTCCGCCTGAAGGACCGCGGCATCGCCGACTACGTGAACCTGCCGATCAGCGAGGCGCTCGATCTTTTCGACGCCTTTGAACTGACTGGACGCGAAGCGTTGATAGCGGGGCGAGTTCTGCGGGAGATCCGTGACCGGCTGCGGTTCCTCCACGAGGTGGGCGTCGGCTACCTCACGCTGAACCGTGGCGCGGCGACGTTGTCCGGTGGAGAAGGACAGCGTATTCGACTTGCAACCCAGATTGGCGCCAACCTGACCGGTGTGCTTTATGTGCTCGACGAGCCCTCGATCGGCTTGCATCAGCGAGACAATCGAAAGCTGCTCGCGACACTCGCAAGGCTGCGCGACCTCGGCAATACGGTCGTGGTGGTGGAGCACGATGAGGAGACGATCCGAACCGCCGACTACGTCGTCGATCTCGGGCCCGGAGCCGGGGAGCACGGCGGCCACGTCATCTTCCAGGGGCGTCCCGATGAGCTGCTCGCGCACGGCAACGGCTCCCTGACCGGCGCGTATTTGCGTGGTGAGCGCACGATTCCCACGCCCGGATCGCGCCGCCCCTCCCTCAAGGGCGAGATCGTCATACGCGGTGCGCGAGCCAACAACCTGAGGAACGTGGACGTCGTGATTCCACTCGGCACGTTGACCGCCGTCACCGGCGTCAGCGGATCGGGCAAATCGACTCTGGTCAACGACATCCTCTATCGATCGCTTGCCAAGACGCTCTACAAGGCCGGTGCGGAGCCGGGCGCGCACGATCGCATCGACGGTACGGAGCTCATCGACAAGGTCATCGAGATCGACCAGTCGCCGATCGGCCGAACCCCGCGCTCGAATCCGTCAACCTACACGGGGATGTTCACGTTCATCCGAGAGCTGTTCGCGATGATGCCCGACGCGAAGGCGCGCGGCTTCAAGCCTGGACGCTTCTCGTTCAACGTGAAGGGTGGCCGCTGCGAGACCTGCCAGGGCGACGGCGTAATCGCCATCGAGATGCACTTTCTGCCAGACGTGTACGTCACCTGCGAACACTGCAAGGGGCTTCGCTACAATCGGGAGACACTCGAGATCCGGTATCGCGGGAAGTCGATCGCCGATGTGCTCGACTTGACTGTCGATCAGGCGGCCCCTCTGCTCGAGAACTTTCCCTCCATCGCCAGCAAGCTTCGAACGCTGCAGCAGGTCGGCCTCGGCTACATCAAGCTCGGGCAGTCGGCCACGACGCTGAGTGGCGGAGAGGCGCAGCGCGTGAAACTGGCACGGGAGCTGTCGCGACGAAGCACCGGCCGTACCCTCTATATCCTCGATGAGCCGACGACAGGTCTGCACTTCGAGGACACGAGGAAGCTGCTCGATGTTCTGAACAAGCTGGTGGATCAGGGGAACACCGTGGTCGTCATCGAACACAACCTCGACGTGATCCGGTCTGCCGACCACCTGATAGACCTGGGGCCGGAAGGGGGAGCAGGTGGGGGCCTGGTGATCGCCGCCGGGACTCCCGAGGAAGTAGCGGCTCACCCACTGTCAGCGACAGGGCTCCTCCTGCAGACCCCATTGGGCATCGCACCAGGAGCACGGCCAGATTAGTTGGGCGGACCCCAGAGATCTCAAAAACACGCAGGATCTACGCGATCTTGTGTGGTAAAGTAGCCACATGTCTTGGCTTGACAGTTGTGGCTGTGTTGCCACAGGCGAAGACTTCTAAGCCGTCACGTTATTGCTATATGTGCATGTAATACCTTAATTATCAGTTACTTACCAATGATAGATCCATCTTGCCAAGTCGGGCACCACGATTGCTTGTTACTACGTGGTCTCCCTTACTGACGGCTAGAGCTTGATGAACCTACAACGGACCCTTCGGCGATCCATTTCCTGTGCAGGGATCGGCCTCCATTCAGGCAAGAAAGTAAACCTCTCGCTCAGGCCCGCGGCTGTCGACACGGGGATTCGTTTCCGCCGGTCGGACCTTGGCGGGCCCGAGTTGCCGGCAAAGGTGGATCACGTCGGCGGGAATCGTCTCTCGACGGGCCTCATGAGGGACACCGCGCAAGGCAGCGCGGTGCGGGTGGACACGGTCGAGCATCTTCTCGCGGCGCTCGTCAGCCTCGGCATCGACAACGTCATCATTGAATTGAACTCACCCGAAGTGCCGATCATGGACGGCAGCGCGGCGCCGTTCATCTACCTGATCCAGGAAGCCGGCGTGAAGGATCTGCCGCGGTCGCGCACGTACATGAAGATCCTGCGGCCGCTTTCGCTCTCTCGCGGCGACAAGCGCATAGCGCTCTATCCGTCCGATCACTTCAAGGTCACGTATAGCATCGCGTTCGATCACCCGCTCCTGCGCCATCAGGCGCGGACGCTGCGCGTGACCGAGGAGTCTTTTGTCGAGGAGATTGCTCCCGCGCGCACGTTCGGCTTTCTCAAGGAAGTCGAAATGATGCGCCAGCACGGCCTCGCGCTCGGTGGCTCGCTTGAAAACGCAATCGTCATCGGCGATACCGGCGTACTCAACAACGCGCTGCGTTTCGACGACGAGTTCGTACGACACAAGATCCTGGACGTCATCGGCGACATGGCGCTGGTGGGCCACCCGATCGTGGGTCATCTCGTGGCGCATCGCGGCGGCCACGCCCTGCACACCGAGTTCGCGGCGCACGTGCTGGGGCAGCCCGACGCGTGGACACTGGTGGAGTCACCGGTCGATCAGATCGTTGATGCCGCGGTGGCGCTCTCGGCGAAGGCTCCGGCGCGCGCGAACTGACTCCTTCACAGTTTTTCGGCTGAGCCGAGATCTGGCTACGGACCGGTTGCCCTCGTACGATGGCGTGAGTCCCCCCGGCGTCCCTTCCCGCAGCACGTTTCGATGATGGCAACCGGATCGCCGCAGAGGTCGTCGGCTAGGCGCCGAAGCTCCTGAGGGCGGCCGGTTCGTCCAGGTGGATTTCGAGGAAGGTTTCGGCTCCGGTCATCGTCAGCATGGTCTCCACCCGTTTCTGGACGCCGGCGAGTTTGAGCGCCCCGCCAGCGGTGGCGGCTTGCCGATAGAGGTCCATGAGGCAGCCGATCGTGGCGCTGTCGACGTAGGTCACCTCCGACAGGTCCAACAGCACCTTCTGACCACCCCCGCTGAAGAGTGTCGTGATCGCCCCCGCAAACTCGGAGAGCAACGGGTACATCAAACGCGTCTCGTGCACGCGCACGATAGCCACGCCCTGCGTGCGATCGGTGGTCAGGTTCATGCTGAGACTCCGGTTCTCGAATCGCTGTTCGAGCAGCGCTGGATGATCGCGTCGGCGAGCTGTGGCGAAGCTGCCTTAACGGACATGCGCGGCGTGCGGGCTCAAGATGGCGGGAATGCGCGCATGATAACATGCGCTCGCTCGTGTTCCAACCGTTCCAGCCGTCTGCATCAGGACTCACCTGCGACGGCCTCAGCGTAGACACCATCGTCGCCGAGGTCGGCACGCCGCTCTACGTGTACAGCGCGCGCGCCGTGCGCGAGGCGTACCGTGCGATCGATGAGGCGTTTGCCTCGTATCCGCACGCGATCCACTACGCGCTCAAGGCAAATTCCACGCTGGCCCTCGCCAGGCTGCTGCAGGTGCTTGGCAGTCGCGCTGACGCGAATTCGGGCGGCGAGATTCACGTGGCACGCCGTGCCGGCTTTCCCGCGGAGCACATCGTATTCACCGGCGTAGGGAAGACGCGCGAAGAGCTGGAGTACGCCGTTGCGGAAGGCGTCGCGACGATCAATGCCGAGTCGGCCGGCGAGCTCGATCGCATCGCCGCGGTGGCCCGGGCTCAGGGTCGAGAGGCGCGTGTCGCGCTGCGCGTCAATCCCGACATTGACGCCAAGAGCCATCCCAACATTTCGACAGGCCTGCGCACGAACAAGTTCGGTGTGCCACTGCAGGAGGCCCGCGCCATCTACAGGGCCCGCGCGCACGTGAAGGGACTTCGCTTCACCGGCCTTCACGTCCATATCGGCTCGCAGATCACGACGCTCGAACCGCTGCGGCGCGCAGCCGACGTGCTCGTCACTCTCGCGTTGGAGCTCCGCGACGACGGGTTCGCTCTTGAGCACCTTGACCTGGGTGGCGGTCTCGGCATCGCATACGACGGACGACCGATTATCAGCCCCGCGGACTACGCGGGGGCCGTCATTCCGGAACTGCGGCGGAGTGGTCTGCCAGTCGTGCTGGAGCCTGGGCGTGCCGTCGTCGGACACTCTGGCGCACTCGTCTCCAGAATTGTCGACACCAAGGCGTTTCCGGACGGCCGCAGGTTTGCCGTCCTCGACGCAGGCATGGGCGAACTGATTCGCCCTGCAATGTACGGGTCGTTTCACCGGATTCTTCCGGTTGCACCCCGGAGCGGGGCGGAGGCTGCGTGGGATGTCGTGGGGCCGATCTGCGAAAGTAGTGATGTCTTTGCACGTGACCGCATGCTGCCGCCGCTCGAGGTCGGCGACCTTGTCGCGCTCCTCGATGCGGGGGCCTACGGGTCCGTGATGGGGTCGAACTACAACCGCCACCTTCTCCCGGCTGAGGTGCTGGTGGATGCAGGGCGCTGGACGGTGATTCGTCGCCGGCAGACGATCGAGGACCTGCTCGCGTTGGAGTCTTGATGGCGCGGGGGTTGCTGATCGCATTTGAAGGTCTTGACCAAAGCGGCAAGCAGACGCAGGCCGAGGCGTTGCAGGCACGGCTGACGGCCGCCGGGCGCGATGCGCGGCTGCTGTCGTTTCCGGACTATCAGACGCCGATTGGCGCCGAGATCGGCCACGCACTCAGAGGCGAGCGCGATTTCGGTCCCGATGTGATGCAGTTGCTCTATGTGGCCAACCGCTACGAGTGGAAGAACGAGATCATCAGGGAGAAAGTCGCCGGCACGATTCTCATCTGCGATCGTTACGTGGCCTCGACAATCGCCTATGGAGAGGCGCACGGCGTCGATCCGATCTGGTTGTCCGATATCCAGAAACATCTGCCGGAGCAGGAGCTGACGATCCTGCTCGACATTCCGCCGGAGGTATCGGCGCGCCGTAAGACGACCGATCGTGACAAGTACGAACAGGACCTCGCACTGCTCGCCCGCGTGCGCGAAAGTTATCTGCGCCAGGCCACGGCGAAGAACTGGGTGCTCCTCGACGCCGATCGGGATCGCGACGCGGTGGCCGCTGACGTCTGGTTGGCGGTCGAAGCGCGACTGTAGGGGGTGAGGTCCGCCTCTACGCCGTGGTAGCCGGCCTCTCCGCGCCTCGTAGGGGCGGGTCTTAAGACCTGCCCGGAGGGTGCGCGATCGCGGCGGTCACGGCCCTCACCTCGCGCGCACCCGCGTGCTTCAGCACTCTCGCGCACGCTTCCAGCGTTGCGCCGGTGGTTCTCACATCGTCCACGATGAGGACCACGCGATTCTCGAGCATGCGAACGGATGTCGCCCGCGACAGCAAGGGCGACAGGCGGAACGCGTCGCGCATGTTGCGCCGCCGCGCTGCCGCGACCAGACCGGCCTGTGGGGTGGTGGGACGGACGCGCCAGAGCGCCTGAACAACCGGGACGTCTAGCTGCCGTGCGAGGTCCGATGCCTGGTTGAACCCACGCCTAATCCGGCGCCACGGATGCAGCGGGACCGGCACGGCACAGTCAGCGTCGGCGAGCAGGTTTCCCGAGGCCTCGCGGATCATGCGTCCGAGCGGGCGTGCGAGTGACCGACGCCGGTCGTACTTGAAGGCGTGCAGGATCTTGCGCATCGGCCCCTCGTACACACCGGCGGCCCACCCGGCGTCGATGACGCTGGCTCGCCGGCGGCACGCCGCGCAACGCGCTGCGGCGACACTGAGGACCCTCCACGAAGGAAGCGTGTCACCGCATGAGCGGCAGAGGGGAGGAGGCAGGCATCGAATCGATCCCCAGCAGATGGTGCACACGGGCCCCGCTGAGGGAGACTCCAGCACGCGGGCACATGAAGCGCACTGCGGAGCCAGGGTCATCGCAAGCAGCAGATCCGCGGTCCTGGTCAGCACACCTCGAGCCGTGTCCGTCCTTCCCATGGTGCATTCCGGCTCACGCTGATGATCGTGTCGCTACGGTTCGTCTGGGTACTCATGCCGTTCTGCGCTGCCCCATAGTCGCTCGAGGCCGTAGAACGCGCGGCACTCCGGGCTGAAGACGTGAACGACGAAGTTGAAATAGTCGAGCAAGATCCATTCGGAGTCCCGTTGGCCCTCTGCCAGCGTCGGTCGTTCGCCGAACTCCGTCCGCAACGTCTCCTCGACGGCGTCGGCGATCGCATGAATCTGCCTCGGGTTCGTGCCCGTACAGATGACGAAGTAGTCCGTGAAGCCGCCGGCCTTTCGGAGGTCGAGGACCACAAGGTCGATCGCCTTCTTGTCGCGCGCAGCGTTCAGCGCGCCCACCATGGCCTTTGGAAGCCTGGGCACGGCTTTGCGCTTTGGTCCTGTCGAGCGCGTAGAGAGGGCGCTGGAAGAAGTGGCACTCATTCGAGTCGCGCGGGCCTTAACCATGCAAGTCGCCTACCGCTCCATAGAGATGATGCGCGAAGATGTGCCGCGCCACGGCGGGCGGCAACAGGTCCACGATCGGATTCCGAGCCGCGAGTCGCTGCCGGACCATGGTCGAGGACACGTTGCGAGTGCGCGCTTCTACCAACACGATTCGCGTGCCCGTCCGCGTAGTGCCGATCGGCCCCATTTCTGATGCGAGACAGGCGCGCACCCGCAAGTCAGGCGTGCGTGCGATTGCCGCCTCAATCGTCGTGCCTGGTCGCGCAATCACGACAAAATGCGCGGCGTCGAGCACCGCTGGGAACTCGTGCCAGGTGGCAATTTCCGAAAACGCATCGGCCCCGAGGATGAAAAATAACTGCGACGCGTTCCAGCCCTCGTTGTGCAGCGCACGAAGCGTGTCTGAGGTGTAGGAGGGCCCTTGTCGTACAAGTTCCATGTCGGAGACGCGGTACCCGCTCCGCCCGTCCACGGCCAGTGACGCCAGGGCGAAACGATGAAAAGCCGTTGCGCAGGGATCGCTGGCCCTATGCTGCGGATCGCAGGCGGGAATCAACAAGACCTCGTCCAGCGAGAGCGCGGCCTTGGCCGCTTCTGCCGCATCGAGATGGCCGTAATGAATCGGATCGAATGTGCCGCCAAGCAGGCCCAGGCGCCGGCTCGTGATCATGCGTTGCGCCGAAGCCTGGCGGGCGTGATCAAGTCCGGACCCGTCGGAGCATCGCCAGGCGGGGGCAGCGGTGTGGGGGGAGCGGCCCTGACGGCGGCGATCTCCTTCCACGCGGCCTCGAGCAGCGCGTCCACTCCCTCGCCCGTGACTCCAGAGATTCGATGGAAGGGAAGCCCGAGCTTCTTGACGTGCTGTTCGAGCCGTGTGACACGCGAGTGGTCGTCTAGAGCGTCTATCTTGTTCGCCGCGACCAGCTGCGGCTTGGCGGCGAGTGTGGGATCGAACTGCCGAAGCTCGGAAAGAATCGTGTCGAAATCCTGAACGGGATCGCGCCCGGTGACGCTCGAGACATCGACAAGGTGGACGAGTACCTTCGTGCGTTCCACATGCTTCAGGAAGCGGTCGCCCAGACCGTGCCCCGCGTGCGCCCCTTCGATCAGTCCCGGCACGTCGGCCGCCACAAAGCTCCGGTCGCCGGTGAGGGAGACGACGCCGAGATTTGGTACGAGCGTGGTGAACGGGTAGTCAGCGATCTTGGGCCGCGCCGCCGAGATGCGGGAAATCAGTGTGGACTTGCCAGCGTTCGGAAAGCCGATGATGCCAACGTCCGCCAGCAGCTTCAAGTGGAACCGGAGGAACCGCTCCTCGCCAGGCAGACCCGGCTCTGTGCGACGCGGGGCCCGGTTGGTGGAGGATGTGAAATGCGCGTTGCCACGCCCGCCGCGGCCGCCCTGTGCCACGAGGACACGCTGGCCCTCCTCTGTGAGGTCGCCAATCAGCGTGACTTGGGTGGTGTTCGGATCCCGTGCGTATACCAGCGTGCCGATGGGGACGTCGATCTCGAGATCGCTCGACGACGAGCCGGTCCTGTTCGAACCCTGACCATGCTGACCGGCGCGTGCTTCGAACTCGGGATGAAAGCGGAAGTCGACGAGCGTGTTCTTGCTGCGGGCCGCGACAATGTAGACGGATCCGCCAGAGCCTCCATCCCCGCCGTCGGGGCCGCCCCGTGGAATGAATTTCTCGCGGCGGAAGCTCAGACAGCCACGCCCACCGTCGCCAGCGTGGACGTGGATGTCCACCTCATCGACGAACATCTGTGGTCAGTTATAGAACCACGAAGGGTCGGACTCCTTCGACCTTCTTCGCGCTATTCGACGGGAATGACGCTGATCTTGCGGCCGTGCTGACCGTGGTCCTCGAACCGGACCTTGCCGTCGATCTTCGCAAACAGCGTGTGGTCCTTGCCGAGGCCGACGTTCAAGCCCGGGTCGAATCGCCGGCCCTTCTGGCGCACAAGAATCGACCCACCGGTGACGAGATTGCCGTCGTGCCGCTTCACACCCAGGCGCTGCGAGTTGCTGTCGCGGCCGTTGCGTGAGCTACCTTGTCCCTTTTTATGAGCCATGTCTGATTCCTGCCCGCCGGGTGTAAAGACCCGGCGCTACGTCAACTCGCGGAGGCGGACCTTCGGGTTCGCCTACCTTCCGGTTTCCCTAGGTTTGAATGTCGGTGATGCGAACGCGCGTGAAAACGCTGCGGTGTCCCCGCGTCTTCCGGAATCCCTTGCGGCGGGTCTTCTTGAACACGCGCAGTTTGGGGCCCCGCGCCTCGCCGTCAACCACGCCGATGACCTTCGCGTTGGTCACAAACGGAGCGCCGGCGACGATGTCCCCAGCGTCCTTCGCGACGAGCAGCACCTGATCGAAGGTGAACTCGGAGCCGAGTGCTCCCGTGGCGCCGTCAATCTCGATGATTTCGCCTGGCGAGACCTTGAGCTGATGGCCGCGAGCTTGAATGATGGCGTACACGCTCACCTCGATTGTGGATATAGCGGCGGACCTCGCATCGTCCGCCCGCATGGTGGGCCCAATCAGGCCCGCGCAAAGGATTGAGCTTATCAGGTGTCCGGCTGGCCTGACAAGGCCAGGGCCTACTGCAGCAGAATCCTCGTGCCCTTCACCTTCTGGCTGCTCAGCGTGCTCAAAAAGCTCGGCAGGAGCCGGTCCATGAGCTCAAAGTAGGAGGAAAGAGCCGGAGTCGTCTGATTCGCGTTATAGAGCACTTCTTCGGTAAACGTCTCGCTGTGGAGCGTTGCCCCAGTACGGCCATCGATGAAGACGAACTTCGGCTTGAGCCTGAATCCCTTCCGCTCCTGGTAGGTGCGGACCGGGACGACGCGGCGACGGCCGAAGGAGTCGTAGACCTCCTGCTCGCGCTGCACGAAGCCAGAGCGCTCGTTCGGCGTGAACATCACCGTACCGGTGACGATAAGCGGGTTCTGATACTCCTCGCCGATCTTTTTCCAGTACTCGGCGTCGGCGAACACGTGCTCGAATGGCTCAAGGTCTTTCTCGTCCCTGATCTCGACGCTTCTTCCGGTGGCGGCCTGGGTGCCGGCAGGTCTGCTGGTGGTCGACGCGTTACCCGCGCCAGCAACCTCCATCAACGGGAGCACGTCGGCGTCGATCACGCGCAGGTTCGATTTGGTCCTGAGCTGACTGCGTAAAAGGCGCGTGGTTTCCAGGTTTCCGTCGACATCATCGGTGCCGCCGGCGATGAATCCTGCGACCAGGACTCGCTGGAACGCAGAGACGTCGAGCTTGGGCTTGATCGGCGTCTCGATCGGGACCTCATAGGAGTGGCTGCAGCCGGCAATCAGGACGGCCGCGACGACGCTACTGAGGATCGCTGCGGGTCGCGCGGTCATTGATTTCCTTGAAGAGCTCGTAGTTCTGTCGAATCTGCGCGTTGTTCGGCTCGAGCTCCATCGCTCTCTCGTATGCCACCCGCGCTCTTTCGAGGTTGCCTTCGTGCTCATGCGCGATGGCGAGATTGTTCTGGGCTGCGGCGTAAGTCGGGTCGATTTGCACGGCCCGTTCCCAGCGGTAGATGGCTTCGCGCCAGAGGCCCCGTTGGGCCACGCTGATTCCAAATTCGACCTGCTTCTTCGCGTCGCTCCTCGCGTCGGCCGCGATGGGCGCCGTGGAGGCGCCTATGAGGAGGACGATGAGCAAGAATTGCAGGCGCATCGGCTGAGACCTCACTATGTCACTCGGTTAGATGACGCGCAAGCGCTTTGGCCTTCAATGGCTTGGTACGCCTGAGCAAGGCATGTGCCACGGGTTGGAGCCGAGAACGCCTGTAACCGCGGGTGTCCTGCCGCCGTGTTGTATCCCACACTTTCAAAAAGCGTGATGCGGCGTTGCAGCGTGTTCGTGGCCCTCCTATAATCAGGACAGTTGAGGTCGGGTGCTCGGTGACGCAGTGCGTCGGCGGGTCCGGCCGTTTGTGTGCCTGGCCGCGCGACGCGAGGGGGAGTCCATGACTCTCGACCAAGCGGTGGCCCTGTCGCTCGCGTTTGACTTTCCCCGGCTCGGCCTCATTGAACGCCTCCAGGCCGAGGACCCAGAGCTTTACGATATCGCCAACCTCATGACTGGCCGTGCCCACGAGGTGCGCATTGCCGGCGAGCAGGCTGGTCTCTGTGTGCTCCCGTGGAACGATCCGCGATTCCCGGCTTCGCTGCTTGCGATCCCCGACTGTCCTCCCGTGCTCTGGTGTCGGGGCGATCCCGCGGCTCTCTGGGCACCGCTGGTGGCCATCGTTGGCTCGCGTGCGGCCACGGCGGTGGCTCTCGAAACGGCGACTCGTCTCGGAGAAGACTTGGCGGCACAAGGGGTGACGGTCGTCAGCGGTCTTGCGCGCGGTGTGGATTCCGCCGCTCATCGAGGAGCGCTTCGCACGGGGCGCACCATCGCGGTACTTGGGTCGGGTCCGGACCGGATCTATCCGTCTGAGCACGCCGGGCTCGCCGCCGAGATCGCCGGTACTGGTCTCGTGACCACGGAGTATCCGCCCGGCACGCCGCCAAACGCTTTTCATTTCCCCCAGCGTAACCGGCTGATCTCGGGCATGTGCCGCGCCGTGGTCGTCATCGAGGCCTCGGAACGATCCGGTTCGCTGATTACCGCCGCCTGCGCGCTCGAGCAAGGTCGTGAGGTTATGGCAGTGCCGGGCAACGTGTTGAGCGGTCGAAACCGTGGAGGACATGCCCTCATCCGGGACGGCGCAAAGATCGTGGAACGTGCCGACGATATCCTCGAAGAACTTGGCCTCACACCACCCGTGGCCAGACCGAGGTCCGACGGGACCGATGATGAGGATGCGTCTAGCGTGATAACTACTGGTCGATCAGCGACTTCTGGTGATGCTGTGCTCGGCGCGATGGAAGCGGGGCAGGCGTATGACTTTGACACGTTGGCGGCCGGTTCCGGCCTTGACAGCGCGCGCCTGCTCCGTAGGCTCCTTGACCTCGAATTACAAGGCCGTGTGCGTCGTGTGGGCGGCGGCCGTTTCATCCGGCCGATATGACCGTGCTAGTGTGAGGCGCTGATCGATGGCAAAACCACTGGTAATCGTTGAGTCGCCTGCCAAGGCGAAAACACTGGGCCGATTCCTCGGGACCAAGTACAGGGTCGAGGCGAGCTTCGGTCACATCCGTGACCTCCCCGAGTCGGCGGCCGACGTGCCGAAAGAGATTAAAGAGAAGGAGTGGGGGCGCCTCGGGGTGGACGTAGACAGCGATTTCAGGCCGTACTACGTTGTTCCTGGCGGCAAGAGAAAGCAGGTGGCGCACCTCAAGGCTGCGGTCAAGGAGGCGTCCGAGCTGCTGCTCGCGACCGACCCTGATCGCGAGGGGGAGTCGATCAGCTGGCACCTAGCCCAAGTGTTGAAGCCCAAGGTACCGGTGCGCCGCATTGTCTTCCATGAAATCACCGAGGAAGCGGTCAAGGAAGCGCTCGAACATCCCGGCGAGGTGAACGAAAATCTCGTTCGTGCTCAGGAGAGCCGCAGGATTCTCGACCGCCTGTACGGCTACACACTCTCTCCGGTGCTCTGGAAGAAGGTGCAGACCGGCCTGAGCGCCGGCCGTGTGCAGAGCGTGGCCGTTCGCCTGATCGTGGAGCGCGAGGAAGAGCGCCGCGCGTTCCGGGCTGGAACCTACTGGGACCTCGAGGCGCGGTTGAAGGGCGAGGGACGCCAGTTCATCGCCACTTTGGTGCGCATCAACGATCAGCGCGTCGCCACGGGCAAGGATTTCGATCCGCAGAACGGTGCCCTGAAGAACTCGAATGTACGGCTTCTCGACGAGGCGGCGACCGCCGCGCTTCTGGACGCCGTTCAGGCCAATGTGCCGTGGACAATCGCGTCGGTCGAGCAGAAGCCGGGTGCCGAACGTCCGGCGCCGCCTTTCACCACCTCCACCTTGACGCAGGAAGCCAGTCGCAAGCTGGGGTTCTCGACTGAACGGACCATGCAGGTGGCCCAGCGCCTCTTCCAGGGCGTCGAAACTGGCGGCGGCCAGATGGAGGGTCTGATCACCTACCACCGCACCGACTCGACGACCCTTTCAGACAAGGCTCTTGGAGAGTCGGCCCGCGTCATCCGTGAGATGTTTGGCGCTGAATACTACGATGCCCCGCGGCGCTACCAGACGCGTGTCAAGAACGCGCAGGAAGCGCACGAGGCGATTCGTCCCACCGACTTCCGACTCGCCCCGAGCCAGCTCGAGGGGGTGCTCGAGTCCGACGAACTCAGGTTGTACGAGCTGGTGTGGAAGCGGACGATGGCCTCGCAAATGGTGGACGCGCGCGTGCTGCGCACTGCCGTGGAAATTTCGGCTCGGGGATCAGGCTCCGACGTAGCGACGCTGACGGCGAGCGGTAAGGCGATCGAGTTTGCCGGCTTCCGTCGCGCCTACGTGGAAGGCAGCGACGATCCGGCCGCCGAGCTCGAGGAGCAGGAAGCGATCTTGCCGCAGTGCAAGGTCGGCGATCGCATTCATCACGACCCTTCGACAGGCTTGGGGTCGCCTCGAGCAGATTCGAAAGGCGATGGCAGCACGGCGATTACACTTCTCGGCATCGACCCGAAGCGACATGAAACGACGCCGCCGGCGCGGTTCACCGAGGCGTCGCTCATCAAGGAACTTGAGCGGCTCGGCATCGGCCGTCCGTCCACCTATGCCCCGACGATCGCCACGATCGCACGACGCGGCTACGTGTTTCGCCAGGGCAAGGCCCTTGTTCCGAGCTTCACGGCGTTCGTGGTCACCAAGCTGTTGCGGGAGCACTTCGGTGACTTCGTGGAAACCGATTTCACCGCCGAGATGGAGAACGACCTTGACGAGATCTCGCGTGGCGAGCGCGAATCGAGTTCCTTCCTGCGTGAGTTCTATTACGGCGACAAGAAGCACCGGGGGCTGCTGCCGGCCGTCAACGACGGCGCCGAGAAGGCCGAGTACCCGGTGCTGGATCTTGGCATCGATCCGGTGAACGGAGAGCCGCTCCGCGTGCGCATCGGGCGCTTTGGCCCGTTCGTGCAGATGGGTGACGGTGGACCTGGGCGCACGGCATCGCTGCCCGATGACGTGGCACCCGCCGATCTCTCGGTGGAGCGTGCACTCGAGCTGGTTCACGCAAAGGCCGAAGGGCCGCGTACCGTCGGCGTCGATCCAGCCAGCGGGCTTAACGTCTACGTCATGAACGGCCGCTACGGCGCGTATGTGCAGCTTGGGGAAACACCGGAGGCGGCGCCGAAGGGGCAAAAGGCAAAGGGCAAGCGGGCCGGCAAGGCCGAGAAGGTCGAGAAACCGAAGCGTGCGTCGCTCCAGGGCGGAATGACGGAAGCGACGGTCACGCTGCCCGAGGCGCTCAAGCTCCTCTCGCTCCCGCGGATCGTTGGTGTGCACCCAGACGACCACGAGCCGATTTCCACGAATTTCGGGCGCTTTGGCCCGTACGTGAAACACGGCGACGAGTTTCGTTCCCTCGAGTCCGAGGACGACGTGTTCAGCATTTCCTTCGAGGCGGCGCTGGCGCTCGTGCGAGCGCCAAAGGTGTCGCGCCGTCGGGGGGCGTCCTCGAGGACAGTACTACGCGAGCTGAGCCAGAACGGTACGACGATCAAGCTGCTGTCCGGTCGCTTCGGGCCGTATGTCACCGACGGGACAGCCAACGCCTCGGTGCCCAAGGGGACGAATCCCGACAGCCTTACCTTTGAGCAGGCCACCGAACTGCTTCAGGCGCGGCGCGATGCGGCTCCTTCACCGCGAAGAGGGGGCTTTCGCCGCAAGGCAGCGGCTGGCAAGTCGGCACCACGCAAGCGGAAGGCCGCCACGTCTTAAGCCCTCAGGCCACCATGCCAGGCGCACACGCTTCACTTGGCGCTCAGCATTCTGCGCTGGGTATCTTGCGGTGATCCACATCATCGGCGGTGGCCTCGCCGGCTCGGAGGCGGCTTGGCAGGCGGCCACACTGGGCGTGCGCGTGGTGCTGCACGAGATGCGTCCCGTGCGGCGCACCGCCGTACACAAGACCGATTGCCTTGCGGAGCTGGTGTGTTCCAACTCCCTGCGCGGTGACAAACTCGACAACGCCGTCGGCCTCCTGAAGGAGGAAATGCGTCGCCTCGATTCGCTGATCATGCGTGCCGCCGATGCGCACCGCGTTCCCGCCGGCGCGGCGCTAGCCGTTGATCGCGAGCGTTTCTCCCAGGCGATTACCGACGCGATTCACGGCCACCCGCTCATCTCCATCGTTCGTGAGGAAGTGGCCCGCATCCCGACTGACGCCGCCATGTTTCCGCTCATCGTGGCGACGGGGCCGCTCACCTCAGACACTCTGTCGGCCGACATCGCCGCGCTCGTGGGCGGCGAACATCTCTATTTCTACGATGCGATTAGCCCGATCGTGCTGGCCGAAACGATCGATATGGAGAAGGTCTTCCGGGCATCGCGATGGGGCCGGAGCCTTCGCGGAGACTCCCAATCCAGTGGCGCGGACCTTGTCAGGTCCGCGGAGCAGGGAGCTGGCCCGGCCTGCGGCGTGGACGACGGCGAGGGTGACTACTTGAACTGCCCGCTGACTCGCGAGGAATACAGCCGCTTTGTCAGTGCCGTGACGAGCGCCGAATCAGCGACGGTACATGACTTCGAGCGGGAGAAGTTCTTTGAAGGTTGTCTCCCCATCGAAGTGATGGCCCATCGTGGACACGAGACGCTGCGCTTCGGGCCGATGAAGCCGGTGGGCCTGATCGATCCGCGTACCGGCCGGATGCCGTACGCGGCAGTGCAACTTCGCCAGGACAATCTGGCCGGCGATCACTTCAGCCTCGTCGGCTTTCAGACGCAGCTGAAGTGGGGTGAACAGGCGCGCGTGCTGGCGCTGATTCCAGGGCTCGAGCACGCCGAGTTCGTTCGCTTCGGCATGGTGCACCGCAATACCTACATCAACGGGCCAACGGTGCTTCGCGAGACCTGGCAGACGAAGATGCGTGGCGACCTTTTCTTTGCCGGCCAGATCTCCGGCGTTGAAGGCTACGTGGAATCCGCGGCCTCCGGGCTGATCGCCGGCCGCAATGCGGCTGCTCTGGTCATGGGTGAGGAGCCGCGCGTACCGCCGCGGACGACGGCCATCGGGGCGCTGGCGTATTACGTCTCTCATGCTGACCCCCGCAACTATCAGCCCACGAACATCACGTTCGGGATCATGCTTCCGCCACCTCCCGATGCGGCGCAGCGCGGGCCAGGTGAGGGCTCCAGACGTGTCGGAAAGGCGGATCGGAAGGCGGCGACTTCCGCGCGGGCACTTACGGATCTCGGGGTCTGGATCGATGAAGGCGCAGCTTCGCGGATTTCTTGAATTCCTCCGCTTGAATCGGAACGCGTCGGCGCACACCGTTGACGCGTACAAGAGCGATCTCTCCCAGTTCGTGGCGTACGCCGCGGTCAGCCTTTCGAAGCCGGTTGCGGCGCTCGAGCCGTCCGACATCGACCTTACAGTCGTGCGCGGGTTCCTGAGTGACCTCTACGGTCAGGGCCAGTCGCGCGCCTCGGCGGCGCGAAAGCTCTCCGCCCTCCGCTCGTTCGCACGGTTCCTCAGACGCGAAGGATGGATCGAGTCCGACCCCGTGGCGTTGGCGGTCTCCCCGAGGCGGGAGCAGAAAGTGCCGGCGCACTTGTCGATCGACGAGATGTCACGGCTGCTCGAGTCGCCGGACGTATCCACCCCGCTGGGCCGACGGGACCGCGCAATCCTTGAACTGCTGTATGCGTCAGGCCTGCGGCTCGGCGAACTGGTTGGCCTCGACGTCGAGGACATCAATCTCAGTGTCCGGATGGTCCGAGTGATGGGTAAGGGTGGGAAGGAGCGGCTCGTGCCGTTCAATCAATCCGCGGCCGCAGCTGTACGCGCCTGGCTCAAGGACCGCGGGGCGTTGATCAAACCCCAGATTCCAGATTCCCAATCCCGGATCCCACGTCTGAGGTTCCAAGGTCCAAGGACCAGAGCCCAAGGCAGCGATTCCCTGTTCGTCAATTTTCGCGGTGGGCGTCTGACCGGCCGCAGCGTCCAGCGCCTGCTCGGGCGCTACGTAGCGAGTTGCAGCACCCGTTTCGGCATCAGTCCACACGCACTGCGCCACTCCTTCGCGACCCACCTGCTGCAGTGCGGCGCCGATCTCCGCGCCATCCAAGAACTTCTCGGCCACGTGCAGCTCTCGACGACTCAGCGATATACGCACGTCAACTCGGCGCAGTTGCTGGAGGTGTACAGGAAGGCCCACCCGCGAGCCAAGAGCAGTTCGTAGGGCTAGGCTCCCGCGGGCAGCTCTCGGTGCGCCGGCGCGGCACGCCGGCCCCGCGGGAAGTCAATCTCGAGCGTCTTGATCTTGTAGTTCATCACGCGTGGGCTGATCGACAACAGCTCCGCGGCGTCCTTCTGGACCCAGTTGGACAGCTTCAGCGCTTCGACGATCGCCAGCCGTTCGATGTCCTCAAGGGGGATGCCCGTTGGTGGGATCTTGACGATTGATGCGCTGTCGCGCGGCGAGGCAGCCGAGATGCCATCGCCAAGCCGAAGGTCCTCGCCGGAGATTCGTACGCCGTCGGCCAGGAGCATCGCGCGCTCGATTGCGTTTTCGAGCTCACGGATATTACCGGGCCAGTTGTAACGCATGAGCAGCTTCAGCGCGTCGGGCTCGAGCCCCTCGACCTTCTTCTTCAGTTCGCCGGCGAAGCGACGGATAAAGTAGCCGGCCAGCGGCGCGATGTCGTCCTTTCGCTCCCGCAACGGAGGCATCTCGATGGCGACGACATTCAGTCGGTAGTAGAGGTCGTCCCTGAAGGTGCCGGTGGCCACCATCGCCGACAGGTCCCGGTTGGTGGCGGCAATGAGTCGAACGTCAACGCGGATGGTGCGCGTTCCACCCAGCCGTTCGAATTCATGTTCCTGGAGCACGCGCAGAATCTTGGCCTGCGTGTTCGGGCTCATGTCGCCGATCTCATCCAGGAAGAGCGTGCCCCCGTCGGCCTGCTCGAATCGGCCGATCCGTTGCTTGTCAGCGCTCGTGAACGCGCCCTTCTCGTGGCCGAAGAGCTCTGACTCCAGCAGGTTCTCCTGAAGAGCCGCACAGTTCACCTTGACAAAATTCCGCGCCGAGCGCGTGGAGTTGTGGTGGATGGCGCCTGCAATCAGTTCCTTGCCCGTGCCGGTCTCGCCGCGGACGAGGACAGTGGTTTGGCTCTTGGCGACCTTGCGAACGACGTCGAGCACCTTCTCGAGCGCGCCGCTCGACCCGATGATCCGGTCGAACTCGTAGATGTCGTCTTGGGCGTGGCGGAGGTAGTCGATTTGATGCTGCATCCGGCGCAATTCGAGCGCCTTCTCGATCTTGATCTCCATCTCCTCGATTTCAAATGGCTTCTGCACGTAGTCGAAGGCCCCTGCCTTCATGGCCTCCACCGCCGTGGAAATCGAGCCAAATGCTGTCATCAGGATGACCGCGGAGGAGGGGTGCAGCACCTTCGCGGTCTTCAGGACGTCGAGGCCGGTGCTGCCGCCCATCTTGAGGTCGCTCACGATGACGTCGAAGAAGCCTTCGTGCAGCTTCTCGATGGCGGCGTTGCCGTTGGGTGCCTCCTCCACGTCGTGCTTGGCGTCGGCGAGCGCCTGAGCCAAGCCGCGACGGAGGGAATCGTGATCGTCGGCAATAAGAATCCGCCCCATGCTGCAGTCCTCGTTACTCCGTCAATGCACCGCCGCTGCTCACCGGCAGCGTGATGCGAATTCGTGTCCCGCGTCCCACCGAGGTCTGCAGGTCGATCTGCCCATCGTGGGCGTCCACAATCTTGCGGACTATGGCAAGCCCAAGTCCGGATCCTTGCGCCTTCGTCGTGAAGAAGGGAGCGAAGACGCGATCGGCGACGTCCGTCGGGATGCCGGGACCGTCATCGGCAATCTCCATCAGGACCGCGGCGCGCTCTTCGTCGCCATCGTCCAGGTTCGCCGGCGCGGCGCTAATCGTCACGCAACCGCGGCCGTCCATGGCCTCGTAGGCATTGATCAAGAGATTCGTGAAGAGTCGCGTGAGCTGGTGACGATCCGCCTGGATCTGTGGCAGCCCTGCCGGCAGTTCCACGTGCACATCAATGGAGCCACGTCGTGCCTTTGAGTCTGCGAGCTGAGACGCCGCCCGCACGGCATCGGCCACGGCGGTTCGCTCCACCTGCAGCCGGATCGGCCGCACGAACTCGAGGACTTCCTGGACGATCGCGTTGGCCATCTTCGCTTCGTTGATGATGTCGGTGAGCACCGCCTGCGTGTCTGGTGACGAGGTGGTCTTCCGGCGGAGCAGGCCGGCCATCACCTCGATACCCGCCAGCGGGTTCTTGACCTCGTGAGCGATCGCCGCCGCCATCTCGCCGAGCGCCGCGAGTCGGTCCCGCAGCCGCTCGCGTTCCTCGAGTTGCTCGACGCGTGTCAGGTCCTTGAACAGCATCGCGACTCCAACGACGGCGGTCGTGTCGTCGCGCACGTGGGTGAGCGTGTAGCCGATGACCTTGTCTGAAGGGCGTAGGCGCAGTTCAGCTCGGTTGGCGAGCATGTGGAGATCGAACGCGCTCGTGAGGGCACGTACCACGTCGGGATGTGTACTCAGTACCTCGGCGATAGGCCTGCCAAGGTCGCCTTCCGCCGGCGTGAGTCCGAGAATGCGGTACGCCTCGCCGTTAATGAATGCCAGCGTCCCGTCGCGTGCAACTGAAAGCACCCCATTGCGCAAGCTGGCGACAATGTGTCGATAGACGGCGTCGCCGATCGCAGGAGGCTCGCGGTGTTCAGGGAGTCGGCGACCGCGTGCCGCCACAGCAGGTCGGACGGGCCGAACTCCGGTGGGACGACGGACAGGGCCACGGCGCGGTTTTGTCATCAGCACGGGAGCAACTAGAGCTGAGGGGCAATTCGCATGCCCGAGGTCAGCCTTACAAGCGGCGCCGGAAACGGTGATAACTGGTCAGACGAGGCAGCAAGAACGTGCCCGTCGATTACACTTCTGTAAGTGTAGTGCAGAATTCGTGCTTCGAGGATCTCGAGCCTACGATTTGGAGCGGCTCTCGGCGGCGTGGGCCTGCAAAGCCTCCCACTCACCGATCAGGTCGCCGACCTCCCACATCAACGCCTGATGGCGGCTGGCGGCGGCCCTTGATGTCTCCGGATTCTCGTAGAAACCGGGCGCACTCATGGCCACCTCAAGCTCCTTCACCTGCCCCTCACGATCGGCGATTCGCGCTTCGAGATCCGAGATGCGCTTCTGCAGCGTCTCTCGCGCGCGCTGTGCCTTCCGCCGCTCGGCGTCGTCCTGTTTCCGCGCGTCTCGGTCGCGCCGCGGGCTTTCGGCCTTGAGCTTTGGAGCGTGCACCTTGACTTTGGGGGCTTGAGGCTTCGCGTCTGAAACCTGGGACCTGGCTCGATTCTCCTTGCTCCAGAGGAACTCGCCGTAGGTGCCGGGATAGACCTGCGCCTCGCCATGGCCGACCTCGATGATTGTCGTGGCGAGCCTTTCGACGAAGTACCGGTCGTGCGAGACGATGATGAGTGTCCCGCCGTAGTCCTCGAGCGCCTCCAGCAGGACATCCTTCGATTCGAGATCGAGATGGTTGGTCGGCTCGTCGAGCAGCAGCGTGTTCGACGGCCTCAGCAGCATGCGCGCCACCGCCAAACGTGTGCGCTCGCCACCCGACAGCACGCCTGCCTTCTTGTAGACGTCGTCACCAGAAAAGAGAAACCCCCCGAGGATGTTTCGGATCGCGGGCACCATCGTATTGGGCGAACCCGACGACAGCGTTTCGTAGACCGTCAGCGCCGGGTCGAGCCTGGCCGCTTCATCCTGTGCGAAATATTCCATCACCACCTGGTGCCCCTCGACGCGCGTGCCGGAGTCGGGCGACTCCTCGTTCGAGAGCATTCGCATCAACGTGGACTTGCCGGCGCCGTTCGGCCCGACCAGCGCGATTCTGCCACCGCGCTCGATGTGCAGCGAGAGGTCGCGGAATACGGTCAGCGCTCCGTACGACTTGCGCGCGTGGGAGAGTTCCAGCACGGTTCGTCCGCTCTTCGCACACGTGGGGAATGTGAAGTGGATGCGGTGCCGTTCGGGCGGGACCTCAATCGGGACCACCTTCTCGAGCATCTTGATCCGGCTCTGCACCTGGGCCGCCTTCGTCGCTTGGTAGCGAAAGCGGTCGATAAACATCCTGACGCGCGCGACCTCTTCGTCCTGCTCGTGCTTCGCCTGTCTCAGCCGTTCGAGCATCGCATCCCGCTGCTTGACGTACGTGCTGTAGTTGCCGACGTAGTCCGTCAGCTTGCGAAGGCTGAGGTCGGTGATCCGCGTCACCACCGAGTCGAGGAAGTAGCGGTCGTGGGATACGAGGATCACGGCATACGGATAGGCGCCGAGATACTCCTCGAGCCAGTTCCGGGCATCGAGATCCAGGTGGTTGGTCGGCTCGTCGAGCAGCAGCAGATTGGGGCGCCCGAGCAGGAGCTTGGCCAGGGCAATGCGCATCTGCCAGCCGCCTGAGAAGGTGTCTGCCTGACGCTCGGCGTCTTCGGTGCTGAAGCCGAGGCCGCGCAACACGGTCGCAATTCGCAGGTCGATGCTGTAGCCATCATCGAGGCGGAATCGGTCCTGCAGCTCGCTGTAGCGGTGGAGCATCGCGTCGTGTTGAGACTGCGGCAGCGATGCGTCGCCGAGTCGGTCCTCGATCCCGTGCATTTCCATCTTCATGTCGAGGAGCGGCTGAAACGCACTGGCAGCCTCTTCAAACACGGTTCGGCCGGTGTGGGTCAGGCCGTCCTGCGGCAGGTAACCGATCGTCAGCGTCGAGGGCTTGACGATGGTGCCAGAGTCTGGCTCGTCGATGCCCGCGAGCATCTTGAGCAGAGTCGTCTTGCCCGCGCCGTTGGGGCCGCAGAGGCCCACGCGATCGCCGTCAGAGATCTGCCACGTGACTCGCTCGAGCAGCGTGCGGTCACCGAAGGACTTCGTGAGATCGGAAAGCTGAATCAGAAGCTATGCGGCCGGCGTGCGAAGTGCTTTGGCAGCGGCGGCCAGCACATGGGGCACGCGAAACGGCTTCGTGATGTACCCGGCCACGCCGAGGTTGACCGCTTCGATCGCGCTCGATTCGGTGGAGAAGCCCGTGACGATGATGATGGGGAGGTCCTGCCTGATGCGTTTGGCCTCGCGGATGAGCGTCAGGCCGTCCATTCCAGGCATTTTCAGGTCAGCGATGAGCAGATCGTAGGAGCGTGCGCGCATGCGGTCGAGCGCGCTCGCCCCGTCGTGCACCGTGTCGACGTCGTATTTCGCTTCCGCCAGCGCCAGCGTCCTGAAAAGTAGCTCCCGTATGCTGGCCTCGTCGTCGACTACCAGAATACGTTGCGGCTCGTTGCGGGTAGCCGCGACCGTGCCCGAAGCGACCGGGGTCTGGTCGAGCCACGGACGCTGGGTATCAAGCCACGAGTCGA
Source organism: Acidobacteriota bacterium (assembly GCA_021731165.1). Classification (GTDB taxonomy): domain Bacteria; phylum Acidobacteriota; class Vicinamibacteria; order Vicinamibacterales; family UBA2999; genus JAKFXY01. The sequence continues at coordinate 22,217 of JAKFXY010000024.1, read as the reverse complement.
TGTCGCGTTTTCTGAACCGCCACTGGCGGCCAACCCGAACCGCGGGGATCTTGCCCGCCTTGATCAACCGGTAGATGGTCCGCAGGTTGACCTGGAGGTACTCAAGGACTTCCTCAGTCGTGAGGAAGACTTCGTCAGTAGGGAGATTTAGCGACAACGGACGACCCTGCGCTCATTGGTGCATATCTTACACGCCAGTGCCCTGGATTTCGTCTGAGCCGGCACTTCGTGCACCACCTTGTCTTCCTGTGGCCGTTTCAATCGAGGTTTGTTCACAATTCTGCCGCTTCCTCGGTGGGCCGATACGTTGATGCTGTGCTCACGGTCACTAATAGCCTGTGAATCAACCACTTACGTCGTATGATCGGGGGCAAGGCCGCTTCGCTCAGGTGGTCGTCTTACCCATTGACCGGCCTGGACTCTGAGTCCTACATGACGTTGACGGACGACGAACTCGTCACCCGCGCGAGGGGTGGCGACGCGGACAGCTTTAACCAGATCGTCCTCCGATGGGAGAGGCCTATCTACGCGCTCGCCTATCGCGTGATCGGCCGCGAGGAGGATGCGAGAGACGTGTGCCAGGAGACCTTCCTGCGTGCGTTCCGTGCTCTGCCCGGATTCAAGGGGGAGGCGAAGCTCTCGTCCTGGCTGTACCGCATCGCGCTCAACCTGTGCCGTGACTGGATCCGTCGGAAGCGCCGTGCACCGGTAATGCAGATGCCAGAGGGGGTCGACCCGATAGAGATGGCCGGCGAGCGCGGGCCGGTCGAGTCGATCGAGGCTCTCGTGGCGCGACGGGAGCTCAGCGCCGTAGTTGAGGAAGCAATGGCGAGTTTGCCCGAGGCACAGCGGACGGCGATCATCCTGAAGGAGTACCACGGGATGACATTTCAGGAGATCGCCGACCTTCAGCACTGTCCCTTGAGCACGGTGAAGACGCGGCTCTATCAGGGCCTGAGTGTGCTGCGCAAGCAGTTGGAAGAGAACGGGCAGATGGCGCCGCAATTAGTGAAACGCCTATGAAACTAACGGTGCGATGCGGAGATGGGACAGCGCTCGTCGGGTATTTGTACGGCGAATGCGAGCCTGAGGAGCGGTCGGCGGTAGCTGAACATCTGGCAGTGTGTGAGGCCTGCGCGGAGGAGATGGCCGGGCTGTCTGCAACACGTTCGGAGCTTGCCGGGTGGGAATCACCAGATGCTCGGCTTGGTTTTCGGATAGTCCAGGACCCCGCGAACTGGGACGTCGCGGCGCGACCACCTGACGTGTTACGTCCGGTGGCGTGGTGGCGGCAGCCGATGCCGGCCTGGGCTCAGGTAGCCGCTGCGGTGCTGATCTTCAGCGTCGGTGCCGGATTTGGCGCATTACGCGGTGCGCGTGATGCGTCCGAGTTGCTCACCGCTTCGTCCGCCTCAACGGTTGGGTCGGCCACAACGCTTCCGAACGCGTTGCTGTCAGGCAATGTTCCCAATGGTGAGTCCACGAGTACGGTATCGGCCAAGGATCTTGCGGCGCTTGAACAGCGACTGCGCGTCGAGCTGGCGAAGGTACAGTTCGCTGGCGCTTCCACGCAATCCGGCAGCCCTGGTGCGGGCGCCCTTGCCACCACCGCCACGGTCAATGGCGGCGGTGCGACACTCCAGCAGGTGCGGGCTTTGATTCAGGAGAGCGAGCAGCGACAGCAGCGCGAAATGACGCTTCGTACCGCCGAGGTCGTACGCGACATCGACGCACAGCGGCGCGGCGATCTCGTGCGCATCGAGCGAACGTTCGGCCAGATGGAAGGTAACACCGGCGTGCAGGTGCAGCAGCATCAGCAGATGCTCAACTACCTGATGCGTGTGTCCCAACGGCCGCAGTAGACGAAGACGGCCCGCAGGGAAGCCGTAAAGAAACAGACAGAGGAGACAAGCCGTGGTAAGACGAGCAGTCATTGGCGTTGCGTGCGTCGGCCTGGTGGTGGGGATGGCGGCTGTCGCGGCCGCGCAACAGCCAGCACCGAACGCCCAGGATCAGACTCAGGCCCAGGCGCGCTACAAGATTTTCCTTATGGAGGGTGTACTTGAGCGGGCCGTACAGAATGGTGCCGCGGTTCTGAGTCGTCAGGTGCGTGCGTTGTCTCCAGATGCGATGTTCCTGACCGGGGCGGCGCAGGTGCGTGGCTTCCGTCTGGACGGTTACGGCGTCTTCTTCGACGTCGAGGTGCCGGGGCTCCGCCCGACGGTGGCGTGGACGCTTCGCGCGATGGCCGGCGACAACGGTGAATCGCTGGCACAACTGAAGGCGTTCGTGCAGCGCGCGGCATCGGACCCCCGCGATCGTGCGGGCCTTGAAAGCGCCATTCGTCGGCTCGAGTTGCAGATGCCGTCGGCTAGGATGGCTGGCGCGGACGGCACGGTTTCGGCGCAGTCGGTGTCGGGAGTGGTCCAGACAGCCCCGTCACGCGAGGCCGATTCCCTGCTGCTCACTGATCCAAATGCGGCGTACACCCGCGAGGTCAAGACCGCGCTCATCGACGCCATGCTCGAGAACAGTGGTGGACTGACCATCGGCGCCGACGAATGGCTGACGGTTGCTGCCCGCGACGGCGAGCCAGGTAATCGTCTGGTCCCCGGTGATGCCTACGATCAGACGACGGCTGTGTTGCGTGTGAAGGGGAGTGACTTGGCCGCGTACCGTGCCGGCCGGCTGACACTCGAGGAGGCCCGGAGGGCAGTCCAGACCGGAGAAAACTGAAATTCTGAATTCGGAAACCTCCGGGCGGTGTCTAATGAGCTCATGAGGAGATATGCCCTGTTCATCCTCGCCGCCGTCCTGGCGGCTGGGTGCACCTCAACGGTCGAGATTGAGAAAACGCTCACGTTTGCCGACATGCGAACCGGCTGGTACGACGCCGGGATCGTCAACGGCCAGAACAAGTTGGTTCCGAGCCTGTCCTTTCGACTCAAGAACAACGCGCCCGATGCAGTTGCCGGTGTCCAGCTAAACGCCATCTTTCATCGCATTGGTGAAACCGACGGCTGGGGCGAACACTACGTGAGCGCCGTCGGCCGTGACGGGCTGGAAGGCGGTAAGACAAGCGGCCTGATTGTCCTTCGCTCAGGCCTGGGCTACACAGGCAGCCAGCCGCGCCTGGAGATCATGCAGAACCGCGCCTTCGTGGATGCCCGTGTCGAGATCTTCGGAAAGCAAGGACGACGCAACTGGGTGAAGCTCGGCGATTTCAACATCGACCGGCAGCTGCTCACGGAATAACTCGGATAGTTGCTCGAGACGTGAGTTCCCCGCCCGTATCTCTCGATCGCCGGCTTGGTCCGCTCGACGCTGCAGCGATCATCGTCTCCAACGTCATCGGCGGCGGGATCCTCTTTTCCCCGCCGCAGGTTGCCGCTCTGGTGCCGAGCGCGCGGCTGTTCCTGTCCACCTGGGTGGTCGGAGGAATGCTTGCGTTTGCCGGAGCGATGGCCTACGCCGAGCTCGCCGCACTTCGGCCGCGCGCAGGAGGCGAGTATGTCTACCTGCGTCATGCGTTCGGACGCCTGCCGGCGTTTCTGACAGGTTGGACATCCTTCGTAGCCGGTTTCTCCGGCGCCATGGCCGCGAGCGCTGCGGTGCTGGCCTTTTATCTGGGGCGCTTCATCCCAGCGGCGTCCGACACGACGCCATTGATCGTCATTCCGATCGTGCCCGACTTCCTGGTGCTGACGTTCTCCGCTCAGACCGTCGTCGCCGTGGCCGCGATCTTTGGACTGGCCTGGGTACATCTGCGTGGGGTGGGCCCTGGCCGCGTCCTGGGCAACGTGCTTGCGACCCTCAAGGTAGCGGCGTTTGTTGTCTTCATCGCACTTGGCTTTGCGATCGGCGCGGGAGACCCCGTGCACCTCTCGCAGTCGGCGCCTGTAGCGCCGGCTGGCTGGTTGCTTGCGCTCATTCCGGTGATGTTCACCTATTCAGGATGGAACGCGGCAGCCTACGTGGCCGAGGAGGTCCGGGAGCCCGGGCGCAATGTGCCGAGGGCGCTGGCCCTCGGTTCCGGTGCGGTTATCGCGATCTACCTGCTGTTGAACGTGCTTTATCTTTACGTCTTTCCAGCCGGCGAGCTCGCGGCGATCAAGGGAAGCGTGCTTGACGTGATTGCGGACCGACTGCTGGGTGCCGCAGCCGGCAACGTCATGGGGGTCGTTTCCATCATCAGCTTGCTGGCGAGCATCAGCGCGATGACGTTTGCCGGCCCGCGCGTCTACTTCGCGATGGCGAGAGACGGCCTCTTCTTTCAGAGCGCCGCTCGCGTGCATACGCGCTACCGTACGCCAGCCGTGGCCATCGTGGCCCAGGCAACGTGGAGTTCGCTGCTCGTGCTGTCGGCGCAGGCCGACACGCTGGTGAACTACACCGGTTTCGCCGTTGTGCTGTTCTCAGGGGTCGCAGTCGTGGCGCTGTTCGTGTTGCGCCGGAAGGAGCCAGACGCGGAGCGGCCGTTCCGCGCCTGGGGTTATCCGATAGCGCCAGCGATATACGTAGCGGCCAGCGCGGCGATCCTTCTGAACGGCCTCTACCGGGCGCCAGGTCCGACTGGCGCCGGCGTCGTCATCATTCTCGCTGGCATTCCCTTGTTCCTGATCTTCCGGCGCAGATCAATTGCCGCTTGAATGCCGCGGTTATGCGATGTTCGGCGGAGCCCTCGAGTTCTGCTGACGCAAAGCCATCGTCAGCCTGTCCGACAGAGCTGCCCGGCATGATGTACGCTGTGCGCCATTGGCAGCGTCCGTGGAGAACCCTTTGAGGTCGAAGGATGGCGCTTCCGCCAACCCCCTGCACCCGTTAATATTTCGTGTTGCCCGCCCACGTCTATAGGAGGAGAGGTTTATGAATGCTCGCCGCTGGAGGCTGTTGATAGCTCTGATCGTTGTCGTTGTCGCCGGCAGTTGGTTTGCCGCCGATGCCCAGAACAGGCAGGCAGGGAGCGCGAGCGCTGCCTCGAAAGCGATGCCACGGAAGGGCATTCCCACGTTCTCCAACGAGAACATTGCGCGGATGGGCTTCTTCTACGCCGGCGGCAAGTACGCCGGACCTCCTGGCAAGGAAGTCATGACGGGTGCGATGTACACCGAAGTCTGGGTGCCAAAGCAGATCCGCAGCCCGTATCCGATTGTGCTGTTCCATGGCGCGGGTCAGACGGGTACGAATTGGCGCCAGACGCCTGACGACCGGGCGGGATGGGCCTATTCTCTGATCAACCGCGGCTACGTGGTGTACATGGTCGACTATCCGGCCCGTGGCCGTTCAGTTTATGCGCCGGGCATCGACGGCTCTTTGACCATTCGGACCGCCCCTCAGCTGGAGGAGATCTGGACCAACGTCAAGGAGAAGAGCAACTACTTCTGGAAGGACAATCACACGCAGTGGCCCGGCACCGGCAAGATGGGCGACCCTATCTTCGACAACTTCGCCAAGGGCCAGGTGCAGTATCTCGGAGGTGGGGAGAATCGCTCCACTGAGCTCAATCATGACGCGGGTGTCGCGCTGCTCGACCTCATCGGCACGCCGGTGATCTTGTTCACGCACTCCATGGGCGGCAACATCGGCTTCACCGTTGCGGATGCCCGGCCGAACCTGGTCAAAGCGATTGTCACGGCGGAGCCCGGCGGCGGCATCGAGCGGTTGAATCTCACCTACGACCCGCCGGCGAAGGCCGCGGATATCAAGACGTACAAGGAAGAGAAGGGTGAGCGGCCCGGCGAAAACGGATGTGTTCTCCAGCAGGAGCCGGTTCGCAAACTCGTGAACCTGCAGCCGATGCGGATCCTGGATATTTCCGGCAACGGCGGTTACCACCGGATCGGCGATGCGTGCCCGCCTAAGTGGTTGAACCAGGCTGGCGTCAAGACGGACTTCGTTCGTTTGGAAGACGTCGGCATCCACGGAAACGGCCACGAGATGTTCTACGAAAAGAACAGCGACGTCATCATCAAGTTCGTCGAGGACTGGATTGAGAAGAACGTGAAGTAGCCGAGGGTCCTTGTGGATCGACGTCCGGATTCCGGACGTCGATCCCGTTCAGCACCCTTGCCGCTGTTCCGGCGGTTCCGGCGCGGGTCGTCGTTAAGGTTGGCGACTGAGGTCGCCGCGGTAAGTCACTTTCTGTCCAGGGTTCACCCGGATATCCACTTCGAGCGGCGCGTATCCCGGGGCAACCAGTTCGATGTGGTACGGGCCGGACTCAAGTCGGAGCGATTGCAGGACGCCGTCGTAGTCGTCCACGACCCCTGCGTAGTAGCCATCCACGAAGACCTGCGCGTCGCGCGGCGTCACGCGGAAGCGGATCTCCCCGATGTCATAGTTGTAACCGTACCCATAGTAGCCTCCGCCATAGGCACCTGCGCCGTAGGCATAGAGGGGGGGCCTTGAATACCAGCCGTACGAGTTGTAGTAGGGGTCACCGAAGCCAAATGCGCCGTAGCCGTACGGGTAGACCCTCCTCGGAAGGTTGCGGCCGACTCGTGGGGGCACGACATAGACGCGCGGACGTCCTTCACGACGCCGGTCCACCTCTCCTTGTGGACGCTGCGCCTGGCCGGGGCCCCGAGGAACGGCGACGCGGGGCTGCCCGCCGTCGCGATCGCGGTCCGATGGGCGCCGCCGCTGTTCGGCCGACGCGGCCGCTGGCGCGTTCGAGGCCGCGACGGGGGACGGCGCGGTTGATCGCGGCTGCGCGATTCGCGCGGCCGGTGCAGAAGGGGCCGGCCGTGCCTCGCCGGCTGGCCACCGTTGAATTGCTTGAGACTCACCGGAACCGCGCCTTTCCTGGGAATCCTGGGCCCAGGACGAGGAGGTCGAGGCGAGTACGGCGAGCGCGACGAGAACGGAACGACCGAGCATGGGGATCTCCTTCCTGCATTCGAGATGAGCAACACTGTTGCCAGCGCGAACCCTCGTTTTTTCTAGCGAATTCAAGCATTGAGATGGGCCTGCTCACTATTTAGGCCATGCAGGGGTCGGAGGAATCATGGAACGACCCAGTTCCTCGGGTCTTGCAGCTCGGCGACCGACAGTTCATCTGTGCAGACCCGTTCAGCCATCGCAAAATCGCCGAGGCCATGGAGCCGAGTCGGTTCTGATGGCGGTAAATCGTGACTCACACAGGATTGTTTACGATTAGTTCACATCGTACAAAAACGTATTTGATTAAAATTTCCGGATACGGCACGCTGAGGGCGATCCGATGCCAGCCGCCAAGTTCGTTTCTGACGCCACCACGGCCGCGCGCGACGCGCGGCGAATGTCCACCCTGCTTGAGATCAGCCAGGCGCTCTCGGGTTCGCTCAACCTGAAGGCGTCGATGCAGCGGGTCCTCGGAATCCTGCGCCGCGAGCACGGTGTCGTGCGCGGCATGATCACGCTCCTGCGGGACGGCGAGCTGCTGGTCGAGGCGGCAGAGGGCTTCGAGGACCGCGCGCACGGAGTGCGATACAAGGTGGGAGAGGGCATCACCGGAAAGGTGGTGGAGAGCGGCAAGCCGATTGTCGTGCCACGCGTCAGCCGCGAGCCGGCACTGCTCAATCGCGCCGCGCGTCGGGCGGAGTCCTCGCGCCAAGAGCTGAGCTTTATTTGCGTGCCCATCGTGCTGCAGCGCCAGGCTGTGGGCGCCCTCGGTCTCGACCTGCGGTTCAAGGCGGAGCGCGACTACGACAGCAGCGTGAAGTTCTTCGGCATTGTCAGCGGCATGATGGCGCAGGCGCTCAACGTGCAGCGTCAGCTCGAAGAAGAGCGCCGCCGCCTGCTCGACGAGAACACCCACCTGAAGCAGGAGCTGCGCGAGCGCTACGATTTTTCCAACATCATCGGCACCAGCGGACCGACGCGGCAGATGTACGAGCAGGTCGCGCAGGTCGCCCAGACCAATACCACGGTCCTCATACGGGGTGAGTCGGGGACCGGCAAGGAGCTGATCGCGCACGCCATTCATTACAACTCGTTGCGGGCGAAGAAGCCGTTCGTGAAGGTGAGCTGTGCGGCGCTCCCCGATACGCTGATTGAGTCAGAGCTGTTCGGCTACGAGAAGGGGGCGTTCACCGGCGCCACCGCCAGGAAGAAGGGGCGCTTCGAGATGGCCGAGGGAGGCACGCTCTTCCTCGACGAGATCGGCGACATCAACCTGAACACGCAGGTGAAGCTGCTGCGCGTGATTCAGGAACGTGAGTTCGAGCGACTCGGCGGCACTGACACGGTACGGGTGAACGTCCGCGTGATTGCCGCGACGAACAAGAACATGGAGAAGGCGATTGCGGAGAGTACCTTCCGGGAGGACCTGTATTACCGGCTCAACGTGTTCACGATTTTCGTGCCGCCGTTGCGCGACCGTAAGCCAGATCTACTGTTGCTCGCCGATCACTTCCTCGAGAAGTTCTCGCGCGAACACGGCAAGGTCATCAAGCGCATCTCGACGCCGGCCATCGACATGCTGATGGCCTATCACTGGCCGGGCAACGTACGTGAGATGGAGAATGCTCTCGAACGCGCGGTGCTCGTGTGTGACGGCGCGGTCGTCCACGGCCATCATCTTCCGCCGTCGCTGCAGACCGCCGATTCCTCAGGCACCGTCACGCACGTGTCGCTCAAAGACGCAGTGGCGGCGTTTGAACGCGACCTTATTCAGGACGCGCTCAAGACGACACGCGGAAATCGTGCGAAGGCCGCGCGGCTCCTCGACACCACGGAGCGGATTCTCAACTACAAGGTTCGCGGTCACACCATCGATGTGCGCCGCTTCAAGTCTCCAGAAGTCGGTCGAAGGATGGTGTCGGAAGCGCCCAGCGAAACTGGGGGCGAATAAGCCACAATCAGATCGGATGAAACGACGTGCGGTTGCTGCCGCCATCCTCTTGACGGTCGGCTGTGGGCAGCGAGGAGCGCCGCTGCCGCCTTTTATCAGGATTCCGGCGGCTGTGCAGGCCATTGCGGCCGAGCGCGTGGGCGGCGATATCTACCTCACGCTCGTTGTTCCGGCTCAGAACATCGACATGTCCCTGCCGGTGGACATCGTCCGCATCGAGGTCTACGGCTACACCGGGCGCGAGGCGCCGCCGCGCGGACGCTTCCTCGACGTCGCCACCCAGGTTGCCACGATTGCCGTGGCGCCGCCTGCTCCCGAGGACTCCGATCGCGTCCCCGTGTCACAGCCGCCGCCCGCGTCGTTTGAGGCCGCCCGCGGTGGCGCTGTCGTGGGACTTCCAGTGACGGTCATCGATCGTCTCACGGACGATGAGCTGGTGCAGGGCCCTCCAGTGATCATTCCGGTCGTCCGCGGTGCGCGTGTGCCGACACCGCTCGGTGATGCGCCTCTTGTTCGCACTCGACCCGCGGCAGAGGCACCATTGCGGCGCTTCTACATCGCGATCCCTTTCAGCGCGCGCGGGCGCCCGGGACCGCCATCGCCGATTTCGGAGTTCTCCTTGGTCGAGGCTCCCGAGGCACCGGCGGGCCTGATGGCCGAGTTCACGGAGGCCACGCTCACGCTCTCATGGGATCCCTCGGGTGGGCTCTTGGGATTTCTATTGGATCGGCCGCTCGGATCGGAACCGGACCCGGAAGGCGAGGAAGACGCGACAGGGGAATCGGCTGCGGCGTCGCCTGTAGCCGAGCCTGTCGGGCCGACCCGCTACAACGTGTACGAGGAGGCGCAGTCCTCCGCGCCACCCGCCTCCTCCAGGTCCTCGGCCGGCGTGGCGAGGCCGGTTCCGGTCAATGTGTCGCCGTTGACCGTCCCCATGTTCTCGGAGGCCGTCGAGTTCGGGCGCGAGCGCTGTTTCAGCGTGCGCGCAGTTCGCGGCGCGGCGCGGGCCATCACGGAGGGCGCGCCTTCGCCGCTCCACTGCGTGACGCCGGTAGACCGGTTTCCTCCCGCAGCTCCGTCGCGGCTGACGGCCGTGCCGGCTGAAGGCAGCGTCAGTTTGATCTGGGAAGCGAACGTCGAGTCTGATCTCGCCGGCTATCTGGTCTTGCGCGGTGTGGCTGGCGATGCCACACTGCGGCCCATTACGCAGGCGCCGCTGACCGACACTCGCTTCACCGACACGACCGTGGCGCGAGGACTGCGGTACGTCTATGCGGTGGTCGCGGTGGACAAGACCACGCCTGCACCGAATGTGAGCGGCGAATCGAATCGCGTGGAAGAGACCCGCGCTGAACCGTGAACCACGAAGGACAGAACCGTCGCGACACCCTGACTTCGAGTTCCTGGTGAGCGCCGTGGTTGACTTGGAGCACCGACATGAAACTGTTCGTCGACACCGGCAACGTCAAGGAGATTGAGGCGCTCGCCTCGCTCGGCATTCTCGATGGGGTCACGACGAACCCGTCGTTGATGGCAAGGGAAAGCGGCGACTACCGCCAGATCCTCAAGCAGATCTGCCAGATCGTGAAGGGACCGGTCAGCGGTGAAGTCGTCGCCACCGACACCGCGGGCATGATTCGCGAAGGGCGGGAGATCGCCGCGATCGACGAGCACATGGTCGTCAAGGTCCCGTTCACGAAGCAGGGCGTGGAAGCCTGCAGGACTTTAGCCTCCGAGGGCACGCGTGTGAATGTGACGTTAATCTTCTCGGCGACGCAGGCGTGGCTGGCCGCCAAAGTCGGCGCCAGCTACGTCAGCCCCTTCGTCGGCCGGCTTGATGACATCGGGACGACGGGCATGACGCTGATTCGCGAGATCGTCGACATCTTCGACAACTTCGAGTACGCCACGGAAGTGCTCGTCGCCAGCGTCCGCCACCCGATCCACGTCGTCGAAGCGGCGCGAATGGGCGCCGACGTCGTGACCTGCCCACCCGCGGTGATCGAGCAGTGTTTCAAGCACCCTCTCACGGACATCGGCCTCGAGAAGTTCCTCAAGGACTGGGAAAAGGCCCAGGGTGTCAAAGCCTGACGACATCCTGAGCGATCTCGAGCGGCGCGCCGAACTCGGCGGCGGAGAGGAGCGGCTGCGCCGGCAGAGGGAGGCAGGGAAGCTGACCGCGCGGGAGCGCATCGATCTCCTCTTCGATCCCGCCAGTTTCGAGGAAATCGACAAGTTCATCACGCACCGCTGTCGCGACTTCGGCATGGCCGATCACGTCGTGCCGGGCGACGGAGTGGTGGCGGGCCACGGGCGCATTCACGGCCGACTGGCCTACGCTTTCGCGCAAGACTTCACCGTGTTCGGCGGATCGTTGTCCGAGACCAACGCCGCCAAGATCGTGAAGATCATGGACCTCGCGCTCAAGATGGGCGCGCCGGTGGTGGGGCTGAACGATTCGGGGGGGGCACGCATCCAGGAAGGCGTGCTCTCGCTCGGCGGGTACGCCGACATTTTTCTTCGCAACACGCTCGCCTCGGGAGTCGTGCCGCAGATCTCCGCGATCATGGGACCGTGCGCCGGCGGGGCCGTCTACTCCCCGGCCATCACCGACTTCACGATCATGGTGAAGGACACGAGCTACATGTTCGTCACCGGGCCGGAGGTGCTGCGCACTGTCACCCACGAGGAGGTGACCAAGGAGCAACTCGGCGGTGCGGTCACCCACAATGAAAAAAGTGGCGTGGCCCACTTCGCCGTGGAGAACGACCAGGAGTGCCTCCTCCTCGTCCGCGAGCTGCTGTCGTTCCTGCCGAGCAACAACCTGGACGATCCGCCGCGCGTGGTGACGAGCGATCCGCACGACCGGGCCGACGAAGCACTCGATTCGGTGGTGCCGGCGGCGCCGAACCAGCCCTACGACATGCTCGACGTGATCCATGCGGTGGTGGACGAAGGCTACCTTCTCGAGGTGCATCATGCCTTCGCGAAGAACATCCTGGTGGGGTTTGCGAGACTGGGAGGCCGCCCCGTGGGTATCGTGGCGAACCAGCCGGCGGTTCTCGCCGGGACGCTCGACATCGACGCGTCGATCAAGGCGGCACGGTTCGTACGGTTCTGCGATGCCTTCAATATTCCGCTCGTGACGTTCGAGGATGTGCCGGGATTCCTGCCCGGGACTGTGCAGGAGTACGGCGGGATCATTCGCCACGGGGCCAAGCTGTTGTACGCGTTCGCGGAGGCCACGTGTCCGAAGCTGACGGTCATTACGAGAAAGGCGTATGGCGGCGCATACTGCGTCATGTCGAGCAAGCACATCCGCACCGACGTGAACTTCGCGTGGCCCACCGCCGAAATCGCGGTGATGGGCGCCGAGGCAGCGGTCAATATCCTGTACCGCCGTGAACTGGACGCGGCGGGAGACGTGGCGGCCGCGCGCGCCGCGAAAATCGCCGAGTACCGCGAGCGGTTCGCCAGTCCGTTCGTGGCCGCGCAGCACGGGTTCGTGGATGAGATCATCCGTCCGCGGCAGACGAGGGCAAAGCTCATCACGGCACTCGCCGGTCTTGAAACCAAACGCGATCGCAACCCTCCAAAGAAGCACGGCAACATCCCGCTCTAGGTGGCTCTCCGTTTCCGCACGTCGCTCGAGTGCTTTCTGTCTCCGGCATTCGCGTCGTGGACGATCGCCGCAAGTAGTAGAATTTGTGGGAGTTGCAGAAAATCCTCATCGCAAACCGCGGAGAGATCGCCGTTCGCGTGGTCCGCGCGTGTCGCGACATGGGCGTGGCGTCGGTCGCGGTCTACTCGGAGTGCGATCGCGCCGCTCGCCACGTGCGCATGGCCGATGAGGCGTGCGCGATCGGTCCGAGCGCGCCCGTGGACAGCTACCTGCGCATGGATCGACTGATGGAAGCCGCGCGGCGCTCCGGCGCCGATGCCGTCCACCCGGGGTATGGCTTCCTCGCTGAGAATGCCGTCTTCGCGGCCGCCTGTCGCGACGCCGGACTGACCTTCATCGGACCTTCGCCGGAGGCCATCGCGTTGATGGGGAGCAAGGCGGCTGCGCGCGCAACTGCCATGGCGGCAGGCGTCGCCGTGGTACCAGGCACCGACTCGGCGTTCGGCCCCGAGGTTTCCGAAACCGCCGTCGAGCAGGCGGCGGGACGCGTCGGCTACCCGCTGATGCTCAAGGCCGTGGCCGGTGGCGGCGGGAAGGGTATGCGCATGGTGCCCGAACCGGCCGAGCTGTCGAGCGCACTCCGTGCAACGCGCTCCGAGGCCGCGGCCTCATTTGGTGATGCCTCCATCTACATCGAGCGACGGCTGCTGGGTGCCCGGCATATCGAGGTGCAGCTCCTCGCGGATCAATACGGCACGGTTCTGCCGTTTGTCGAACGCGAGTGCTCGATCCAGCGCCGTCATCAGAAGGTCATCGAGGAATCGCCGTCGCCGCGCGTCTCCGCTCCGTTGCGCGCCAAAGTGTGCGCCGCCGCCGTGGCGGTTGCCAAGTCCGTCGGGTACGTCAACGCGGGCACGATTGAGTTCCTGCTCGACGAAGATGACCGGTTCTACTTCCTCGAGATGAATACGCGCTTGCAGGTCGAGCACCCGGTGACGGAGGCCGTCACCGGCGTCGATCTCGTTCGCTGGCAGATTCGGCTGGCGCGTGGCGAGCGACTCGACATGGATCCCGCCGGCCTGCTTGTGCCACGTGGTCATGCGATTGAGTGCCGCGTCTATGCCGAGGATCCGGACGCCGGCTTCATTCCCTCTCCGGGGCGGATCACGGCACTCAGCGTGCCGGCAGGGCCCGGAATACGCAACGACGGTGGAGTGGATGAGGGCGACGAGGTATCCATCTTCTACGATCCGCTGATTTCCAAGCTGACCGCGTGGGGCGAGGATCGCCGGCAAGCCGTGGCCCGGATGCGGCGCGCACTCGCGGAATACGAGGTGCTGGGCATCTGTACGACCATTCCGTTTTTTCGCTGGCTGCTCGACGAGCCGGCGTTCCTCGCGGGTGCGTTCGACACCGGCTATCTGGACGAGGTATTGCAGCAGCGACTTGGGACGCCGTTCTTTTCCGCCGATGTGTCCATTCAGGAGGTCGCCGCGATTGCGATTGCGCTGCAGGCCGCCGGCCAGCAGGCACCGATGGTCATCCGAGGGGACTGGCGGCAGCACGCGCGCCTCGAAGGGCTGCGCCAGTGATTGTCGATGTCGAGGTTTGCGGCCAGAGCCTCAAGGTGGACATCGGCCGGGACCTGATCACGGTCGATGGCCGGATGCTCGACGTGGACGTGGCCCGAGCGGGGCTGGGGTGGTCGATACTGATTGGTCCGGCCGCGGCGGTTCGTGATGCGCATTCGGACCGAGGAGCCAGCTCCATGCCGCGAGAGGTCGGAGCTGACTGGGGCCGACCGTTGAAGAGTTACAACGTCGCAGTCGCACGCCATTCCGGAGGCGGGACAATCGTCCATGTGAATGGCCGACTCGTGCCGGCGCTCGTCACCGGATCCGCCGCCACTTTCGGCTCGCGCGTGCTCGCCACGCGGGCGAAGCCCAAAGGGGAAGGAGGGCCGCAGCGGGTCCTGGCCCCGATGCCCGGACGCATTGTCGAGGTGCTCGTGTCGGTTGGTGACGCGGTCGTCGCGCGCCAGGGCCTCGTGGTCATCGAAGCGATGAAGATGGAGAACGAGCTGCGCTCGCCGAAGGCCGGGCGCGTCTCAGAGGTTCGTGTGGAGAAGGGGGCATCGGTGGATGCCCACGCCGTGCTGGTCGTCGTTGAATGAAGACGCTCCTTCAACATCCCGTCACGCAGAGGACGCGCACGATTGTGCGCCGCATCGTGACGGTCTGCTCCGTCATCCTGGCGGTGGTGTTCGTGACAACGCTCACCGTCGACCTCGGCCCGGCGCTCAAGGCGCGCGCGGAAGCCGCGGGGTCCGCCTTCATCCAGCGGCCCATGCACATCGGGCGGCTGGGCGTTCGACTCTGGAGCGGCCGGTTCATCGTGGAGGACTTCGTCATCGAAGGCCTGACCCCGCAGTCACGCCCGTTCCTGAACGCGAAACGCATCGATGTCTCGATGCCGTGGTCGACCCTGGTCAACCGGCGTGTCGTCTTCGACGCCATCGAAATGACCGACTGGCGAATGTATGTCGAGATGATGCCGGATGGCCGCCACAACTTTCCGAAGTTCACGCGCGCCACGCCGCGCGGGCCGACCACATGGACGAGCACGACGGAGTACATCCACGCCTACCGCGGTGAGTTCACCTACGAGGATCACGGCACGCCCTGGAGCACCGTCGCGCGCAACCTCGACGTGACGGTGGCGCGACCGACCTCCGAGTACCGAGGCACGGCAAGCTTCTCGAACGGCACTGTCCAGATTCAACAGTACGAGCCGATGCGGGCCGACCTGTCCACCTCTTTTCGCATCGTCGGCGGGCAGATCGTGCTCGACCGGATCGATCTCGACACAGACGGGGCCACGACCGCGCTCACCGGTGTGGTCGATGCCGCCCGCTGGCCCGAGCAGACCTACCAGATTCGCTCTCGCATTCAGTACCCGCGCATGCGGGAGATCTTCTTCGCGCGCGATACGTTCAGCCTGGCCGGGGAAGGTGAGTTCACGGGGACCTTTCACCTGTTCAAGGAAGTCGTGAATGGAAAGTCGCGCACCGGGCGTGAGCTGAAGGGCGCCTTCTCGAGCGAGAGTTTCGGCGTCAATGCCTATCGCTTTCCGAACCTGCGAGGGAACGTACGGTGGGTGCCCGAGCGGGTGGAAGTGACCGATGCCGGCGCGGCACTCTTTGGCGGCACCGCGGAGTTCACCTACGTGATGGCGCCGCTCGGTGTGTCCGGCGTGCTTCCGACGTACACCTTTGATGTTCGCTACGCCGGAGTGGACATGGAGGCCTACACGAACTTCCTCGAACTGCGTGGGCTTCGCCTTGCCGGAAGCGCTTCGGGAAACAACCTCCTGGCCTGGGAGTCGGGTCACTGGCCGGCACATCGGGGTTCCGGCGCGATCCACGTCGATCCGCCTGCGGGCACTGCCGTGATGTCGCGACGTCTTCCGGTCGAGCTGATCGAGGCCGAGGTGGGGCTCAGAATCGGGCGCGAGCCCGAGCCGTTCAGCAACCATACGCCGCGGGAACCCGTGCCGCTGTCGGGCGACCTTGCATACGCCTACGGTCCCGAGTGGATCGATCTCGGATCGAGCCAAGTGGCCACGCCGAGCACCTTCGTCGCATTCGAGGGGCGCACGGCGTACGGCGAGCGATCGCGTATTCCGTTCCACGTGAGCAGTCGCGACTGGCAGGAGAGCGACCGGCTCCTGGCCGGTATCATGACCGCGTTCGGCTCACCGACCAACGCCATTCCCATCGGCGGTTACGGTACGTTCGACGGCACGATGCTCGAGACGTTGTCCCGCCCACGCATCGAAGGGAGGTTCGCCGGCGAGCGCATGCGCGCTTTCGACGTGATGTGGGGATCGGGCACCGGCACGGCCGTCATCGAGAATAGCTATGCGGATGTGACCGACGTCCGCATCGGGTCCGGCGACTCGACGATCATGGCCGACGGCCGTTTCTCAGTGGGCTACCCGCGCCGCGACGGCGGCGAGGAGATCAACGCCATCATCCGCGTGATCAAGCGTCCGGTGGCGGATCTCCGGCATGCGTTCACGCTCGACGACTACGACGTGGACGGCCTTCTCTCAGGTGAGTTTCACGTATATGGGAACTACGAGACGCCCTATGGCTTCGGCAACATGGCGATCGTGGACGGCGTGGCGTACGGCGAGCCGTTCGAGACGGCCACCGCATCGTTGCGTCTCGAGGGCGAGGGGGTCCGCCTCGACAACATCGCGATGTCAAAGGGTGGTGGTCGAGGCGTGGGCGCGGCCTATCTGAACTGGACTGCCGGGACCTACTCCTTCAACTTCGACGCACAGCGGATCTCGGTCGAGCATCTGGCGCTCGTGTCCGGCGCGTCGGCGCCACCTCTCGTGGGTCTCCTGGATTTCGTGGCGGCCGGCAGCGGCACCTTCGAGGTGCCGCGTTACGACGTGCGCGCGACGATCCGTGACTTCTTTGTCGGCGATGAAGGCATCGGGCGGGTTGTTGGCACGCTCAACATCAACGGCGAGATGATGACGCTCAAGGTCGAGGCCGCCTCGCCTCGTCTCACCGTGTCGGGCTCCGGCCAGGTGGAGCTCACACCGGAGATGCGGGCGGAGATGTCGTTCAACGTGTCCGACACCTCGCTCGATCCGTACATTCGCGCCTTTCAGCCGGATCTCTCGCCGTTCACCACCGCCATCGCCAGCGGCAGCATCCGAGTCGTCGGCAGCCTGTCGAACATCGACGAGCTGCTCGTGGATGCCAGCGTGGACCGCCTGCGCGTCCAGTTCTTCGACTACCAGATCACCAACCAGGCTCCGATCCGTGTCGCGCTGGATCGGCATGCCATTCGGCTGACGGAGATGCGGCTCGTGGGTGAGGGTACCGGACTCGATCTCACCGGTGTCGTCAACCTGCACGACGAGCGAATCGCGGTGCGCGCGGCCGGGTTTGCCGACCTCGGCATCCTGCAGGGCTTTGTCCCCAACATCCGCAGCTCCGGCCGCGCGTCGGTGGCGGCCACCCTCGAGGGAGGGATGCGGAATCCGCTCGTCAGCGGGACGCTGACGCTCGACAACGGGCGGATCCGCCAGTTCGACCTTCCGCACGCGCTCGAGAACATCGCCGGCGTCGTGCGCTTCGACTCACGCGGTATCCGCCTCGACGAGGTGACCGGCCGGCTCGGCGGCGGGCCCGTGCAGTTCGGCGGTCGCATCGAGATTGACGGATACCGTCCGGGCCGGCTCGATGTGACGATGAGCGGGCAGAACATGCGGTTGCGATTCCCCGAGGGGATGACGTCGCTGGTGGACGCCGATCTCACGCTGCAGGGGACCGTTGACGGCGCGACGTTGGGCGGCAACGTCGCGGTTCGCAATGCCGTCTATCGGCGGGCGTTCGACACCGGGGGAGGCGTACTGGAGCTGGCTGGCTCTGCGACATCGCAGACGGCGCCCCTGGAGACGACGGTGCCGCTGCGGTACGACGTACGAATTCTGGTGCCATCCACGCTCCGCATCGAGAACAAGACCGTGCGCCTCGAGGCCAACGCCGACCTGCAGCTGCGCGGCACCTTCGACCGTCCGGTACTCGTCGGGCGCGCGGAGATCGAGCGTGGTGACTTCACCTTCGAAGGGCGGCGGTATCAGGTGACACGTGGGTCGATCGACTTCAACAACCCGACGCGCATCGCGCCGTTCTTCGACATTGAAACCGAGACCCGAGTGCGCGTGCCGAAGCAGACCTACCGCGTCATCGTGCGCGCGGTGGGCACCTTCGAACGGTTCACGCCGGAGTTCTCGTCAGACCCGCCCCTGCCGGAGGTGGAGGTGCTCGGCCTGCTCTTCAGCGACGTGGTGCCGGGGCAGGACGTGGAGTTCAGGCGCTATAACACGGCCATCACGCCAGAACAGCAGCTGCTGAGGGAGCGGGCGACACGTGCCATTCTCGGCTCCGCCACGTCTGGCGTCGGACGGGTCGTGGAACAAACGTTCGGTGTGGATACGTTCCAGCTCACGCCGTCGCTCGTCGATCCCACCGCGCAGTCGTCGCGCCTCGATCCCGCCGCCCGCCTCACGATCGGCAAGCGGCTTTCGGACCGCATCTACCTGACGTACTCGCGGAGCCTGTCCTCCTCTACGCGCGATCAGATCATCCTGCTGGAGTACGACCAGACGGATCGCTTCTCCTGGATCCTGTCACGCAACGAGGACCGCACCTACGCACTCGACGTGCGCGTCAGGCACGTCTTCTGATGAAGCGGGACGGTTCAGCCCGCCGCAGAGCGCACAATGCCGCGTGGCCGGTGTTCATATGGAACCTGGTCATCTGCGTCTTGTACATTGTCCCGGCCGCCAGTGCGCAGGTCGTGGGCCGGGGCGAGGATGTCCCGATCATCGTCGACGTTCGCATCGAGCAGGAAGGCCGCCCAGTCACGGACCCTCTCATTTCCGGGCTCATCGAGACCTCTGCGGGCGAGCCGCTGTCGATGCGAGAGGTGCGAGAGACGATCACGCACCTGATGATCCTGAACCGGTTCGAGGACGTGGAGGTGTTCCAGGAGGCCGCGCCCACCGGCGTCCGATTGCGGTATGTCCTGCTGCCGCTGCATCCGATCGACCGCATCGAGTACCGCGGAACGCTCGGCGTGACGGAGCAGGAACTGCGGCGGACGATCACCGACCGCTTTGGGGCGGAGGCCCCGACCGCGCGGATCGAGGAGCTGCAGCGCCAGCTGCAGGCACTCTACCGCGGCCGAGGCTACCCTGACGCAAAGGTGACGCCGCGCGTCCAGCAGGCCCACAACCCCGATCGTGCGTCGCTCGTATTCGACATCGAGGCGGGGCGCCGCGCGGTGATCGGCGCCCTTGACGTGGAGAGTGCCGACCCCGCCGAGAGAGAGGCGCTGCTCGCGCAGCCGGCCCTCAGAGTCGGCCAGCCCTATGAGGCCGACGCCATCCAACAGGCGCTCGCGCGGCAGGAAACGGCTCTCCGCGCGCGCGGTTATTACGAGGCGCGCGCTGTCCATTTCGCCACCTTCGACCGCGATGGGGCTGCCAGGGTCACAGTCACCCTCGATCGGGGTCCTCACGTGTCGCTCGCGTTTGCCGGCGATCCGATTCCGGAGAACGAGAGGGATCGGCTGGTGCCTGTGCGCGTTGAGGCGTCGGTGGACGAAGATCTGCTCGAAGACTCGAGCCGCGCTATCGAGAATTGGCTGAAAGGCCGCGGCTATCGCGACGCTATCGTGACCTACACGCGGGACGAGCAGAGCGGTGAGCTCACGGTCACCTTCACCGTGAGCCGCGGCCTGCGCTACGTGCTCGACCGCGTCACGGTCGGCGGCAACGTGGCGATGTTCACGCCGGACGTTCTAGCCGTGCTCGGCGTGAAGCCGGAAGCGCCCTTTGTGCAGGACGTGCTCGACGCGGGCATTGCGGCCGTGCGGAATAGTTACCGCAGCCGCGGGTTTGCGCGTGCCGATGTGGCTGGCACGATCTCCCCGCTGCCGGGCACGTCAACCGTTGGCGGCGACCGGCACGTGGAGCTCGCCGTGGTCGTGACCGAAGGGCCCCGCACACGGCTCGGTTCGATCGCGATCGAAGGCAACACCGTGCTCACCGAAGGGCAGCTCCGCGCGGTGATGACCGTTACGCCAGGGCGTCCGTATTCCGAGGATGAGATTGCCGCAGATCGGGACCGCATCGACCTCGAGTACCGGAATCGCGGCTACGACACCGTCATCGTCGAACCCCGAGTGACGCTCGCCGATGGCGATACGCGCGCCGACGTCCACTTCTCCGTGACGGAGGGACCACAGGCCTTCGTAGACCACGTCATCGTCGTCGGCAACCATCGGACGAGCAGGGCGACGATCGACCGGGAGGTAGTGCTCAAGCCTGGCGACCCGCTCGGGTACGCGGCGCTTCTCGATAGCCAGCAGCGGCTCGCCGCGCTCGGACTGTTCCGTCGCGTCCAGATCTCCCAGGTCACGCACGTAGGGGAGTCCCGACGTGACATTCTCGTACAGGTGGAGGAGGCGCCGCCGACCACGATCGGCTACGGCGGCGGCGTGGAAGGGGGCGTTCGACTGCGGCCCACCGGCGACAGCGGGCAGGCCGAAGAGCGTTTCGAACTCGCGCCGCGCGGATTCTTCGAGGTGGGCCGCCGCAATTTGTGGGGCAAGAACCGAGCGGTCAACCTCTTCACCCGTGTCAGCCTCCGTTCGCGCGATATCGTGCTCTCGGACAACGGGGTGCGGCTCGACATGCCGGCCGAGGGGAGCGGGTACGGTTTTCACGAGTATCGCGTCTACGGCACGTACCGCGAGCCGCGGGCGTTCAATACGCGCGCGGATGTTCTGCTGACCGGGATTCTGGAACAGGCGATTCGTTCCAGTTTCAACTTCCGGACACGCGAGGTACGGGCCGAGGCTGGCCTCCGACTGTCACCACGCTACAGCGCGGCTGGACGGTACTCATTCCAGCACACGACACTGTTCGACGAACGGTTCACCGAGGATGAGAAACCTCTGATCGATCGCTTGTTCCCGCAGGTCCGCCTCTCGCGGTTCGCCACGTCGTTTATTCGCGATACGCGTGACGACGTGCTGTATCCGAACAAGGGGACGTTCTCCGTGGCCGACAGCGAACTGGCGGCGCGGGCCATCGGATCGGAGGTCGGCTTCGTGAAGACGTTTCTCCAGACGTTTGCCTACGTGCCATTGCCGACCGCTCGCCGCGTTATTGCCGCCCTCGGCGCCCGCGTGGGCGCGGCGCACGGTTTCAAACGCGAAGTGCCGAGGCTCGGTGCGGACGGGCAGCCAGTCGTGGACACCGCCGGCCGGCCGGTCATCGACACCGTACAGGATCTTCCCGCGAGCGCCCGGTTTTTTGCCGGGGGTGACACGACCGTTCGTGGCTTCTCGCTCGATCGGCTCGGCGATGAGCGGACGATCAGCCCCACGGGTTTTCCCACCGGCGGCAACGCGGAAATCGTGCTGAACGCCGAGTTGCGCGTGAGCATCTTCGGCCGGCGTGCGGAGATCGTGGGATTTCTCGACGCCGGAAACGTCTTCCCGCGCACCGTCGATCTCGACGTCACCAATCTTCGCAGCGCTCTCGGGTTCGGCCTGAGGTACCGGTCACCTGTCGGGCCGATTCGCGTAGACCTTGGGTTCAACGTCGATCGGCGCGAGCTCGTCGCGGGCCGGCTCGAGCGCGGCAATGTGTTGCACATCTCGCTGGGCCAGGCGTTCTAGCGTGAAACCACCCCTGTGTGCGCCTCGCGATCGTCGTGGCTGTGTCAGGGTCTTGAGCCTGTACGTGGCTCTATGCCTGTGTGTCTCCGTTTCGTGGGTGCGTGCTGCCGGCGAGCAGGAGCTCATTGATCACGTCGTCGTGCGGGTGGATGGCAATGCGCTGACGTTGTCCGATGTGCGCGCGGCGATGGGATTGGGAATCGTGTCTGGACCTGCCGGGGCTGCGGCGGCCGGTGCGGCGCCCGCGGGCTTGCAGTCGGCGGTAGAGTTTTTGGTGCAACGGTATCTGCTCCTCGCGGAGGTCCAGCGCTTTCCGCCGGCAGAACCGGCGCCGGCCGCGATCGATGCCGAGGTCGCCGAGCTCAAGGCGCACGTGGGCGACGGCCTGGCGGCCCTTCTGAGGGCGACCGGACTCGATGAGTCCCGCCTTCGTGAGATCGCGCGCGAAAATGTGCGCATTCAAGCGTATCTGGACCAGCGGTTTGGG
>JAKFXY010000077.1 GCA_021731165.1 Acidobacteriota bacterium | reverse complement strand
AAGCAAATGCGAGTAGCTGCCCGAGGCTCTGCGAAAACACCACGAACAGCGCGACCGCCAGCCCAATCAGCAGGTACAGGTCGCGGCTAAGGAGGGAGACGACGAGCTCGGCAGCGCCTTGTGCGCGACCATTGCGACCACCTACACGCATGAAGCCCTCAACGCCACCATCTTGACCTTGTCCAGATTTCGGCGACAGCTTACCATTACCCCATGATCCGGAACATGCTCCTGACCGCAACCTCCCTGCTCGCCGGTGCGCTGCTGGTGGCCGCTGTCGTAGACGCGCAGCAGTTTGGCGGCAAGGCCCCTCAAGTGGCGATCCCGGTTCAGCCGATGAAGCCTGCCGTCGGACCGCTGCCGCCGGTACCCTTCGAGCAATACCTTGCCCGGCCGGTCAACGTGGTTCAATCCGTGTACGAGTTTGCCGCCCGCCATCCTGAGGTACTGCAGTATGTACCGTGTTACTGCGGTTGCGAGAGCCGCGGTCACAACGGCAACCACGAGTGCTTCGTCAAGCGGCGCGCGGCTGACGGCCGCGTCATCGAGTGGGATCCGCACGGTTCGGGATGCACGATCTGCGTGGACGTGGCGCGCGACGCGATGCTGATGTTCAACTCCGGCGCTTCGGTCAGCGCTATTCGCGCGGCGATCGACTCGAAGTGGGGCACACGGTTCCCGTCGCAGACTCCAACGCCGGTGCCGCCGAAACCCGCGCCCATGCCGCCGCGCGGCTGAGACCGCCAACGTCGATTCCCCGCAAGCGGGCGGATTCCCTGGGCCATCGTGCCGACGCCTTCGCCCGACTGTTCGAGGCAGTACACGAAGGAGTCTTCATCGGCGATCTCGCCCCGGACGATCCCGGCCACGACGGCACCACGATCGCCGTCAACCCTCATCTCAAGCTGATCTTCGGCTACGCCGCGGAAGCGCCGGACTTTTCCGTTTCGCCGTTTGCCGTCGCGCGCTTCGCCGATCCGCGGGCACGGGCCTCGTTCCTCGAGCGCCTCGCCATCGACCGAGCGGTCACCGACTATCTCTTGCGCCTGCGGCGGGTGGACACGTCCCCGGTCTGGGTCGAGGTCACCGCCCGCGCAGAGCGTGCCACCCGGGGTGGGACCCTCCGTGTGGAAGCGCTCGTGCGGGACGTCAGCGAGCGCAAGAAGCTCGATGACCAGGCCAGGGATCTCTACCAGCAACTCCTCCAGGCAGAGAAGATGGCGGCGCTCGGGCAAACCATTTCCGGTGTCGCCCACGAACTGAACAACCCCCTTGCCACGATCCTCAGCTGGGCCGAGCGACTCACGAAGAAGCCCCTCGACGATGCCGCGCGGCGGGGCGTGGACATCATCCTCGGAGAAGCCGAGCGCGCCGCGCGCATCGTCCGTAACCTGCTGACCTTCGCGCGAAAACGTCAATCCACCCGCGCGATGATCGATATCAACACCGTCGTCACCGAAACGATTGCGTTGCGCGCGTACGAGGCACGTGCGGCCAGCATCTCCGTCATCACGGCGCTGGCATCCGGACTGCCTCACGTCTTTGCAGACGCGCACCAGATTCAACAGGTCCTTCTCAACCTCATGATCAACGCCGAACAGGCGATGCTCGCGGCGAACGGCCGCGGTTCCCTCGTCATCCGCACCTGGCACGATCCCGAGCGCGACGCCGTGGCTCTCGAAGTCAGTGACGATGGCCCGGGTGTTCCGCCGGAGGTCACAAGCAAGATCTTCGATCCGTTCTTCACGACAAAGGACGTCGGACAGGGCACCGGCCTCGGTCTCACCGTCGCATATGCGATTGTTCAGGAGCATGGTGGACGCATCCGTGTCGAATCGCCGGGTCGTGGAGCCTCGTTCATCGTCGAGCTTCCGGTGACGGGTGCCGCGGCCATACCCAGACCTCCGCGACCGGCGTCACCCTCGATGGAAGCCGTCCGCGGCGCAGCGGTGCTCCTCGTGGAGGACGAACGCGCGTTGGCGGCGGCTGTCGGTGATGCGCTCATCGATGCGGGGCTGAAGGTCGAGTACGCGGGCGACGGCGAGGAAGCGCTCGCCCGCGTCAGGACCAAGACCTACGACGTCGTGATCTGCGATCTAAAGATGCCACGCGTAGACGGAATGGCGCTCTATCGCGCGATCGCCGCTGCTACACCCGCGCTGGCGCGGCGGGTCATCTTCGTTACAGGAGACGTCGCCGGCACGGACGCGGAGCGCTTCCTCGAGGAGAGCGGCTGCCGCTGGCTCGCCAAGCCCTTCCGGCTCGCCGATTTGCTCCGCGCTGTGCGCGACACGCTCGCATAGGGCACGACGACGCCAGGCGCGGTGACGCCGTTGTTGGCCTGACCGCCGCTGGCAGTCCATCCGGCGCTGTCGAGCGTAGCCTTTGCCATCTTGGGTTTCTGCTGAAAGGCAAGAATTGCGCCGCGCATCGCGTTCGCTGCCTCAGTCGGCGACATCATCGATCCGAGTGCGTCCTTCAAGCGGCGTATTGCCCTGGCATGCAATTGCGACACGCGCGACTCGTTGACTCCGATCTCGTTCCCGATCTGCTTCATCGTGGCCTCTTGGTAGTAATAGAGGCTGATGACCTTCTGTTCGCGGAGAGGCAGCTGTGCGATGGCGGCCCGCACACGATCTTTCGTTTCGGCGCGTTCGTACGCCGTATCAGGCTGCTCCGGCTCGGAGGGAACCAGCGCGGCCGGGAGTGACGCTTCGTTCAGGTTCTCATTGTTGGCGAGTGGGGACGTGGACTCGATCGCGTGAATCCTGACGATCGTGCGACTAAGGCGCTTCTCGTCCGAACCCATTTTCGCGGCGAGGTCGGCAAGCGAGGGCTCGCATCCAAGCTCTCGACGCAGCTGTTCGCGGGCTGCCTCGAGTTCCCGCCGCTGGCGGCGGACGCCACGCGGCCAAGCATCCTTGCGAAGGGCATCGATCATTGCGCCGCGAATCCGTCGCTCGGCAAACGTCTCGAATTTAATGCCGCGCGCCTCGTCAAAGCGGTGGGCCGCATCGATCAGCCCGATGACGCCGTTTTGTACCAGATCACCCATATCGATGGAGTGCGGCATGGTGGCCGCGACTCGTCGGGCGAGTTGCTCAACAAAAGGGATGCTATCGACTACGCGCGGGTCTTGTTTGCCTGTCTCGGCGAGCATTTGATGTGACCTCCGCCAGGGTGTTAGGCAACGCGGATACCAAATGGTAGAGCCTCCGTGGCCACGGAGGCACCTGCCATGAGCAATAGGCCTGTAATACTCATGTTTGCAGTGACTTGCATAGAACTCATGCTAGGAGAACGGCAATGCCGACCACCAAAGGACTCGCCAAAAACGTCAAACAAATGGCTGATATTGAATCAGTATCGCCATTATTCTGGCGGTGTTGATTACAAATTAGGTATTTGAGACACTTCTGAACAGAATCAGGTTGAGGCCGTCTGACGTGTGCCATTACGGCGCAGAAAGAGGCCTTGGAATTGAGGATACGCCCTCGATCAGAGGCTCGTCTGCTCGGTACGCTTACGGATCTCTCGTGTCGTACCCATGGCGTCGAGCACGCCGCTCACGACTTGCGCCGCGCGGGCACGGTTTACTTCGTCTGCGGCCTTGGCTTCGAGCAGCTCGGCGTGCGCAAGGATGATTCCGAGTTGGTTGTTCAGCCGGTGAAAAAGCGCTAGCAATTCTTCCATTCCTGGTGGGTCAAGGCCGCCGTCCTGTCTGCCCGGGAGAATCGTCACGCAGGCGATCCCGTCGGCGAGGACTGTTCAGCTCGCTCGCCCGCATCCCGCCAAAGACTGTCGGCGAAGATGCGAATCGACCCGCCAGCGGTACGCACGTATTCCACCTTGCCCGCGGCGATCCAGTTGTAGATTGTGCGACGGCTCACGCCGACGACTTCGCATGCTTTCATGATAGAGAGAGTCTGGCGGTCCATAACACTGGAGTTATCGGACCAGACAGCCCAGGAGTTCAGCGTTAGGTCTTCAGGCGCGCCCAGAGGCCTGATGGTGCTCGAATTTCCAGGCCGCGGTCACTACTGTGTCAAGATGTTGGCGCTTTGAGCGGTCCTCCACTTCACCTCTTATTCGTCGACGACGAGCCAGCGCTTCGGACGCTCATGGCAGAGCGTCTGACCGATCGCGGGTTTGAGGTCGTGGAGGCCGACAGTGGCGAGAAAGCTCTCGAGTTACTCGAACAATTTGCCTTCGACATTGTCATCACAGACCTCCGGATGCCCGGCGTGGACGGAGGCGGCGTGATTGAAGTGGCGCGGCAACGGTACCCTGGGATCGTCGCAATCGTCATCACCGGCTATGGGACGGTGAAGGATGCGGTGGACGCTATCAAGCGCGGCGCATCGGATTTCATCGCCAAGCCGTTCCAGTTCGACGAGTTGATGCACGTGCTCCAGAAGGCGCTCGAGCAACGGCGGCTCTCGTCGGAGAATGCGTATCTCCGCGCCCAACTCGAGGAGCGGTATCAGTTCGGAGGCATTCTCGGAAGAAGTCGTCCGATGCAGGCGCTCTTCCACCTCCTGGACACAGTGGCGCGCTCAAGCAGCACAATCATCATCACCGGCGAGACGGGCACCGGCAAGGAGGTTGTCGCCAGGGCCATTCATCACAACAGTCCGCGCCGAGCGAACCGATTCGTCGCGCTCAACTGCAGCGCAATTCCGGAGACGCTGCTCGAAGCCGAGCTCTTTGGCCACGTACGCGGTGCATTCACCGGCGCCGTCGGCACGCGGCAAGGGCGGTTCGAACAGGCGCACAAGGGCACGTTGTTCCTGGACGAAGTCGGGACGATGAGCCCGAGCTTGCAGATGAAGCTGCTTCGCGCGCTGCAGGAGCGCGAGTTCGAACGCATCGGCGATAACCAGACGATTAAGGTGGATGTACGAGTCATCGCCGCGACCAACTCGGAGCTGGCAAAGATGGTCGGGGAGGGTACGTTCCGTGAAGATCTCTACTATCGGTTGAACGTGATCCCCATCCAGTTGCCACCCCTTCGCGACCGGCGCGACGATATCCCGCTACTCGTCAAGCACTTCCTCGAGAAGTTCGCTCCTGGAACGACCATGCACGTGTCTCAATCGGCGATGCGCGGATTGATGGCGTACACCTGGCCCGGAAACGTGCGACAGCTCGAGAACGCGATCGAACGGGCCGTGGCCCTCAGCGCAGGTCGTGAGGAGATCGATGTGGCGGACCTGCCACCCGAGGTACAGGCAACGCCCCAGCCGACGTCTACGCCATTCGTGGACTTTCCTGACGACGGCCTCAATCTGCCGGGCTACCTCGCATCGATCGAACGGGACCTCATCCATCGCGCGCTCGAGCGAACGCGCGGCAACAGAAATAGAGCCGCGGACCTGCTCCGAATCAAACGAACCACGCTCGTAGAAAAACTGAAGCGCATAGGACCTGATCGCTGATGCCCCCAAGATACGCGTATTGGACCATTCTTGCGGGGGGCCTCCCCACCGCCTTTCGCGCCGCGGACCGCGAGGAGCTGCTGCCCACCTTTCATCGCCTTCGAGAGAAACATCCGGACGCGGAGATGAAGTACTTCCAGCACGGAAAATTGTGGGGCTCGCGGGAGGAAGCCCAGCAAGCCCTGCGAGAGCGGCGCGATCGCGGGAATCGTCCGCCGACGGGCTCACGCGCTGAACGACGTGCAATGCCCGCGGGGCCCGAGACTAGTGGTGCGGATCGAAGTGAAGTGCGAGGGAAGGCCTGGCGACCCGGCGGTGAACATCACGATCCCCGTCAGCCATTCAAAGACGCGCAGAAGGAGAAGAACCAGGAGCGCCGGCGCGAACGGTGGAAGCGAAAGCAGAGCGACGAGCGAACGCCTGTACGGACCGACGAGCCTCGCGCCAGCAAGCCGGCGGCTGCGACTGGCACACCCGGAAAGCGGCCATGGCGCCCGCGCCCGCCAGGAACGCCAGATTGGAAGGGTCGGCCTCCGGGACCCGCCGGCAGACGGAGGTGAAGTCGTGATCGCCCACGTCGTTCTCTTTCGCCTCCATCCTGAGCTATCTACTGCGGACGCTACGTTGTTCGCCCGCGCGTTCGAGCGTGCGGTTCGGGAGATTCCCTCGATTCGTCGGGTACAGGTAGGCAAGCGCGTGAAGATCGGAACCGCATACGAACAGCTGATGAAAACCGACTATCCGTATGCAGCGGTGGTCGAGTTCGACAATGTCGCTGGTCTCGAGTTGTACCTGGCACACCCCGCACACGAAGATCTTGGTCTGCGACTCTTTGCGTCGGTCGAAGAAACACTGGTTTACGACTTCGAGATGGAAGACGGTGCCGGTGCCGCACGGACGCTGCTGAACGAGCCGCCCGATCTCACTGGTGCCGGCGGGTAGCGCTGCCGCGCCACCGAGGGGAGCTAGGCAAGACAGCCTGAATCCGGCTCTGAATGCATCACGAAAGACCGATGGCCTTGCGCGCGCGGCCGGCCAGGTTCCGGCGCTTCGTCTTGGCGGTCATCATCTCTTCCAGACGTACGAGTGCTGCCGCGAATGAGAATACGGGCGTGAGGCCAAGGCGCGTGGCGCCTGGCGGCACCACTTCGGGCGCACCACGCCAAATGAGGATCGGCTTGGCTTTCGATTCCGCGACGACATCCAGGCAGTTGTCCGTCCGGTCGTCGAGCACGGCGTGAAGACCGAACGCCGAGGCCAATTTGCCACGCGAACCATTCATCACGTACACCGCAGGCAGCGCGAATCCGTGCGCCTGGAGCCACTTCTGTGACTGGAGCTGGCTGGTGTCGCCAGCCGTAGCCGGGCGCTGCGTCAGGAAGATCACTTCCCAGCGGTGCAACGACGTGAGGGCCGCGAATCGCGCGACTGATCCGGGCTCTATTTCAGGGAGAGAACTCCAGAAATTCTCAATCTGACTGATGTGATTCCAAAGCCGCTGCATCTGTCGACCCGTGAGTCCCTTCGCACGCGTCAACAGCGCGTCGCCCTGCTGCCCTTCTTCGCCTTTGGTTGGGACCTCCAGCCCGGCATCACCGCCGCGCAGCTCGACCTCGCGGCCGAATAGGCGCATGGCCTCGCGCTGAACCGCGCTGTCCATGTCAGCGACCGTTCCGTCGAGATCGCAGGCAATCCGCAGCACTACGACTTGTCCCCAGGGGACGAGGAAGGCCCAAGCCTTGCCTCGTGGTGATGGTCGAGAAACCACTGATAGGTGGATGCAATCCCTTCTCTCAAGGAAATGCGGTGGTGCCAACCCAAATCCCTCAGGCGCCCGATGTCGAGAAGCTTTCGAGGCGCACCGTCCGGCTTCGAGGCATCGAACAGCAACTCCGCCTCCGGATAGACCTCAGCCCGGACCATCTCCGCCAGCTCGCGTATCGTCAGGTCCTCGCCCGTCCCCACGTTGACATGTCCTCCCACGCTGTAGCGGCGCATGAGAAAAATGCACGCGTCGGCGAGGTCGTCCACGTGGAGGAACTCGCGCTTGGGTGAGCCGCTTCCCCAGATCGTCACGTCCCGACGTCCCGCTGTCCTGGCGTCGTGACACTTTCGGATGAGCGCAGGCAGGACGTGTGAGCTTGTGAGCTCGAAGTTGTCGTTCGGTCCGTACAGGTTCGTCGGCATCGCGGAAATGAAATCGCTGCCGTACTGCTTGCGGTAGGCATCGCATAGCGTGATGCCGGCAATCTTCGCCACCGCGTAGGGCGCGTTGGTCGGCTCGAGGGCTCCCGTGAGCAGCGCATCTTCACGCATCGGCTGCGAGGCCTCTCGCGGATAGATGCAAGAGCTCCCCAAATAGAGCAGCTTGGTCACGCCGAAGACGTGGGCCGCGTGGACCACTGTTGCGTGAATCAGCATGTTGTCGTAGATGAATTCGGCCGGGCGTGTGGAATTGGCCAGAATACCGCCGACGGTGCCCGCCACCAGGAAGACGTACTCGGGACGGTTCGCGCGGAACCAATAAGTCACGGCGGCCTGATCGCGGAGATCCAGCTGCTCGCGGCCGGCCATGAGGAGGTTCTCGAAGCCCTCGCCGTGGAGCCGCCTGGTTATGGCGGAGCCAACAAGACCGCGGTGCCCGGCCACGAACACGCGGCTGAGCCGGTTCATGCTTCGTCGTCCCTTGGTTCGGAGTTCATCGACAGACGGCTGCCGCAGGAACCGACGCGAAGAACTCATCCACGATCTCTCGCAGTTCGGTCACGCTCCCCGCACTATTCACGCGGACACGGAGGAGGGAGCCGCCTTCAAGTCCTTTCGAGTACCAGGAGCAGAGCGCTCGCAGCTTGTTGATCACCCACCGATCGTGGCCTCGCGCGGTCAGCGAGTTTGCAGAGCGTGCCTCGTGCTCTTCGGTTCCGGATGCAGCGCGACGGATGCCTTGTCGCTCACCAAGCCGCTCATGGAGCAGCAGGTCGATGTAATCCTGCAGGAACTTCCCGCGTTCGGCGAGGGTGACCTCCCTGGGCGTGCGTCCCTGAGCCAGGTCCTGTGCCTGTGCCAAAATCCACGGATTGCGCAACACGCCCCTGCCCACGAGGACGCCGCTCACGCCGGTGAACATCCGCTCCATGATTTGCCCTGGCTCGATGCAGTCCCCGCTGCCGAACACAGGGATCGTCAGCTCTGCCGCCACCTGCGCAACAAGGTCCCAATCAGCGGATCCGCTGTAGGACTGCTCGGCGGTACGCCCGTGAATAGTCACGGCCGAAGCACCCGCACCTTCCACCCTGCGCGCGAGCTCGGGTGCATTGCGAGTATGGTCACTCCACCCTGCGCGCATCTTTACTGTTACGGGAATCCTCACAGCCTTCGTCATCGCCTGGATGACGCCCGCGGCGTGCTTCGGCTCCCGCATCAGGCTGCAGCCGGCGTGGTGCTTGGCAATCTTCGGAACAGGGCAACCCATGTTGACGTCGACGATGTCGGCACCCATCCCTTCGACAACCTGAGCGGCCGCTGCCATCGTCGCCGGGTCGCCGCCGAAGATCTGGATTGACACCGGTCGTTCTTCGTCGGTGTACTCCGCGTACTCCAGCGTGCGATCGATTCCACGCACCAACCCTTCGGACGAAACCATTTCCGTTACGACGAGGCCGCAGCCGCCGTGCCGCTTCACCAGTCGTCGGAATGCTGAATCGGTCATGCCCGCCATCGGCGCGACGGCGAATGGTGAGGGGAGAGTGACGCTGCCGATCTTCATGACGCCGCTATGCTCCGTGTGCGCCTGCGCTTCGCGTCAGTACGCGCGAACGTCAGCGGCGTCCACCTCGACGCTGACCGCTTGACCAATCAGATCGACCGAGAGGACGAGACGCGCCCGCTCATTCTTGCGCAACAGGCGCCCGATGACACCCTTCAATGGGCCGTGCATGACCTCCACGAGCATGCCCTCGTGAATCATCGGGCATGGATCGTATGCGAGGTCGGTGTCGATTAACTGACGGATGCTGTCGATCTCGTGGTCGGGAATCGGCGCCGGTTCACCCTCAAACGAGATGATGTTCACCACTCCGGCACACTTCAGCACCGGCAAGCGCTCGCGCACGTTGAACCGCGCGAAGCAATAACCGGGAAACAACGGCCATTCGATCTTCTTCTTTCGGTCCTTCCAGCGGCTCCATCGTGTGATGGTGGGCAAGAAAGCTTCGATGTGCTTGTGATCGAGCTGCTCGCGCACAACCTGTTCGTGCCTGGAACGGGTCCAGAGCGCGAACCACCGAAGGCCTAGATCCGCAGCGGATCCAGCCTCGCTCATCGGATGAGTGTCGAGAGAATCCCGGTTCATCGAGCCCGGCGCTGTGCCAGTGCCTGCTCGTAGGCCTTCTCCAGTTCGACGTTGTGCCACACGATCGTGGCCTCTGCGCGCAGCTTGTCCAGGTACTTCACCCGTTCCTGCTGTGTCTTCTGCTCACCGATCTTGTCGCCGATTTCGTTCCTGGCCTCTTCGAGCGTCTTGACCTTCGGCTCGGAGCGGGACTCGAGCTGGAGGAGCTGGTAGCCGCGCTGAATTCTCGTGGGCTGCGAGATGTCGCCGACCTTCATCCCGTCGACAAGCACCTGCAGTGCCGGCGCGAGTTCGTCGTGGTTGATCGGTCCGACGAGACCTCCGTTGGCCTTCGAAGGAGCGTCAGAGACATCAGCCGCCAAACGGGCGAACGGTTCGCCGGCAAGCAGACGGTTCCGCAGGGCAAGGGCCTTTTCCTTCGCTTCATCATCTTGCGCGGCATTCACGCCACGGTCGGTGGTGGGCACCTCGATGAGTATCTCGCGGAGCGTGATGGCCGCGGGTGTCGAGAACTCTGTCTTGTGCGCTTCGTAATAGGCCTTGGCCTCGTCCTCGTCGATCCGGACCCTTTCGAGCACCTCGGCCTGCACGATGCGCGAGACAAGCATCTGTCGCTCCAGGCTCCGCCTCAGTTCGATCAAGGTCATGCCTTCCTGCTTCAGCGCGGCCTGGAACCGTTCCTCGTCCTCGAGATTGTTCTGCTTCTTGATGTTGTCCAGGATGCTCTTGAACTGCTCGTCGCCGAGGACGTAGCCCTTCTCCTTGCCGCGCTGAACCAGCAGCAGCTCATCGACAGCGTCCAGCACCAGGTCGGGCGTTACCTCGGAGATCGCCTTCTTGAGTTCCGCGCTCTCCGGAGAGACGTTGCCGAGCTCGGCCCGAGTTCTCAACGCGGCCACC
The DNA here is from genome assembly GCA_021731165.1 of Acidobacteriota bacterium. Lineage (GTDB taxonomy): Bacteria > Acidobacteriota > Vicinamibacteria > Vicinamibacterales > UBA2999 > JAKFXY01. Next base: position 48,316 of record JAKFXY010000077.1, on the reverse strand, counting down.
TGTCTCTGCTCGAACTCTGACTTCGTGAGAATGTCACCGTTGACCCTGACGAGCACCTGCTCGATCACCTCGCTGGTGAGGGGAACGGCCAGCGCGAGGACGAGGACGCCGGTTGCAAAATACCTTGTCATGACAATTCCTTGAAGGTCAACATTTTACAACAACGCCCTCAACAGCTTTTCCACGCGGTCGAATACGCCGTCCTCTGCCCGTGGGTCGGCGTCTGGCCTCCGCAGAATCTCTTCCTTCGTGAATCCCGGGGTCACCGACCCTGCCGTGGCCCGGGCTGTCCACCAGGAGGGCTCCCTGGCGCTCCGCTTCCGCGCACCCTCCTGGAGCCCCCCGGAAACAGCCGCCAATCGTGGAGCCAGGGGGGCATCCAAATCGAGCTTCACCGACACGGGAGGGACCAGAATGGCACCAGGCCATTCATGAACAACCTTGACCATCCGTACCGGGTCTATCCGAGCTTGCGGCCTGAACCTAATGACGACAAGGCGACCCTCGCGGTCGATTGTGTCAATTCCAAGACGGTCCGCCATGACGCGAATCCGACCGTATTCAGCCAGATTGAGCACCGAAGCCGGCGGCTCGCCATATCTGTCCCGGAGTTCGTCAAGCGTGGCCTGGAGCTCGGGCTCGGTCCGGGCTTCGGCCACCTTGCGATACACCATCAGGCGCTGGTTCATGTCGGGGATGTAGGTGCCGTCGATCTTCAGATCGACGCGCAGGTTCACTGTGGCCCGCACGTCGTCTTCTAACTCTTCGCCCTTCATTTCCCTGATCGTCTCCTCCAGCAGCTTCATGTACATCTCGAAGCCCACGGCGTCGATGTGGCCGCTCTGCTCGCCACCCAGCAAATTGCCGGCTCCACGAATCTCCAGATCCAGCGCAGCCACGCGGAAACCACTTCCGAGATCGCTGAATTCTCGTATGGCCGCCAGGCGCTGACGCGCCACAGGTGTCAGCGACTCTTGAGGCGGAATGAGCAGGTATGCGTAGGCCGCCCGATCTGACCGCCCGACGCGGCCACGAAGCTGGTAGAGCTGTGCCAGCCCGTAACGGTCGGCGCGGTTGATGATGATGGTGTTGGCATTCGGAATGTCGAGACCGTTCTCAACGATCGTCGTCGCCAGCAGGATGTCGAAACGACGCTCGACGAACCCGAGCATGGCGCGCTCGAGCTCCTCCTCGCCCATCTGTCCGTGCCCGATGACAATCCTGGCTTCCGGCACCAGCCGTTGAAGCAGATTGCCGATCGAAAAGATCGATTCCACTCTGTTGTGAACGAAATAGACTTGGCCGCCCCTGGCGAGCTCATTTCGTACGGCTCGTTCGATAACGGACGCGTCGAACTTTGCAACGTTGGTCTGGATCGACAGCCGGTCTTTCGGCGGCGTCTCGATGATGGACATGTCCCGGATCCCAACGAGGGACATGTTCAGCGTACGGGGAATGGGGGTCGCGGTCATCGTGAGGACGTCCACGCGCCTGCGCATCTGCTTGATGCGCTCCTTGTGGGCCACACCGAACCGCTGCTCCTCATCCACCACGAGCAGTCCGAGGTCCTTGAACTGGACGTCCTTCGACAAAAGACGATGGGTGCCGACGATGACATCCACCTTCCCGCTGGCTACGCCAGCCAAGGTGTCCCTAATCTCCTGCTTCGATCGAAAGCGGCTCACCATATCGATGGTCACCGGGAAACCCGCGAAGCGTTCACGAAGGGTCTTCAGGTGCTGGAACGCCAGCACGGTAGTCGGCGCCAGGACGGCAACCTGCTTTCCTTCCATCACGGCCTTGAAAGCCGCGCGAATCGCCACTTCTGTCTTGCCGTAGCCGACGTCGCCGCACAGCAGCCGATCCATCGGGGTCGGCGCTTCCATGTCTCTCTTGATGTCGGCGATCGCGGTGACTTGATCGGGTGTCATCTCATAAGGGAACGCCCCTTCAAATTCCTCTTGCCAGTGTGTGTCCGGGGCAAAGGCATGCCCGGGGACTGCTTTCCGCTGGGCATAGAGCTTCAGCAGCTCCTCGGCCATGTCGCGCATCGCCTTCTTGACGCGCGTCTTGGCCTTCTCCCAGGTCGTGCCACCCAGGCGGTCCAGAGCCGGCCTGGTCCCGCCGGTGTACTTCTGAATCAGGTCGAGGCGCTCGACCGGCACGAAGAGCTTGTCATCTCCGTGATAGCGCAGCTCGAGGAACTCCTGGGCGTCAGCGGGCGCCGCGGCGCGGCCCGCGGGATTGAGCTGCTTGAGCCCGACAAATTCGCCAATGCCATGATCCACGTGTACGACGAGATCGCCGACTTTGAGATCGCGCAAATCGGACAGAAACGTCTTCGCGAGGCTTCGCCGCTTTTCGTGGGCGTGCCGCTCTTCCTCAAAGACGTCAGCCTCGACGTAGATCTGCAGCGCGGCATCGCCAAGGCGGAACCCCTTCGAAAGCGACCCAACAGCCACGAGTACGGATGAGGGGTGAGCGTCCTCTGCGCGCTCCACCTGAACGGCAACGACGTCATACTCCTGGAGGATCTCGACAGTGCGCTCGGCGCGACCACGGCTCTCAGCGACGAACAGCACCGTGTCGCCGCGCTGCCGCGCCTGTCTGATGTCGGTAATCCAGTCATGCACGCGGCCACGAAACTCCATGGCCGGTTGGCACGATACGTGGCGGGCATCTCCGTCCCCATCGGCGAGCGCTTCGAAACGTGGTGCCGCACTCATGCGCGACTCGATGTCTTCCCAGGTGACAAACGCCAGCGCCGGGGCCAGTGCCGTCACGTGCCCGCGCCTGGACGCGTCGTTGAAGCTGGCCTCCAGCTGCTCGCGCACCGTGCGGATCTGCTCAGCGACTTGGTCGTACTCTGAGACCAGCAGTCGTCCGCTGCGCGCAATCGTGAGAAAGTCGATGATTGACAACCCTGCGGTGTTCTCATCGAACCGTTCCCGAACCGGGGCGACGAGCACTTGGTCGACGGTCCCCGTCGAACGTTGGGTGGCGGGATCGAATCGGCGAAGCGATTCCACCATGTCGCCGACGAACTCGATCCGAATGGGCTCGGCGTCACCTGTGGGGAAGACATCCACGATGCCACCGCGGATCGTGAACGACCCGTGCTCATCTACGGGGTCTTCACGAGTGAAGCCCGCGTCCACGAAGACGTCCGCGAGACTTTGGGGCTCTATTTCGATCCCCGGCCTGATCTCGATCGAGGCGCGCATGAGACGGGCCGGCGGGCTGAGTCGGGGCAGCAGGGCCGCCGCCGACGCGACGATGAGGCGCGCCGTCCCCGTGGCAGCGGCGTGAAGAGCCCGTGCCCGTGCTGCCGATACACGAAAGTGCGGCGTCATGCCGCGATATGGGTCTACTTGGAGGGAGGGGAATGGAAGGATTACCTTCTCCGCTCCACTCTCCGACGCGCCCTCGAGCGCCGCAAAGAAGAACCGCGCATCCGCCGTGAGTTGCTCGACGTCCTTGTCTGTCGGCACGACGAGCAGCGTTGTCCCACCCGCTGCGCGCGAAGCGGCCACGGCGGCGAGCGCTCTCGCCGCCGCCGTCAGCCCGGTCGCTACGGGGACAGAATCGGCGAGCCCAGTCCTGCCGACGGCCTGACTCAGGAGTGCGCGGAGCGTGAGCGACGTGGTGATAGCCATGATGTGCGCACGAAGAGCCGGGACGATCTCTCAGCCTTGCCCTGAGGATCTGGCCTTCCTGATCAAGTCGGTGGTCGAGTAGCCCGCTGCAAGTTCCACGCGGACGACCCGGCCACCGCGTGCCTCGACAATATCGCGGCCCACTATGTCGTCCGGGCCCCAGTCCGCGCCCTTGACCAGGATATCCGGCTGAATGCGCCCGATGATTGCGTGGGGTGTCTCCTCGTCGAAGATCACAACCGCGTTCACGGAACGCAGGGCGAGGAGCACTTCGGCCCGTTCGCGCTCGGAATGGATCGGTCGCGACGGCCCCTTGTTGGCGCGCACCGACCGATCCGAATTGATGGCCACGATGAGCATATCGCCGAGCGCCTTGGCATCCGCGAGGTAGCGCACGTGACCCGGATGCAAAAGGTCGAAAACGCCGTTCGTGAAGACCACCCGACCGCCTCGACTTCGGACGCCGCCGGCCAGCATCGCTGCCTGCTCAGAAGTCATCAGCATCGGCGAGGTGATGTTCACGGCAACCCCGACACACGGATGCCGCCCGAGAACGTCCACCGGTGTGGCGGCCTGTAAATACCTGCTTCTTTGACCCTTGACGTCACTCTGAACGTATGCAGGAGGCGATGGTAGTCGTAGGGCACGCCGTTTTCACGGTGCACGGCGACGTCAAGCTTGTAGGTCCCTTCGACAAGGTCAAGCCGGTCAATGGAGAATCGTACTTCTCCCTCGCCTGACAGCGCACCGCCTGTGGCTCCCTCGATCTGGGTGTTGGTACCGTAGCAACAGACTCCTTCGAGGCTGAAGATCCCCACGCCGATTACAACGTCAGGCAGTGGCTGGCGTGCGCGAATCTGCAGCCTGATCTCCATCGCCTCGCCCGACTGAAACAGGTGCGTCGAAGATCCACCTGCACCGATGAACGTCACTCCCGTTATCTCGGCCTCGCGCGAGCCCCATCGTCCCTCGGCAGCTTGGAACATGTCCGCCGGCGCATCCTGGGATCCGGGAGCGGGCCTCTGGGACTTTGGACGCTCGAGTGCCTCGTTCTCGCCCTCAGCCACGTCCATCAGATACGCGTCGATAACCCGCTTCGGGTCTCCCTGTGCGCGGACGGTGCCGCCGTCGATCCAGAGCGCCGAATCGCAGAACCTGGTCACGAGATCGAGCGAGTGCGTCACGAGGACAACGGTTCGCCCAAGGCGCCGCAACTCCGCGAACCTGTCGAGGCACTTGTGCGTGAACGCTTCGTCACCGACCGCCAGTACTTCATCCACGAGGAGCACGTCAGGCTCCACGTTGATCGCAACCGCGAACCCGAGCCGAACGTACATGCCAGACGAGTACGTCTTGACGGGCGCCTCAATGAAGTCTTCGAGTCCGGCAAATGACACGATCTCGTCGAAGCGCTTGGCGATCTCCCGCTTGGTGAGCCCGAGCATCATGCCGTTGATGTAAACATTCTCTCGGCCTGAGATCTCCGGATGGAAGCCCGCGCCCAACTCGATCAAGGCAGAAACGCGTCCTGCCACGCTGATCGTTCCAGCGGTCGGCTTGCCGATGCCGGCAATCAGCTTGAGCAGCGTGCTCTTGCCTGAACCATTGCATCCGATGATGCCGAGTGTCGTTCCGACGGGGACATCGAACGATACGTTTTTCAGGGCTTCGAAGGCCTCGTCCGGCCGCAAATCGCGAAGGACGCTCCCTCTCAGAAACGCGCTCTTGAGCGTGGCGAACTGTCTGCGCCCCGAGTACCGGCGGTACAACTTTCGTACCTCGCGCACTTCTATTGCGTTCATCGCGCGATCGATCCTTTTCGCCGCTCCCGTCCATCGCACCCCTGGCGCATCAGATTCCCTCCGCGAGAGTGTCGCGCAAGCGATCGAAAACCCAGTAGCCGACCCAACACACAACCAACGACGCGCCGCCGACCGCGAGAAGTCGTGGCCACGCAGTGAACGGCCCGGCGCGGAACAGCACTTCCTGGTACGACACCGCCAGATGCGTGAAGGGGTTGAGGCCCAACGCGAACTGGAGTCGCGGCGGCGCCTGCGATAAAGGGTAGATGATCGGCGTGGCGAAGAACCAGAACGTCAACAGGTTGGCCAGAAGGTCGCGCACGTCGCGGAAGTGGACGGTCAACGCGGACACGATCAGGGCGATTCCCGTGGTGAGCACGAGCTGAATCAACACGATGAGCGGGAGCCAGAGCAAATCGCTCGGCACCAACGGCACTCGGTAGTACACGAGGAATGCCGCAAGGATCGGCAGGCCGAAGCAGAAGTGTACGAGACCCGCGAGGACGCTCACGATCGGAAGGACCTCTGCCGGAAAGAGGACCTTCTTGATCAGGTTCCCGCCACTCACCAACACCGTCGATGACTCGAGCAGCGAAGAGGAGAACCAGGTCCAGGGGAGAATCCCGCAGAACATGAAGACCGAGAACGGCTCAAGCCCGGATCCGCGGGCTCCGGGGAGCACTGCCGTAAAGACGAAGGTATAGATGAGCAGCAGAAGAAGCGGGTTGACGAAGGACCAGAAGAAGCCAAGCACCGAGCCCCGATAACGCGCGGAGAGTTCGCGCGACACCAGGCTTAGCACGAGCGGGCGATAGCGGAGAAGCTGACGGAAGTTGGCGAGCAACGTATTCCGGAAACCTCAGGCCTCCGACTACCGCGGACGTGGCAGGTGGAGGCCTTGAGGCCTCCGGATCATACCCGCGTCCGTGCCCGCGAGGCCACCTGCAAGCGGATCAAGGCCTTCATCATCGCGATCCGCGCACGTTCGAAGTCCAGGTCGGTCTGTGCAGAGGGCTTTTCGAGCCGCTCTTCGGCGCGGCGCCTAGCCCGCTCGGCGCGCTCGATGTCGATGTCCTGCGCACGTTCGGCCACGTGCGCCAGGATCGTCACCCGGTCCGGCAGCACTTCCACGAACCCGAATGCGACGGATAGATGGTGCGTCTCCCGACCCTGGCGGTACCATAGCTCCCCCACCTTGAGCGTGGCCAGCAACGGCGTGTGCCCGGGTAGAATGCCCAACTCGCCTTCCGAGCCTGGGACCACCACTTCGTCCACCTCCTCACGCGCGAGGGCGCGATCGGGCGTGACAATCTCGAGCGTGAGCGTTGTAGGAAGCGCCATCTCGTGAACCTTCCGGACTATGCGGTCTTCATCGCGGCGGCCTTCTCGACGGCCTCTTCGATCGTACCGACCAGATAGAACGCCTGTTCCGGGAGTGCGTCGTGCTTGCCCTCGACGATCTCCTTGAAGCCCCTTACCGTGTCGGCTATCGGAACGTACTTGCCCTTGAACCCGGTGAACTGCTCGGCCACGAAGAAGGGCTGAGAAAGGAACCGCTGAAGCTTTCGCGCTCGCGACACCGTGAGCCGATCTTCCTCCGACAGCTCGTCGATGCCAAGAATCGCGATGATGTCCTGGAGGTCCTTGTAGCGCTGGAGGATTTGCTTCACCGAGCGCGCCACTCCGTAGTGTTCCTCGCCGATGATTCGAGGATCGAGAATGCGTGACGTCGAGGCCAGGGGATCGACGGCCGGATAAATACCCAGCTCGGCGATCTGCCGCGAGAGGTTTGTTGTGGCGTCCAAGTGAGCGAAGGTTGTTGCCGGCGCCGGGTCGGTGTAGTCGTCGGCGGGCACATAGATCGCCTGGACCGACGTGATCGAACCCTTTTTCGTCGAGGTAATGCGCTCCTGCATCGTCCCCATCTCGCTCAACAGCGTCGGCTGATAGCCGACGGCCGACGGCATGCGACCGAGCAGGGCCGATACCTCGGACCCCGCCTGCGTGAAGCGGAAGATGTTGTCGATGAAGAGCAGCACATCCTTGCCTTCGCCGTCGCGGAAGTACTCAGCAACGGTCAACGCGGACAACGCCACGCGCAATCGTGCGCCCGGTGGCTCAGTCATCTGGCCATAGACGAGCGCCGCGCGCGACTTCGACGGGTCCTCAATATTGATGACCCCAGACTCCTGGAACTCGAGCCAGAGGTCGTTGCCTTCGCGGGTCCGTTCGCCGACGCCGCCGAAGACCGACACGCCGCTGTGCTTCAGGGCAATGTTGTGAATCAGCTCCATGATGATGACGGTCTTGCCAACGCCGGCACCGCCGAAGAGTCCGATCTTGCCGCCTTGCAGATACGGTTCGAGCAGGTCAATCACCTTGATCCCGGTCTCGAACATCTTTAGCTCGGTGGACTGCTGCTCGAGCGTCGGCGCGGCGCGATGGATTGGCCACCGTTCCTTGGTCAGCACCGGGCGGTCGGGAAAGTCCACCGGTTCGCCAAGCACGTTCAGCACACGGCCAAGCGTCTCTGGACCCACCGGGACAGAAATCGGTCCGCCAGTGTCGATGACCTTCATGCCTCGTGTCATGCCGTCGGTCGGCTTCATCGCGACCGTGCGTACGCGGTTCTCACCGAGGTGCTGCTCGACCTCCGCGACGACGTCGATCTTCTCGCTGCCGTCCGCTCCGTCGGAAACGATGCGGACCGCGTTGTAGATCTCCGGAAGATCTCCAGGAAACTCAACGTCGATCACTGGGCCGATGACCTGGACGACCTTGCCTATTCTTTGCGCCGATGCTGTATTTGCCATAACCCTATCGTCTATGTCGCGGCGGCGCCGGACACGACCTCGATGATCTCGCGCGTAATCGCCGCCTGACGGACCTTGTTCATGTAAAGCGTCAGGCTCTCGAGCATTTCCGCTGAATTACGCGTTGCCGCATCCATCGCCGTCATCTGAGCGGCAAAGAACGCCGCATTCGACTCCAGCAGCGCACGGTACACCTGTACCTGCACGTGCCGAGGAAGCAGATCCTTGAAAATCCCCTCCGGCGAGGGCTCGTAGAGGTAGTCCACGGCGGGACCGGCGACGGGCGCCTTCTCCTCGATCCGTGGGATCGGCAGCAACGGCTCGACCACGATGCGTTGCGTCATCACCGACTTGAACTCGTTGAAGACCAGGTGGACGCTCGAAGCGTTGCCTGAGGTGAACTCTTCTATCGCAACATCGGCGATCTCCGCTGCGTCCGCAAACGAGAGGTGCTGGAAGAGACCGACCCTTTCGTAGCGGACATCGAAGCCCCGTCGGCGAAAAAAGTCGCGGCCCTTCCGCCCGACGAGCCCGAGCGCGATTGCACGGCCCTGCCCTTCATTGGCGATGAACTGGCCTCCGGCCTTGATCACGTTCGAGTTGAAGCTGCCGCACAGCCCGCGATCCGCGGTGATCACGATGAGCAAAGGACGGCCGACGCCCGGCACCGGAATCCGCAACAGCGGGTGCGCGTCCTGTTCAACGCGCGAGACGAGGCCGTTCAGCACCTGTCTCATGCGCTGCGCAAAAGGCCTGGCGGAAATGACGCGTTCCTGCGCACGCCTGAGGCGCGAGGCTGCGATCATCTTCATCGCCTTCGTGATCTGCTGCGTCGACTTGACGGCGCGGATTCGCCGACGCAGGTCAATCAGGGACGGCATCTAGGCAACCGCGGCGGCCGAGCGGCCCACGAACTGCTGGCCGAATTCCTTGAGCGCTGACTCCAGCGCCCCCTTGTTCTCATCGTCGATGACCTTCTTGTCGGCGATGCCGGTGAGCACGGCCGGATACCGCGTCTCAAGGAAGCGGTAGAGATCCTGCTCGTAGCGGCCTACGTCCTCAACGGCAACGGCGTCGAGGAACCCCTTGGTGGCGGCATATACGATTGCCACCTGCTTCTCAACCGCGACGGGCTGGTATTGCGGCTGTTTCAGGATCTCGACCAGCCGGCGGCCACGATTGAGCTGCGCCTGCGTGGCCTTGTCGAGGTCGCTACCAAACTGCGCAAAGGCCGCGAGCTCACGATACTGTGCAAGGTCGAGACGCAGCGAGCCGGCCACCTGTCGCATGGCCTTAATCTGGGCTGACCCGCCGACCCGCGACACCGAGTTGCCGACGTTGATGGCGGGACGAACGCCCTGATGGAAGAGATCGCTCTCCAGGAAAATCTGCCCGTCGGTGATCGAAATCACGTTGGTCGGGATGTACGCGGACAAGTCGCCCGCCTGCGTCTCGATGATCGGCAGCGCGGTCAGCGACCCACCGCCCGCGGCGGCGTTGAGCTTGGCCGCTCGCTCCAGGAGGCGCGAGTGCAGATAAAAAACATCACCGGGGTATGCCTCTCGGCCAGGTGGACGGCGAAGCAGCAGGGAAATCTCGCGATAGGCCTGCGCATGCTTCGAAAGATCGTCATAGACGACCAGCGCATGGCGCCCGCTGTCGCGGAAGAACTCGCCAATTGTGCATGCTGAGTACGGGCTGATGTAGAGCATGGGCGCCGGGTCTGAGGCGGTCGCCGCGACGACGACCGTGTAGCTCATCGCGTCGTACTCTTCGAGCGTCCGCACGACCTGCGCGACCGTGGACTGCTTCTGCCCGACCGCGTTGTAGATGCAGATAACGCCTTTGCCGCGCTGGTTGATGATCGCGTCCACGGCTACCGCGGTCTTGCCCGTCTGCCGGTCACCGATAATCAGCTCGCGCTGGCCGCGGCCGATCGGCACCATGCCGTCGATCGCCTTGAGCCCGGTCTGCAGCGGTTCCTTCACCGGTTGCCGATCCACGACGCCCGGCGCCAGGCGTTCGATCGGCAGGAACTGCTTTGTCCCTATCGGTCCCTTGCCGTCGATGGGCTGGCCGACCGCGTTGACGACGCGGCCCAGCAATTCCTCCCCGACGGGCACCGAAATAATGCGGCCGGTGCGCTTGACGGTGTCGCCCTCCTTGATGCCCGTAAAATCGCCGAGGAGCACCGCGCCGACGCTTTCTTCTTCGAGGTTGAGCGCGATGCCGAAGATGCCCTTGGGGAACTCGAGCATCTCGCCAGCCATGGCGCGATCCACGCCGTGCACGCGTGCGATGCCGTCGCCGATCGAGATGACGGTGCCGACCTCGGCGACGTTGACGTCGACCGCGTGGCTCCCGATTTGATCGCGGATGATCTTAGAGATTTCTTCGGCTCTGATGTCCATCTGTGTTCCTTGCGGTAACCCGAAAGGCCTCCGCTTAACTTCCTTGTAGCAACCGCTGGCGCATCTTCGCGAGCTGTGTGGCCACACTGCCGTCGTAGACGGTGCTGCCGATGCGGGCTACGACGCCGCCAATCAACGCCTGGTCCACCGTTGTCGTCATCGTGACCGTAAATCCAGTGGCTTGGGATAACCGCTGCCGCAGCTGTTCGGCCCGACCCGCCGCCAACGGTACCGCGGTGATCACTTCCGCGCGCAGGATCTTCTGGTGCTCCATCAAGCGCTCACGATAGACAGCCGCCACGTCCTGCAGCAGCACGAACCGGTCGCGATCTGCCAGCATCAACAGGAGCTTGCTGACGGGAGAAACCGGCTGGAGACGCGCAATCAGTTCTTGTGTAACGCGGTGCTTTGTCTGAGCAGGAACTGCGGGATTCGTCAGCGCTCCACGCAGATCGGGATGTCCGTCTACCAGAACAGCAAATGTGGCGAGGTCCTCGCCTGCGCGCACGGGATCGGATTCCAGCACGGCCACGTCGAGAAGGGCGTGCGCGTATCTGGCGGCGGAGGCTCGCCCACTCATTGCCACAACGGCTGCACCATAGACACTTTACGGACCGTCCGAACTGATTGAGCGCGACTCACAAATTCCACCGAGAGCGACCTTTGGGTCGCGACGACGCAGGGTCTCTGCCGCAACGACCTGCGCGGTGGGGTCAAGCGAAGCGGTCCGGCAGTGGTTTAGAAGAGACAGTCCACCAGACGACCAGGAATGCGACGGCCACGCTACAGCGAGCTTGTACCAAGAAGGCACAAACGTCTTTTTATATCACACGAGCCAAGCAAAATGGGCAGATCGCTCGGGTTTACCCTCCACTGTGTGCCCTTCCCTAACCCCGGATGATCTGCTCATAGAGGCGGTTGAGTTCGGCCTCAGAGCCAAAGCCGATCTCCACCGTCCCACCTTCGCCACGGCGAATAATTCGGACTTTCGCGCCGAGAGCGAACCGCATGCGATCCTCGGCCGCGCGGGTATGAACGTCGGTGGGCGGCTGGACCCTCAAATCCTGGGTGGTCGGAGGATGTGGGGATGTGAGCTTCCTCACGAGCTGCTCGGTTTCACGTACAGATAGGGCGCGCGAAACAACTTCGCGAGCTGTCTGCTTCTGCGCCGCGGCGTCAGGTAGCGCCAAAAGCGCACGGGCGTGGCCCATGGAGAGAGACCCCGAGGCCAGGTCGGCGCGTACCTCCTCTGGAAGTTTGAGCAGACGAAGATAGTTCGCCACAGAGCTGCGGTCTTTTCCTACGGCGGCGGCCACTTGTTCCTGTGTCAGAGCATGCTCGTCCACGAGGCGTTGATAGGCGAGGGCTTCGTCAACAGGGTTGAGGTTTTCCCGCTGGATGTTCTCGATCAACGCCAGCTCGAGAAGCTGCTGCTCCGAATCCCCAGGCACGTCGCGCACGACGACCGGGACCTTCAACAGTCCGGCGCGCTGGGCCGCGCGCCAGCGGCGCTCACCGGCAATGATCTGATACTCGTTGCCGCTGCGTCGGACCAGAATCGGCTGGATAATGCCTCTTGCCTTGATGGAATGCGCGAGCTCATCGAGCTTTGCGTCGTCCATCCGTAATCGGGGCTGTTGTTCGTTCGGCGCCAACAAATCGATATCGACGTCGATCGCCCCATTGCGCACCGGTTCTGGTGCTTCGGGGAGCAGCGCGCTCAGTCCCTTGCCGAGTGCCGACCTTTTCTCCATCATCTCAAACTCCTCAGGCCGCGCGGCGGGCGAGCATTTCCTGGGCAAGCGCAATATAGGCGGCGGCTCCCCGTGATTGCGCGTCGTAGGTGACGCCGGGCATGCCGTGGCTGGGTGCCTCTCCCAGGCGGACATTGCGCGGGATGATCGTGTTGAACACCTTCTCCTTAAAAAAATCCCTCACGTCGCGTGCGACGAGCTGTCCGAGATTCGTGCGGTCGTCATACATCGTCAGAAGGACGCCTTCGATGTCGAGCGTGGGGTTGAATGCGCTACGGACGCGGCGCATGGTTCCGACGAGATCGGCGAGTCCCTCGAGGGCAAAGTACTCGCAGTGCAGCGGGATCAGCACGGCATCGGCGGCCACAAGCGCATTCAGCGTCAACAGTCCGAGCGACGGCGGGCAATCGATGAAGATGTACGCGAATCGGTCGCGCAGTGGAGTCAGCACACGCTGCAGACGCCGCTCACGCTCAGGTACTGAGACCAGTTCGATCTCGGCTCCTGTAAGGTTTCGATCCGCCGGTACGAGAAACAGGTTGTCAATTGCCGTTTGCAGGATGAATGTCTCGGGCGCCGCGTCGGTCAGCAGTGCCTCGTACACAGTGCCGCCAGGGGCACGCTGCCCCTTTTGTCCGACGCCGCTCGTAAGATTTCCCTGAGGATCAATATCCACCAGGAGCACGGGGTGCCCCGCGAGGGCCAAAGACGTGGCGAGATTGACAGCCGTGGTGGTTTTTCCAACGCCGCCTTTCTGATTGGCGACCGCGATCGCTCGACTTCGTCTCGCTTGTTCTAAATTAGTCATATGACCAATATTTTCTGTCTACAGAACATGCTCGCCAATAAATCTTAAACAATGTCAAATCTAGTACCCAGTCTGCAGGCTGTCAAGACTGAAGTTTCACGTGAAACACGAAGTTTAAGCGAATGCTATCGTTCCACGTGGAACGAAACAGGACCGGTTGCGATTTATTCTGGAGACCGAAGAGGGCCTCGTGATTTTCTACTTAGCGTCCTATGACTCGTTTCTCAAGGACAACGAGCTGACTCCGAAGGGATTCTATAAGAGGATGGGTCGCGACCCAGGTAAGTGGCGGGGTTATCGTGGTGAGCTCTGCCGTGGACGACCCTCGGAATAAGAACATCGCGCCACCGGGTCTGAGAAACGCCTGGAGCGACATCAGAACCCTTGCCTCCAGTCGCACGGCACGAATTGTCAGGAGATCGTGCGCCTCGTGAAGGTCAGACCTGCCAAGGAGTTCTTCAAATCGGTTGCTCGCCACTTTGGCTCGATCCAGTTCAATGGCTCTCAGGACCTCCCGAAGAAACACCGACTTCCTCGCCTTTGATTCGACCATCAGGAGCTCAATATGTGGCGTGGCAAGCGCCAGGGGAATAGCCGGTGATCCCCCACCGCTACCAATGTCCATGACCCGCTTACTTGCGGACGGAATATAGCGAGCAGCCACGAGAGGCTCTATCAAGAGTCGATCGAAGGCTTCAGGCGTCGGTTCCGCGAGGCTGAGACCAGTCAGGTTGATCTTGAGGTTCCAAGAAGCCAGAAGACGAAAGTAGATTTCGAGCCTTCCGGAAACATCTGGAGACACGGATACCCCGGCGCGCTTGGCTCGTCTGAGCAAGCGTTCCTGAAACTCGCGGCTTGTCACGGAAGCATCGCAGCGGGCGGTGTCCGGCCCACGTGAGCGCCAAGCACAGCGAGAGCAGCCGGTGTCATGCCTGGGATACGTGCCGCCTGTCCGAGCGTTTCTGGGCGAACGTGAGATAGCCGATCAACGACTTCGTGCGAGAGTCCTGGTACACCAAAATACTGAAAATCATGAGGAATCCTGCGCCCACCCTCCTTCCGCGTCCGTTCGACAAGCGCTACTTCCCGCTTCAGATACCCCTCGTACTTCACCACCGTCTCGACACTGGAAAGATCCAATTCACGCGAACAGAGATCGAATGCCAAGTCAACGCGATGATCTTCCGCAAGTGCATCAAGACGGACACCTGGCTGACGCAATAGTTGCGCAGCCGGGATCCGAGCGCCGGAAGCGCTCCTGATAAGTGCTTTCGACAGCATCGCGAGATTTCGGTCGTAACGATCGCGCCTAGCCTCAAACCTGGTCCATTGCTCATCGTCCACAAGGCCTGCTTGGCGGCCAAGTGGCGTGAGACGCAGGTCTGCATTGTCGATCCGTAGAAGTAACCTGTGCTCCGCTCGAGATGTGAACATGCGATACGGCTCCAGACATCCGCGTGTGACGAGGTCATCCACGAGGACCCCGATGTATGCCTCGTCGCGACGAAAGATAATCGGCAGCTCACGTCGGGCGCGTTTGGCGCCGTTTAGACCCGCGACAATCCCCTGGGCAGCAGCTTCCTCGTAGCCGGACGTACCGTTGATCTGCCCAGCGAAAAACAGCCCTTCAACACGATGGGTCTCGAGCGAGGAACGAAGCTCAGTCGGTTGAACGAAGTCGTACTCAACGGCATAACCCGGCCTTAGCATGTGCGCGTCTTCAAGACCAGGAAGTGCCCGCACGAGCGTTTCCTGGATGTCACGAGGCAGAGACATAGAAAGCCCATTGACGTAAATCTCGTTCACGTCGAGCCCTTCGGGTTCTAGATAGACTTGATGGCGCTCCCTCTCCGGGAAGCGCATGATCTTGTCTTCGAGTGACGGGCAATAACGTGGACCGATGCCTCGAATCTGTCCGTTGTAGAGCGGACTGCGGTCGATGTTGCTCCGCACCAGATCGCGTACGCGCTCGTTGGTGTAAAGAAGCCAGCAGTGCATTCGATTGCGAAGTGGAACGGTCGTCGCAAACGAGAACGGTACCGGTACCGGGTCGCCAGGTTCCACCGTCCAACTTTCGTCGCCAACCCTCGCATCGAAGTCGATACTTCGCCGATCCAGTCGAGGAGGGGTGCCGGTCTTGAGACGGCCCCCTTGGAAACCGAAGGCCCGAATGGATTCGGCGAGATCCCGCGAGGGCGGTTCTCCGTGGCGGCCAGCGGGGCGCTGCTCTAGCCCTACGTGAATCAAGCCATTGAGAAATGTGCCCGTCGTGACGATGAGCGCGCTGCAGGCGTGGCTGTCGCCGTCCTCCATGGCGAGCCCTTCAACCCTTCCATGCGATGCGAGGACGCGCCCGGCCCTTCCAAAAATCCAAGTGATGTTGGGTTCGCGCTCGAGTGCGTTGGTTACCCACGTCGCATATCGTTGCTTGTCGGCCTGCGCGCGTGGCGACCAAACCGCCGGCCCACGAGATCGATTGAGCAGCTTGAACTGCAGGCCGGTCGCGTCAATCGCGCGACCCATCAGTCCGCCGAGCGCATCAATTTCTCGGACAAGATGCCCCTTCGCCGTGCCCCCCACTGCGGGATTGCACGGCATGTGGGCGACTGTGCCGCGTGAGAGCGTACAAAGGCCCACGCTGCACCCGAGGCGCGCTGCGGCGTACGCAGCTTCAACGCCAGCGTGCCCGGCTCCAACCACGATCACGTCAAAGTTCACCTGCTCCGTCCCGTTACTTTCCGATGCAGAACCGCTCGAAGATATGTCTCAACACATCCTCGGTCGTGCGAACGCCAACTATCTCGTCTAGCCGTGAACGTGCTGATTGGAGATCTGTGAGGACAAACTCCTCGGGTGCCGCTCCAGACGCCACCGCCGCATGTGCAGCGACCAGATGACCGCGAGCGAACTCAACGAGACGGATGTGACGGGTGTTCGACATCGATGCCGTGTCGCGTAGAAGTTCACCGCCGGAGAGCGCCTGCACGACTGAGTGGCGAAGGCGGTCGATCCCGTCGAGGGTCTTCGCGGAGACTCTGACTAGCTCATCGCTGTCGACGCGGTGCCCCGAGGGCACATCGACAAACGTTCCACTCTGTGGGCATTCAAGGTCGCACTTGTTGAAGACAACAAGCCGCAGCTGTCCAGCTGTCTCCGCGAGTAGCGTCCGGTCGTCGTCGTAGACGAAGGGATCGCTACCATCGAGGACGATTAACACGAGGGCTGCGACTTGTCTTGCGCGCGCTGCGCGAACAACCCCTTCACGCTCGACGATATCCGCTGTCTCCCGTGAGCCAGCCGTATCAACCAGCGTTACGGCCAAGCCGCCGATGTCTATCGTCTCGGTTACCAAGTCCCGCGTGGTCCCGTGAATATCGGTGACGATTGCTCGGCATGTTCCTGATAACGCATTGAAAATGCTAGACTTACCTACGTTTGTCCGACCTGAAATAACGACCGTCGCCCCTTCACGAATCATCCGTCCTCTAGACGCATCCACCAAGAGACGGTCGAAGGCCTTAATCACAGCACTAATTCGGTTGGCGGTTTCCTCAGGGTCAATGAAGTGATAACCCTCGTCGGGGAAGTCAAGCGAAGCCTCGAGGCGCGCGGTCAGATCGAACAGATCCGCGTCGATCTCGCCAATGCGCCGTGTCAGCGTGCCCTCGAGCTGATCGAAGGCCACCCGCGCCTGGAGTGGAGTGGCAGCGTCGATCAGGTCCGCGACCGCCTCCGCCTGGACCAGGTCGCGCTTGCCGTTGAGGTACGCCCGGAAAGTGAACTCTCCTGGCTCAGCCAGACGTGCTCCAGCATCAAGAGCACGATGCACGAGGTCGTTCAGAACGACCGGACTGCCGTGGGCGCTGATCTCAACGACATCCTGGCCTGTATATGAATGCGGCGCCTGGAAGAACGTTGCAACGACTTCATCGAGGACCGTGCGTGTTCCCGCACGCAAGCGCGTGAAGGTGGCATGGCGCGGTTGGAGCGGCCCATCGCTTTCGAGAATGGACGCGGCGATGCTCAACGCTGACGCGCCGCTGACGCGCACGACA
This sequence comes from Acidobacteriota bacterium, assembly GCA_021731165.1. Classification (GTDB taxonomy): domain Bacteria; phylum Acidobacteriota; class Vicinamibacteria; order Vicinamibacterales; family UBA2999; genus JAKFXY01. The sequence goes on along the minus strand of JAKFXY010000077.1, from coordinate 31,017 downwards.
CCAATCCCGCCACGTCCCTGGGGGGTCGCAATCGCCACGATAGCGTCGTCTGTGGCAAACATGGATGATGGATTGTGGGTGGTGGCAGGCCACCGCGACCCACCGCCCACCATCGACCAACTATTTTTTGGCGCTGATGATAACGGTCTTCATGAAGGCATCGCCGATGCTTTCCGATGTCGCCGCCGGATCCTCCGCTATCGCCATGTGCACGATGCGGCGCTCGTACGGATTGAGTGGGCCCATCTCCTGGGACGCGCCCGTGCTGCGCGCTTTCTCCGCCATGTAGCGCGCCATCTGTCGCAACTCGGCGTCCTTGTCTTTTCTGAAACCGTTGCAGTCAATAACGATGCGGTTGTCGTCGCCAAGCTGGCGCCGGAAGGCGGTGGCCACGATGTGCTGCAGCGCTTGAAGTCCTTCCCCGCTCCGGCGGACGAGGACGCCGCCATCTTCTCCCTGGAGATTGATATGGGTGCCCTCTGGAGTCTCTTCAACTGCCACCGTGAGCGAGGCACCCATCGCTCTCGCAACGTTCTGGACGAACTCTGTGATCTGATTCGTGAGCGTATCGTTCATGGGTTCTCAGCCTTGGGTTCGGCACCGGGCGTACGGCCTGCTCCCGCACTCTTTAGCCGTTTCTCCGCCGGTGGTCGAATCGCCTGTGCGGCCGGTGGGCCAATCAGCCAGTTGGTGAAGTACTGCTGCCCGATCGTCCAGAGGTTGCTCGTGAAGTAGTAGATAGCCAGGCCGCTCGGAAAATTGATGAACATCGCCGTGAACACTACCGGCATGAACATCATCATCTTTGCCTGGGCCGGATCCATGGTCGTGGGAGTGATTCGCTGCTGCCAGAACATCGACGCTCCCATCAACAAGGGCGTGACGTAGAACGGATCCTTCTGCGACAGGTCGTGGATCCAGAAACCGAACGGCGCCCCCCGTAATTCAATTGCCTGCGACAGCAGCGAGTAGAAAGCGAACAGCACCGGCATCGTCAACAGCATCGGTACGCAGCCGCTTGCCGGGTTTACGCCTTTCTCACGATAGAGGTTCATCACCTCCGTGTTCATCTTCTGCTTCGCGGGGTCCGTGACTTTCAGCCCCGCGTACCGATCCTGGATCGCCTTGAGCTGCGGCTGGAGCATCTGCATCTTCCGCATCGACACGACGCTTTTGTGGCGCAACGGGAAGATGACGATGTTGATGAGGATCGTCAGCAGGATAATCGCCGTGCCGTAGTTGCCCACGTACGCGTACAGCCACTTCAATACGCTCAGCAGCGGCAGCACGAGCCAGGCGAACATCCCGAAGTTGATGGCCCGCACCAATTCACCGTCAATCGACTTGAGAAGATCGAACTGTTTCGGCCCCAAGAAGAAGCGGACGTTCTGTGGTGGCTTGGCGAATCGAAACGTCTGGGTAACCAGCTGCCGCTGTGTCTCGCCCGCCCCGGGGAGCGTCAGCTCCCGGAGTTCGACACGTGCCTGGCCTGGGGCGAGCGCCGCAGCCAGGAAATAGTGATCGTCGATCCCCACGAATCGGAACTGGCCCTCCTGTAGCGGCTGTTCCGCGAGGCTGCCCGCCGACACACGGGTCACCTCGTTGTCCTTGTAGAAAATCGCTTGCGGCGGTTGAACGTAGTTGCCGGTGAAGAAACTGCCGCCTGCAGCGGTGGAGCCGATGTCGCCCAGCCCTGGCCCCCACAACACGACAGGATTGAGCGCTTCATCGCCCTGAACGACAGTCACACTGAAGGCCACTACGTAGTCGCTGGGTTCGAAACGGAATTCCTTGCGCGCTCGTACGCCCACTGCATCCTGCATCTCGAATACGAGCGTTGCTGGATTCGCGGTAGCGTCCAGGCGCCCGTTTGTGTCGCCTGTGGCGCTGTAGAGCGAAGAATTCAGCCGGCGCGTGACACCTTCGTCCTCAACGCGCAGCGAAAACGGTGACGGCTGATCCTGCGGCACGTCCGAGGGAACGAGATCAACCGGTTGACCGCGGTCGTCGAGATGCTTCTTCAACCGCCAGTGCACCACGCGCCCGCCTCGATTGCTCAATACCGCCTGGACGGTGGCCGTTTCGACCACTATCTCTCGCTCGGTAAGGTCGCCTTTGACAAGAGGCGGTTCGGCCGCAATCTCTGTCGTTGATGCGGTGGGATCGGTTGATAGAACGGCAGCCGACTCCTGGGCTCGACTTTCCTGCCTAGTTGAAGTGGCTGACGTTTGGGACGCCGGTGGGACTGGCGGGACGAAGAGTGCCTGGTAACCGTACAGCACCAGAAACGACAAGAACACGGCAATGAGAACCCTGCGTTCCATGGACTCCGACTAGCTGCGAGGGACGGGATCGAACCCGTGGTTGCCTAGCGGTTGGCAGCGCGCCAAACGGCGCAACCCAAGCCAGACACCTTTGATGGCTCCGTGCAGGCGAACGGCTTCACCCATGTAATCCGAACAGGACGGGTGAAACCGACAAGAACCTGTAAATAATGGAGAAATAATGATCTTATACGCTCTTAGCAGTGCCAGAACGGCCGCGATTCCCGGCTGGCCTCCGGCTCGGGGCCGGGCGTGCGTGGTGGCGTCGATTGAGGGCGTCGTTGTAGTCAGTCTTGAGGGTGGCGAAGGGTGCATCGAGCATTTCCCGGCGCGGCACGATGATTACGTCAAGGGCGACCGCCAGCTTCTGGCGCCTGAACAGCTCGCGCGCCAAGCGCTTGGCGCGATTGCGTTCGACCGCCGAGCCCATCTTCCTCGTCGCCGCCACTCCGAGGCGAGGGATGGAGCCGCCGTTGGGCAGCACGAACAGGGTCATGAACCGCCCCTGAATTCGTACTCCACTGCCGTATGCCCGTTCAAACTCTGGGCGGCGTCGAACCCTATCCCGCGCCGCCAGTCCCTGTCCCGCCATGGTCGGCTTACCAGACCTGAACAGCTCTACTTTCAGCCCTCGTCAGCGACCGTCAAGCGCTTACGCCCCTTGGCGCGCCGCCGCTTGAGCACGATTCGCCCATTCTTGGTCGCCATCCGAACGCGGAACCCGTGAGTTTTGGCGCGACGGCGGGTGTTCGGCTGAAATGTTCGCTTCCCCTTTTTCGATCTCGCCATGCTGTCCTGGTATCGGCCCGGTCCACGGGCAGTCCTGCTGAATAATGATCGCCGACGCGAGCGGCTGAACTAGCAATACTAGTCGTGCGGTTCAAATCGTGTCAACGAACTCGCTAGCGAGCACCTGGAGGCTGGTCCCATGTGGTACAGTCCCGAGTCCGTCTGTCGGTCGCGGATCTGGTCAGGCTGAACCGCTATTCGGTTCCTTCCCCAAGATTTCCACAACTGTGGAAAACACTGTGGAAAACGGGACCCCCGATCTCCGGGACAGGCGGCGATTTCCTTCGATTTTCTGGTTTTATCGCATGGACGCCAGCATCTGGGAGCAGATCCTCACCCGGATCGAAACGAAGGTTAACCGGCACAGTTACTACACTTGGTTCAAGCCAACCTCGTTCGTGGCCGATACCGGTGCCGCCATCACCGTCCGGGTCCCGAATGCGCTATTCAAGGACTGGCTCACCAAACACTACTCACTCGTGCTCGCCGAAGCCTTGGCAGAGGTGAGGCGCCCTGACGCGTCCCTGGTATTCCTCGCGGACGGCTCAACCCCATTGCTCGCAGCGGCTGTCGAACCGCCTCCCTTACAACAGGAGAACCTGCCTCAAGGCGAATCCCCGAGCAGCGCCGGAGGCCTGAATCCACGTTACACGTTCGATACCTTCATCGTGGGGTCATCCAACCAGTTCGCACACGCCGCGTGCCGCGCCGTGGCCGAAGCGCCCTCCCGTTCCTACAATCCTCTCTTCATCTACGGCGGGGTCGGTCTGGGTAAGACCCATCTGATGCATGCGGTCGGACAGCACGTGCTGCAGCATGGCGCAGGTCTGAGGCTCACCTATATCTCGTCTGAGCGATTCATGAACGAGATGATCAACGCCCTTCGGTACGATCGGATACTTGACTTCCGCGAGCGATACCGGAGTGTTGACGTACTTCTGGTCGATGACATCCAGTTCGTTTCCGGCAAGGACGGCACGCAGACGGAGTTCTTTCACACCTTTAACGCGCTGCATGACGCCCAGAAGCAGATTGTCATTAGCAGCGATCGACCGCCCCATGAAATCCCGGCGCTCGAGGAACGTTTGCGGTCGCGGTTTGAGTGGGGGTTGATCGCCGACATCCAACCCCCTGATATCGAGACGCGGGTTGCAATCTTGAAGCGCAAAGCCGAAGCGGAGGCCCTCCCTCTGCCGGACGCGGTCGCTTTGTATATTGCCGGCCGTATCAAGTCGAACGTTCGTGAACTCGAGGGATCGCTGATCCGGCTGATCGCGTACGCCTCATTGACCGGCCGCGAGATCTCTCTCGAGCTCGCTCATCAAGTCCTGAAGAATGTCATTGACCAGGACGAAAGAGCCGTAACGGTCGAGACAATTCAAAAGTTCGTCTCGGAGTACTACCAGCTGAAAATTGCCGAGTTGAAGTCGCGCAATAACTCCAAATCGGTAACGATGCCACGACAGATCGCCATGTACCTCTGCAAGACGCTCACACATGCCTCCCTGCCGGAAATCGGGAGGCGTTTCGGCGGAAAGCATCATTCGACCGTGATTCACTCGATCAAGAAGGTCGAGGAGATGCGGAAGGTCGACCCTGTTTTCAACAGCTTGATCGCCAGTTTTCTTGAGTCATTTCACTGAATCCGCGACGGTCCACAGTGGTGGTCTGTGTGTGGCTGTGGACCTTCTCCGCGAGCTGTAATCCACACAGATCGCACACCAGCGCAACGGGGTGATTCCGCGAAAATATCCACACCGTAAATAACTGATAGTCAAGGATTAGTGGGCACGAGACCTCTTTTGCACAACACCTTCTTCTTCTCTTATAATTTGGTATCTCTTCTCTCCTCTAATTTAAGAGGATCTTCTACAGCGGACACCGCGCCGCCGCCGAGGTCAGCAGCACGCCTATGGAATTGGTAGTTCGGAAGAACGAGTTTCTGCGAGAACTGCAACTTTTCCAGGGCATCGTCGAGCGGAAGAACACAATCCCTATCCTCGCCAACGTCTTGATCGAAGCCAAAGACAGCGAAGTACGGATGCTTGCCACCGACCTCGAGGTTGCACTCCGCAGCCGTTGTGACGCATCGGTCGCCAAAGGCGGATCTCTGACCCTGCCGGCGAAGAAGCTGTATGAAATCATCAAGGCGCTCCCTGAGACGGACGTTCGAATAGACGAAGACAAGAATGGCGTCAGGGTCGCAGCGGATCGTTTTGACTCACGGATCCAGACGCTGCCGCGAGAGGACTTTCCGACGCTGCCTGAAGCGACAGGTGCCTCGCGTGTCGTGCTTCCGCGCGACGCCGTGCGCGAAATGATTGCCAAGACACAGTTCGCGATCACCGGCGAGGACACCAGATATTTCCTGAACGGTGCGTTGTTCGTGCTGCGTTCGGATTCCATGAGCCTAGTGGCCACCGATGGACATCGGCTTGCGCTGGTCTCGGTCGCCCGGGGAGCCGACGCCGCCGCGAAGGACGGCGAGGAGGCAAAGGCGATTCTGCCCAAGAAGACATTGCTCGAGCTTGGGAAGCTCCTTGCTGAATCCGATGGCGATATCTACTACGAGCGAGGCGAGAATCACCTCTTCTTCGAGGTGGGTGGACGGATGCTCATTTCGCGGATGATCGACGGCCAGTTTCCCGCGTACGAGCGTGTTATTCCCAAAGGCAATGACAAGGAAATCGAGTTCGAGCGTGAGCGCTTGACGAACGCGGTCAAGCGCGTTGCGCTGCTGTCCAATGAACGCTCCCGTGCGGTGAAGTTCGAGATCGACAAGGGAAGGGTCGAGGTCACCTCGAGCAGCTCCGAGTTTGGTGAAGCCCGCGAACAGATCCCGGTCGAGTACAACGGCGGCGCGATGGCGATCTCGTTCAACGCACAGTACGTGCTGGATTTTCTCAATGTAGTAGGCACCGATATCGTTGCGCTCTCCCTGAAGGACGAAGTCAGCCAGGCTGTAATGAAGCCCGTTGGGGCGGCGGGGTACGACTACACGTACGTCATCATGCCGATGCGAATTTGATCGGCTGCCGGAGAGCTGCAGCGCTCTGGTAAACGTAAGGACACGCGTGGAACATCCGGAACAACAACAAGATCAGAACGCACCTCTCCCGGCAGGCTCGATCACTGCCGGCACGGACGGAAACGGCTCCAGCGGCGACTACGGCGCGGCGCAGATCAAGGTCCTCGAAGGCCTCGAGGCCGTGCGCAAGCGCCCAGCCATGTACATCGGGTCCACCGGCGCGCCTGGGTTGCACCACCTTGTTTACGAGATCGTTGACAACTCGATCGATGAGGCGCTCGCCGGCTACTGCAATCAGGTCAACGTCACGATCCATATCGATCACTCGATAACGGTTATCGACAACGGTCGGGGGATTCCAGTCGATCGCCACGAGAGCGGCAAATCGGCGGCTGAAGTCGTGCTCACCGTGCTCCACGCTGGTGGCAAGTTCGACAACGACAGCTACAAGGTCTCCGGAGGCCTTCATGGCGTCGGCGTCTCCGTGGTAAACGCCCTCTCTGAGCGGCTCGACCTCGAGATCTGGCGCGACGGCCGTGTCTACCAGCAGAGTTACGAGCGCGGTACGCCGATCGCGGATCTGGAGTCCACCGGTACAACTCAACGGCGCGGCACGAAGGTCACATTCAAGGCCGATCCGCAGATCTTTGAAACCACCGAGTACAGCTTCGACACCTTGGCGCAGCGCCTGCGTGAGCTCGCCTTCCTCAATGGTGGGATCCTCATCACCATCGACGACGAGCGCGACGGAAAGAGCCATAAGTTCCAGTACGACGGCGGCATCGTATCCTTCGTCGAGCATCTCAATAAGAACAAGGCCGTCGTCAACGACAAGCCGATCTTCATGCGCGGCACGAGAGACGGCATTGACGCCGAGATCGCGTTGCAGTGGAACGACGGTTACTCAGAGCTGGTCTTCTCGTTCGCCAACAACATCAACACCCACGAAGGGGGCACCCATCTCTCGGGGTTTCGTTCGGCGCTGACGCGCACGATTAATGCCTACGCCACCAAGAACAATCTGGTGAAGGACCTGAAGGAGGCGACGATCAGCGGCGACGACATCCGAGAGGGATTGACCGGCGTGGTCAGCGTCAAGATTCCCCAACCGCAGTTCGAAGGACAGACGAAGACGAAGCTTGGCAACACCGAGGTCAAGGGCATCGTTGAGGCCATCATCAACGACAAGCTCGGTCAGTATCTCGAGGAGAACCCGGTCGTCGCCAAGAAGATCATCGGCAAGGCGGTCGATGCGGCACGTGCGCGCGACGCGGCGCGCAAAGCACGCGATCTTGTCCGACGGAAAGGCGCGCTGGATGGCAGCAGCCTGCCCGGGAAGCTTGCGGATTGCCAAGAGCGAGATCCCGCCTTGAGCGAGATCTACATCGTCGAGGGAGAGTCAGCCGGCGGGTCAGCAAAGCAAGGACGCGATCGCCGCTTCCAGGCCATCCTTCCGATTAAGGGCAAGATCCTGAACGTCGAGAAGGCGCGCTTCGACAAGATGCTCGGCAGCGACGAGATCAAGACGATGATCGCCGCGCTGGGCTGCGGTATCGGTACCGAGGATTTCAATGTCGAGAAGCTTCGATACCACCGCGTCATCATCATGACCGACGCTGACGTGGACGGATCCCACATCCGCACGTTACTGCTGACGTTCTTCTACCGGCAGATGGGACAGCTCATCGATCGCGGCTACGTCTACATTGCTCAGCCTCCGCTGTTTCGCGCCAAGCGTGGCCGGTCTGAAACCTATATCAAGGACGAACGCGACCTCGAGAGCTACCTGATTCGGCGGGCGGTCGAGTCGCGCGTTGTCACACTGGCTGATGGCACCGAAATCTTCGGCGAAACGCTCGAGCGGAATCTGCAGCGGATGATGGCCTACCGCAAACTGCTTCAGCAGGTGACGCGACGCGGCCACCCCACCGATATCGTGTCGATGCTGTTAGAGCTTGACGCGCGTGACAAGACGTTCTTCGAGCAGCGCGAGCGACTCGAGGTGATCGCAGCGCGTATGACCACGCCCGTGAGGATCGTGGCCGTGGTGAGAGACGACGAGCACAATACCTTCGCGCTCGCCGTCGAGGATCGCGCACAAGGCTACCCGAGGCCGTCTCAGATCGGCGTGACCTTCCTGGCTTCCGGTGAGTATCGGACCCTACGGGCGGCGTATGGCGAAATCCAGGAGGTCGTTTTCCCGGTCATCGTCAAACACAGTGATGCTGCGCCCGTTGACGACCCTCCCGACGATCCAGGCACGGCGGGGAGTGACGAGGCGACGCTTGGAGGCGGAGAACTCGACGAAGCGACCGCGGCGGTCCCGGTGGTGTCGGCAGCGGCCGGGCGCGGCCGGAAGGATGCTGACGCAACGCTCGAGAACGTGGACGCCTTTGTCGAGTTCTTTATCGCCGCCGGCAAGAAGGGCGTCGCGGTGAATCGGTACAAGGGCCTGGGCGAAATGAACCCGGATACGCTCTGGAACACCACGATGGATCCAGACAACCGGACGCTGCTGCAGGTGCGAGCGGAAGACCATGCCGAAGCGGACCAGATGTTCACCACGTTGATGGGCGACCACGTCGAGCCACGACGAAAGTTCATCGAGGACAACGCGCTGGACGTCAGGAACCTCGACGTATGAGACGGGCGTCGTTGACGCCTGCCCAGACGCCTCCATGTCTTCCGCAGCGAGGACCACGATTCGGAAGGGCTGACCCTTGAACCAGGACCGGTAAGACAACACCGGTAGACGGACACCCTCAGCTGTCCGCGAAGACATCCATGACCACACCGACCCCGCACAACCACATTCCCGTCGATATCGAAGACGAGATGAAGCGCTCGTACATGGATTACGCGATGAGCGTAATCATTGGGCGCGCCCTCCCTGACATCCGCGACGGCCTCAAGCCCGCCCACCGCCGTGTGCTCTACGGCATGAAGAACATGGGGCTGTCATCGACGCGGGGGTACCGCAAGTGCGCGAAGATCGTCGGCGAGGTGATGGGCAACTTCCATCCGCATGGCGACGCCTCCATCTACGACACTCTCGTCCGCATGGCACAAGACTTCAACCTGCGCTACCTGCTCACGGACGGACAAGGGAATTTCGGTTCAATCGACGGCGACCCGCCCGCGGCAATGCGGTACACCGAGGCCAGACTGAAAGCTCTCGCCGACGAGATGATGGCGGACCTCGATAAGGAGACCGTTGACTTCGTCCCAAACTACGACGAAACGACCGAAGAGCCTTCGGTGCTCCCTTCCCCGTTCCCGAACCTGCTCGTGAACGGTTCGACCGGAATTGCCGTCGGCATGGCCACGAACATTCCGCCGCACAACATGCGGGAGGTCATCGACGCAGCCGTGTGGACGATCGAGAGTGGATTCGGAGACATCCCGCCGACGATCGCCGAGAAGCAACGGAAGCTGCTGGAGCTGGTCAAGGGACCGGATTTCCCGACTGGCGGATACATCGTTGGCAGCCACGGCATTCGCCAAGCACTGCTGACAGGTCGCGGCTCAGTCCTGATGCGAGCCAGTGCCGAGATAGAGGTTGCAAAGAAGGGCGACCGCCAGTCGATCGTGATCAACGCGATCCCGTACCAGGTCAACAAGAAGCGGTTGATTGAGCACATCGCCGATCTTGTGCGGGAGAAGACCCTTGAGGGAATCTCTGACCTCCGCGACGAGTCTGACCGCGACGGCATGCGCATCGTCGTCGATCTCAAGCGCGGCGAGGTCGGAGACGTCGTGCTGAACAACCTGTACAAGCACACGCAACTGCAGACGAGCTTCGGCATCATCATGCTGGCGATTGTCGGTGGTCGGCCGAAAGTACTACCCCTGGTCGAGCTCATCGACAACTTCGTCGAGTTCAGGCGCGAGGTTGTGCGTCGGCGGACTGACTTCGAACTGCGGAAGGCCGAGGCTCGCCGCCACATTCTCGAAGGGCTCAAGATCGCCCTCGACCACATCGACGCGGTGATCGCACTGATCCGCGCGGCGAAGAATCCGGGTGAGGCCCGCGACGGGCTGATGACGCAGTTTCGCTTGAGTCAGCTCCAGGCCCAGGCGATTCTTGACATGCAGCTCCAGAGGCTCACTGGCCTGGAGCGCCAGAAGATCCTCGATGAGCTTGCGGAGCTCTTGAAGGTGATCGAGCGGCTGCTCGCGATTCTCTCGAGCGACCGGCTCCTGATGCAGATCATCATCGATGAGCTGCGTCGAATCCAAGCGAAATACGGCGACGAGCGCCGCACGCAGATCCTGCCGGAAGAGGGCGAGTTCAGGATCGAGGATCTGATCGCCGAGGAAGACATGGCGATCACCGTGAGCCATACCGGCTACATCAAGCGCACCGCCATCACGAGCTACCGCAGCCAGCGGCGAGGGGGCAAGGGGCGCCTCGGCATGCGCACGCGCGAGGAGGACTTTGTCAGCCACCTCTTCGTGGCGTCTACGCACGCCTACATCATGATCTTCTCCGACCGAGGGCGCGTCTACTGGCTGAAGGTGCATGAGGTCCCTGATGTCGGGCCGGATGGCCGCGGCAAGGCCATCGCGAACCTCGTCTCGATGGAAGAGGGCGAGCGCATCGCGTCGATGATCGCTGTCAAGGAGTTCGAGGCGGACAGGTTCGTTGTCATGGGGAGCCGTCATGGCGTCGTGAAGAAGACCGAACTGGCCGCGTTCAGCAACCCGCGCGCGGGCGGCATTATCGCGATGGGCATCGAAGCCGGCGACGCCGTGATGGCGGTGCAGGTCTCCGATGGGACGTCCGAGGTGTTCATTGGCACGAGCGACGGCATGTCAATCCGGTTCGCGGAATCCGATGTGAGGGCGATGGGCCGCACGGCCTACGGAGTTCGCGGGATCTCGTTGCGTGACGGTGACACGGTCGTCGCGATGGAGGTGCTGAAGCCGGGAGGCACGATCCTGTCAGTGACGGAGCAGGGTTACGGCAAGCGGACCGGATTGGACGAGTACCGGGTGCAAACACGTGGTGGCATCGGGATCATCAACATTCAGACATCCGAACGAAACGGTAAGGTCGTCGGCATCTTGCAGGTTGCCGACGAGGACGAGCTGATGCTGATTACGCAGCAAGGCAAAACGCTGCGGATGGCGGCGCGAGACGTCCGGACGATTGGCCGCTCCACTCAAGGAGTGAAGATGATCGACATCGAAGGCGACGACCGCGCGGTGTCCATCGCGCGCCTCGCGGAACAAGAAGAAGACGCTGTCGGGAGGATTGATGACAGCTCGGCCGCGCAGACCGATCAGAAGATCGAGCCGGAGGGAGGGGACTCCTAGGGCATTCTGGCGGCGGCGATACGACTACGCCACTTCCAGCTTCGCGAACTTCGCGCGAAGCGTCTTCTGCCCCGCCGATGTGAAGCGAACCACCAGCTTCGTGTCATCGTCGAGCGGTTCCACGCTGAGCACCGTTCCGACGCCGAACTGCGGATGCCTGACTCGCGACCCTGGCCGGAGCCCAGACGCGACTGACTGATCTTCGTCCTCGTACGAGTAAGCCGGCGATGCCTCGCGCACCTTGCCGCGATAACTGCCTCCCCTGCCATTGGGGTTCTGGCGGAACTGGCCGAACGAGGACGGATATGCGGACGCAAACGTGGACGGGATTTCCTCCACGAGCTCAGCGGGAATCTCGTTGATGAATCGTGACGCCTCGCTTGCCTGGTACTCGCCGAACACTCGCCGGCGTGCCGCGGAGCTGAGCACGAGACGTCGCTGTGCGCGGGTGATCCCGACGTAGCAGAGGCGCCGTTCCTCCTCGAGCTCGGCTTCGTCCTCGCTCGAGCGTGAATGGGGGAACAGCCCTTCTTCCAGACCGCTGATCATGACCACCGGAAATTCGAGCCCCTTGGCGCTGTGAAGGGTCATCATCAGCACGCGAGCATCCCTGGACCCGGCTTCCTCGTCAGCGTCCGATAGCAAAGACAGCTGATCGACGAATCCACCGAGTGACGGCTCAGGACTCCGCGTCTCGTATTCCCGCGCCGCCGACACAAGCTCGGCCAGGTTTTCGACGCGTGCCTCAGCCTCCTCGCTTCGCTCCTCCCTGAGGTCCTGTAGGTACCCGCTCTGGTCCAGGACCTTCCCGAGAATGACCGACACTGGCTCCCTGGAGGCCATCGCCGTGAGGTGCGTCAAGAGGTCCCGGAAGGCGACAAGGGAGGCGTTGGCGCGCGGCGCCAGCAGTCGCCGGTCCGCCGCCTCGACGACCCTGGCCCACAGTGAGTTGTTCGCCGCGACCGGGTGAAGACCCGCGAGCAGCGGCGGTGCGCTGGAACCGTCTGTCAGCTGGACCGCCTCGATCGACTCCATCACGCCCTTGCCGATGCCGCGCGCCGGTACGTTGATGACTCGCCTCAGGCTCACATCGTCGTGTGGGCTCAGGACGAGCTTCAAGTAAGCCAGCGCGTCCTTGATCTCCTTTCGCTCGTAGAACCTGACGCCGCCGATAATCCGGTAGGCCATGCCAGAGCGGCGGAGGGCATCCTCAACGGTCCGTGACTGGGCGTTTGTCCGGTACAAGACGGCCACAGTGTTCTCCGCGTCGTCGTGAAGTGCCGCTCGCGCGGTTCGTGCGATGAATTCGGCCTCGTCCAGATCGTCGCCGGCGCGGTACAGGAGCACCTTTGCACCGCCCCTGCGATCGGTGTACAAGCGCTTTTCCTTGCGATTGCGGTTTTGCGCGATGACCGCCGAGGCTGCGTCGAGGATCACCTGCGTGGATCGGTAGTTTCGTTCAAGGCGCACGATGAGCGCCTCGGGAAAGTCGTGCTCGAAATCAAGGATGTTCTTGAGGTCGGCGCCGCGCCACTTGTATATCGATTGGTCCGGATCCCCCACGACGCACAGGTTCCTGCGTTTCGCGGCCAGCCGTTGGATTAGAAGGTACTGGGGCCGGTTGGTGTCCTGGTACTCATCCACCATCAGGAACTGGAATTTCTCGCTATAGCGCTCTCGCACCGATTCCGACTTTTCGAAGAGCTCCACGGTTCGTAGGAGCAGGTCATCGAAGTCGAGCGCGTTGGCTTCCTTCAGTGCATTGACATACAGCGCGAACAACTTGCCAATCTGTTCTTCGCGCGGGTTCCAGGAACTCAGGGTGAACGACTCAGCGCCCTCCATGCGGTTCTTGGCATGGCTGATGCGCGACAACACCTGGCGCGGTTGCAGAGAGCTGTCGTCCATCCCGATCTGGCGCAGCGCCTGCTTCATTACCGTGAGCTGATCCGTGGAGTCGTAAATCACGAAATCGCGCGAGAGGCCGATGAGCGAGGCCTCGCGTCGCAGCAGCCTCGCGCACAGGGCGTGGAAGGTCGAGATCCACATCTTCCGGCAATCGATGCCGAGCAGCGTCTCGACGCGTGTCCGCATCTCCCCCGCTGCCTTGTTCGTGAAGGTGACGGCGAGCACGCGATCGGCATCGGCGATGCCGCTGCTGACAAGATGAGCGATGCGGTGGGCGATGACCCGGGTCTTCCCGGAGCCGGCACCGGCAAGAATCAGGAGGGGCCCCTCCGTGTGCAGGACGGCCTCTTGCTGTTCAGGGTTGAGGCTCGAGAGGAGATCCAAGCCTCTATCTTACGCTGCGCGCGCGCTACTCGACCGTCACACTCTTTGCCAGATTGCGTGGCTGGTCTACGTCGCATCCGCGCCGGACGGCGATGTGGTATGCGAGCAACTGCAACGGAATCGTCATCACGATCGGTGTGAGCAGCGCGGTGGTCACTGGCATCGGCAACATGACGTCCCTGGCGGCGTCAAGAACCCCGGCCATGCGCGAATCGCCTTCGGTAGTCACGGCGATGACCGACCCGCCGCGTGCTTTGGCTTCCTGGACGTTCCCGATCATCTTCTCGAAGACGTGATCGTCGGGTGCGACGGCCACGACCGGCATGCGCTCGTCGATGAGTGCGATTGGCCCGTGCTTCATCTCTCCAGCAGGATAGCCCTCGGCATGGATGTAGGAGATTTCCTTCAGCTTGAGCGCTCCTTCGAGCGCGATCGGGTAATTGATACCGCGGCCGAGGAAGAGGAAATCCGTGCGGTTGTAGAACCGTTCGGCTACCTTCTCCATCGGTGCCGACGCTTTAAGCGCCTGCTCCAGAATCTGCGGAAGCCGGAGGAGCTCCTCGATGTGATTCCGGATTGCAAGAGCGGGGAGCGTGCCGCGCACCTGGGCCATGTAGAGTGCGATGAGCTGTAGCGCCACGAGCTGTGACGTGAAGGCCTTGGTCGAAGCCACGCCGATCTCTGGGCCCGCGTGTGTGTAGACGGTACCGTCGGCTTCACGCGTGGCCATGCTGCCCACGACGTTGCAGATAGCGACGCTGCTGGCGCCCTTCCGGCGGGCCTCGCGCAATGCCGCGAGCGTGTCGGCCGTTTCACCGGACTGGGTGATCACGATCGCCAACTCATTGGCCCCGACGATCGGATTCCGGTACCGGTACTCGGACCCGTAATCGACTTCCACGGGCAATTGCGCCAGCGATTCGATTAGATACTTCCCCACCAGTCCGGCGTGCCACGAAGTACCGCACGCGATGATGGTCACCTTTTGCAAGGCGCGCAGCGTCTCTTCGGAGACGTTGATGTCTTCGAGGAACACTTGGCCACGATCCAGCGAGACCCGGCCGATCACCGTGTCGCGAGCGGCGGTCGGCTGCTCATAGATCTCCTTGAGCATGAAGTGCTTATGGCCGCCCTTTTCCGCGGCGATCGGATCCCACAACACGCGCTGCGTAGTCTTCGAGACGGCGCGTCCCTCGTAGTCGGTGAACGCGACGCCCGAGCGAGTGACGATGGCCATTTCCTCGTCGCCGAGGAACACCACGTCGCGCGTGTGCGCCAGGATTGCGGGAATGTCGGAAGCCACGAAGAACTCGTCGTGGCCCAGTCCGATCACGAGCGGCGGACCGTTACGGACCGCGACAATTTTCTCCGGGTCTTCCACCGACACGAGCACAAGGGCGAACATGCCCCGCATCAGCTTCAGTGCCCGGCGGACGCCGTTCTCAAGGCCGTCGCCGCGCATCTCGCGCTCGACCAAGTGCGCCACGATCTCGGTGTCCGTTTCGGTCGTGAACTTGTGGCCCTGTGCCTGGAGCTCCTGCTTCAGCTCGAGATAGTTCTCGATGATCCCGTTATGGACAACGACGATGCGTCCGGTGCAATCGCGGTGCGGGTGCGCGTTCTCCTCGGTCGGACGGCCGTGCGTCGCCCAACGGGTGTGACCGATTCCGTACAAGCCGTTGACCGGTTCATCGCGGATGCTGTTTTCGAGGTTGACGAGCTTCCCCGCTGATCGCCTGATCGTGATCCCCTCAGGGCCGATTAACGCTATGCCGGCGGAATCGTAGCCGCGGTACTCCATCCGCCGCAGCCCGTCCAGCAGCACTGGGACGACAGGTTTCGAGCCGATGTAACCGATGATTCCGCACATAGATACAGCGTCCTTGCGTGGGGTCTCGCGTTCCAGGGTCCCGCGCGCCTAGCCTTTGGGCCGGTCGCCCCTGCGCTCCGTCCAGCCTTCGATGTTCGACTGCCGCCCACGGGCGATGCCGAGAGCTCCGGCGGGAACATCACCGGTAATCGAGGAACCAGCGGCAACGTAAGCCCCGGCTCCAATCCGTACCGGTGCAATCAGCTGAGTATCGCTGCCGATGAAGGCGCCGTCCTCGATGATGGTCTGATGCTTCTGGGTACCGTCGTAGTTGCAGGTGATCGTGCCCGCGCCGATGTTCACGTTGGCGCCGACGGTCGCGTCGCCCAGGTAGGCGAGGTGGTTCGCCTTGGAGCCCCTGCCCAGCGAAGTATTCTTCAGCTCCACGAAGTTTCCGACCCTGGCGTTTTCCCCGACGCTGGTGTCCGGTCGGATGTGCGCAAATGGACCCACGGATGCCCCGTCTGCAACGCGCGCTCCAACGAGGAGGCAGAAGTTGTTGATCGTGACTCGGTTCGCGATCTCCGAGTCACTGATGCGGACGTGCGCCTGGATTTCGCAGGCCGAACCAATGCGGGTGTGTCCCTCGATGACCACACCGGGGTGTATCACTGTGTCAGGACCGATCTCGACGTCGGCTTCGATATAGGTTGTCGCCGGATCGATGAGGGTGACGCCCGCCGCCATTAGTTCTTCGTTCTTGGTCTGTCTCACGTGGGTGCTCACTTCCGCCAGTTCTGAGCGGCTGTTAATGCCGCGGATTTCCTGCGGGTCGTCGATCACGAGTGTTTCCACCGGAAGTGCGCGCTTCCGGTAAATCGCGATCAGATCGGTCAGGTAGTACTCCCCCTGCGCGTTCTTCGACGCAATGGCGCGTAGAGACGCGAATAGGGGCGCGAGGTCGAAGGCGTAAATCCCGCTATTGATCTCCTGAATTTGCCTCTGGGCCGGCGACGCATCCCGCTCCTCCACAATGCGCGAGATCCGCCCCAAGCGTCTGACGATACGGCCATAGCCGTAGGGCCGCTCCAGGACCGCCGTTACAACCGTTGCGGCCGCCCCGGTGGATTGGTGTGTATCGACCAGCTTCCTCAGAGTGGCGGCCTTCAGGAGAGGTACGTCGCCCGAAAGCAACACCAGAGTTCCGCTGCAACCCGCGAGCGCCGCTTCGGCCTGTTGGAGGGCGTGTGCAGTGCCCAGCTGAGGCTCCTGGAGGGCAAACCGGAGATCTACTTGTTGAGCCAGGCTTGTTCTGACTCGATCCGCACCATGGCCGACGATCAGCGTGATGGTAGCCGGCAACAGGGAGCGGGCGGTCCGGAGGACGTGTTCGATGAGCGGAAGCCCGGAAATCGTGTGGAGGACCTTCGGGACAACCGACTTCATGCGAGTGCCCTGGCCAGCAGCGAGGACGGCAATGTGGATTTCTGGCACCGAAGATCTTATCGGCACAACAATTTATTTGGTCATATAACAGATTTTTTTGCTCTCTCGATCGCGGCGTAGACCTCTTTGGTGGTCATCCTATGCTTTCTGCCAAGCTCACGGACAACATCACGTCTGCCAAGTGCGGAATATTCTGTTATATGACCAAAATTGTTCAGTATGGTTTGGTCGCTGGCATCATCAGGCGAAGTCCTCTCGATAATCATTGGTCCGACAACAACAGTAAACTCACCTCTCGCGCTGGTCAATGCTTCGAGAACCGCCCCAGCTGGACCACGAAGCAACTCCTGGTGAATTTTCGTCAATTCACGGCCCACCATTATTTGTCTATTGCCCAATATTAATGCCGCCTCACTTAGCGTTGCCCTGATTCGATGGGGTGCCTCGAAAAATGAAACCGTGTGGGGAAGGATCGCCAGGGCCTCCATCCATTTCTTCCGTTCAGCAGCGCGGGCTGGTGGAAATCCAAGCACGGTCAGTGAGTCAAGTGGAAACCCGGAAAGGGAAGCTGCTGTAATCGGGGCGCTCGGACCAGGAATCGAATCTACAGCCACGCCTTTTCCAATGCAGGCTCGCACGAGCTCAACGCCAGGATCGGAAATCGACGGTGTCCCGGCGTCGGTGACCAGCGCCACGCTCTCACCTGCTTCAAGGCGAGTCAGAAGCTGGGGCACGCGGGAACGCGTGTTGTGCTCGTGAAAGCTGATAGTCGGGGTCTGGATCCCGTGGCGCCCGAGCAGCCGGGCCGTGCGGCGCGTGTCTTCAGCGGCTATCACATCAGCTTCCCTGAGAACCCGCAGGGCTCTGAGTGTAATGTCCTCGAGGTTGCCGATGGGCGTAGCGACCACGAAGAGCGTGCCGGTCATCGAACGGACGATTATTGTACTATTGTGGGATGCGCGCTCACCAAGGGGCGAGACCGAGCGCCAATCATGACAGGGCATGTACCCATCGGAGCCGTTTCCCCATTTCGTCGACGCCTACCTCGCTTACCTGCATGAGCAGCATCCGAGCAACGCGAGCTTGGACGGCGTGCACTTGCACGATGACCTGCTCGAAGACTTGAGCCGTCCTGCAGTCGACGCGCACGTCCGGGCTCTCTCCGGTTTTGGGCGTCGTCTCCACCAGATTGACCCGCAGCAACTCCCTGCGGGCGAGCGCGTGGATCACGGCATCCTTTCCGCAGATGTCGAGGCCCGGATGTACGAGTTCGAGCAGGTACGCACGTGGGAGCGCAGCCCTCAAATGTACGCCGACATCATCGGGACAGGCTTGGCGGCTCAGGCGCTCTTTGCTTATGCTCCGGAGGCCGAGCGCGCTCGCCGTGTCGTCTCAAAATTGCGCCAGGTACCCAGGCTCGTTCAAGCGGCCCGCGACAACATCAGGGAGTGCCCTGGGATCTTTGTGAAGATTGGGCTCGAGACGTGGCGCGGGTCGCTCAAGTTCATCGAAGCAGATCTCCCGCGCGCGTTCTCTGCGCTCGACGACCTGCACGTGCTTGGTGACCTCGCCGACGCGTCGACGGAAGCCGCGACCGCGATGAAGCGCTTCATCGACTATCTCGAGACTGACATGGCGCCGCGCGCAAAGGCTTCGTTCCGCCTGGGGCGGGACAAGTTCGAGCAGAAGCTGAAGCTCGACGAGGGACTGTCGCTCGGAGTGGACAAGCTGCTGACGATTGCCATGCGCGAGCTCCAAGACGTCCAGGAGGAGTTTCGCTCTGTCGCCGGACGCGTGAACGGCGGCGACCCGATGGCCGTATGGCGCGAAGCCAAAGAACAACACCCGGCCCCGGGCGACCTGGTAAAGGTCGCACAGTCGCAGATTGCAGAGTTGCTGGAATTTCTCCAGCGGCAGTCGGTTGTGACGGTTCCAGTGGGCGAGCCCGTTGTGGTGGCGCCGTCGCCGGAGTTCTACCGGTGGGCCTCCGCAAGCATGTGGACGCCTGGGCCATTCGAAACCAAGCCGAGCCACGCTTACTACTACCTGACGGACGTCGATCGCAGCTGGCCCGAAGAGAAGTGCACGGAACACATGCGCGACTTCAACCTGCCGTCGCTGTGGAACGTCTCGATCCACGAGGTCTATCCAGGCCATTTCCTGCACTACCAGCACCTTCGGCGCGTCGAGTCGAAGGTGCGCAAGTCAACGTTCTTTGCACCAGCGTCTTTTGTCGAAGGCTGGGCGCACTACTGCGAACACATGATGATTGAGGCAGGCTTCCGCCGGGGAGACGTCACTCTCAAACTGGGGCAGCTCGCGGAGGCGCTCGTCCGTCTCGCGCGCTTCGTCGTCGGCATTCGGCTGCACTGCGAGGACTTGTCAGTGGAGCAGGGGATGCGATTCTTTCGCGACGAGGCGTTCCTTGAAGAGGCTACTGCGCGGCGCGAGGCCGAGCGCGGGACATTCGATCCGACCTACCTGGTGTATTCAGCCGGAAAGTTGATGATGCTCAAGCTCCGGCACGACTATAAGGAACAGCAGGACGGGAAGTTCTCGTTGCGAACATTTCACGACACGTTGCTCGCGCAGGGCAGCGCCCCATTCTGGGCCCACCGGCAGTTGCTGCTCGGTGACAATCCGGGCGCGGTCCTGGAGTAACGAAGTGCCGCTCTACGAGTATCAATGCGACGCTTGCGGGAAGCGCTTCGACATCATCCAGAAATTCTCTGACCCGCCACCGGACGCTTGTCGGCTCTGCGGAAAGGGTCCTGCGCACCGCCTCATGTCGTCTCCGGCAATCCAGTTCAAGGGATCCGGTTTCTACATCACTGACTACGCGAAGAAGAACACGTCGGAGGCCGGTGGTAGTAGCGCGGCGAAGGCCGAGAGTACGAAGAGCGACGCTGGAACGGGTGAGGGAGTGAAGGCCGACGCGGGAAAAACTGGCACCGCGAAGTCGGATACCGGAAAGGCCGAGACGAAGTCGGAGACGAAGAGCGAAACCCGGTCCCAATCGAAGAGCGAGAGCGCCCCGCCGAAGCCCGCGAGCGATTAGGGAGCGCCGACCTTCAGGTTGAGCGTTTCGAGATATCGCCGGAACGGATCGGCGAGATCCGGTCGTTGCAGAGCGAAGTACACCAGCGCTTTGAGGAAACCCAGCTTGTTGCCGGTGTCATGGCGGACGCCCTCGATCTCGCAGGCGTAGATCGGCCGCTCGCGCAGTAGACGCTTGAGGCCGTTGGTCAGCTGAATCTCGCCCGTGCGATCGCTCGCCGTGGCCTCAAGCGCCGGAAAAATGTCCGGCGTGAGGATATAGCGGCCGATGATTGCGAGGTTCGAGGGCGCCTCCTCGCGGCGCGGCTTCTCAACCATGTCCGTAATCCGGTGCACCCCCTTCCCGAGGTCCGCGCCTTCTTGGATCGCCACGACGCCGTAACTTGAAACGTCGTCGGCCGACACTCGCTCGACGGCCAGCACCGGACCGTCGAGGCGCTCGAACACGTCGATCATCTGCTTGAGCGCCGGCGGGGTCGCGTCGATGACATCGTCTCCGAGGATGACGGCGAACGGCTCTTGGCCCACCATCTGCTTGGTCACGAGCACGGCATGCCCGAGACCGAGCGGTTCGCCCTGCCGCACGTAGGAGACGTGAATGAGCCGGGAGATCTTTCGAATCTCTTCGAGCTGCGCCGTCTTGCCACGCTGCTCGAGATAGCTTTCCAGTTCAACCGCCACGTCGAAGTGGTCTTCGATCGCATTCTTCCCGCGGCCGGTGACGATGATGATGTTGTCCACGCCGGACTGGACCGCTTCCTCGACACCGTACTGGATGACGGGCTTGTCCACGAGGACCAGCATTTCCTTGGGCTGAGCCTTGGTGGCAGGAAGGAATCGGGTACCGAGTCCCGCGGCGGGGAAGACAGCTTTGCGTATTGCGCCGGCCATGAAGTGCCATCCTAACTCAGATAAACTCAACTCCTATGCTCGATCCAGCTTTTCTCCGCGATCACCTCGACGCCGTCCGCAGGGGCTTGCGGAACCGAGGCGTTGACCTCACGACTGAACTGGAAGAGCTCGCCACACTGGAGACACGCCGGCGGCAGTTGTTGCCGGAAATCGAGGGCCTCAAGCGGGAGCAGAACACGTCCGGCGACGAGGTCGCCGCGGCCAAGCGGCAGGGGCTCGATACCTCAAAGATCCAGGACGCGAACCGTTCACGGGCGCAACAGATAAAGCAGTTGGGGACTGAGCTCGAGACGCTCGAGCAGAAGCGCAAGGATCGGCTTCAGGTGATTCCGAACATCCCGCATGTGAGCGTGCCGGAAGGGAAGAACGCCTCCGACAACGTGGAAGTGCGGCAGCACGGAACGCTGCCCGAGTTTGCCTTCACGCCGCAGCCGCACTGGGATCTCGGCCCCGCGCTCGGCATCATCGACTTCGAGAGAGGCACCAAGATCGCCGGTGCCCGATTCACCGTGCTGATGGGCGCGGGTGCGCGGCTTGCACGAGCGCTCGTCAACTTCATGCTGGACTTGCACACGAAGGAGCACGGCTATACCGAGGTCGAGCCGCCCTTCATGGCCAATACGGCGTCGCTGATTGGCACCGGCAACCTGCCGAAGTTCGAGGCGGACCTATTCAAGATCGCCGGGGAGTGGGATCTCTACATGGTTCCGACGGCCGAGGTCCCACTCACGAATCTGCACCGCGGTGAGATCGTCGATGGGCGGACACTCCCGATCCGCTACACAGCGTACACGCCGTGTTTTCGTAGTGAAGCTGGATCGTACGGAGCCGACGTCCGCGGCTTGATTCGACAGCATCAGTTCGACAAGGTCGAGCTGATGGCGTTTTCAAGTCCCGATCGGTCCTACGATGAGCTCGAGCGGCTCACGTCGAATGCCGAGGAGGTCCTCAGGCGCCTGGGGCTGCCCTACCGCACGATGTTATTGAGCACTGGCGATATGGGATTCGCGTCCGCAAAGACCTACGACATCGAAGTGTGGCTACCCAGCCAGCAGACATACCGCGAGATCTCATCGTGCAGCAACACCGAGGCGTTTCAGGCTCGGCGAGCGAACATCAAGTTCCGGCCGGAAGGCACGGGTAAGGCGGAGTTCCTCCATACCTTGAATGGCTCAGGTCTGGCCGTCGGTCGAACGCTGATTGCCATTCTTGAGAACTATCAGCAGAAAGATGGTTCGGTCGTTGTCCCTCAGGCGCTGCGCCCATTCATGGATGGCGCCGAGGTCATTACGCGAAGGTAGATTCCGGTTCCAGCGCGGAGAGTGCGCATAATGGAGAGCGCATCGGTACGTCAGGAGAGATGGCCGAGTGGTTTAAGGCGGCGGTCTTGAAAACCGTTGAATCCGAAAGGGTTCCGGGGGTTCGAATCCCTCTCTCTCCGCCATCTTTGCTGGCTCAGTCGGTGACTCGAGTCGGCTTCGATTTTCCCGAGACTCCCGTTGCTTCCTCCTCCAGCCCGCATCACGTGGACGGCACGCGCTCCGCGCACGAGGGAACCACGCCCGGCCGCGACAGCGCCCCGACGGAGAGTTGCGCCCGGGTTGAGACCGCGAGGCAGAGCAGACGGTTCCGCTCCATGTCGTCGATAGGGACACTCCACCGCTCCAGCAGGCCAATGATGGCCGGTTGATTGCCCACGACGGCGGCTTCCAGCGGGGTGAGGTCTCTCGGTTCGCTGCCCTTGATAACGTCCTGACCGACCGAGTAGCGGGCGAGCGGATTCGCGCCGTTATAAAGAAGGTTCAGCAAGACGTGCGCCTCGCCGGACCCGGCTGCCTCTGACACCGTGAGCGGCGCATGTTCGAAGGGCCGGAGCCCCACGGACTCGGCCGCAACGAAAAGAGCTGATACGACGACCGCCGCTATGACCGGGGCCGCGGGGACGAGCAGCCCAAGTCCCCCTGCGGCCAGAGGTTCTACTGCGGAATCCCTTCCGGGTACCGAAGTCGCAGGAAGAGTGGGACGGGAGTGACGCATGCCCATTTATTACTGCGAAGTGTCGAACCACTCCCCAGGCCAGGGCCAGGGAATGTCGATCCGCGGCAGTGCGGGTCGGCGCCAGAGTGCGTCGGCCCGTAGCACTTCCACGATCGCGCGATCACGCGGGTCGGTGATCGTGATCTCCTGCTTCACTTGCCACTCGTCCACGAACGCCCATTCCATCCGCACGTCCCGGGCGATATGACGCAGGCTGAAATGCACCCCTGCGGCCTTGATGCCCCACGCGGTCGCGCAGATCAAGAGGCAGACCGATGCGGCCCGCCGCGCGCCCAAGGCCCCGAACGACACGTGTTCCAGCCGACCCACGCATTCGCGGATTGCGGCATAGCCGGCGAGAGCAAAGAACACGCCGGCCGGGCTCATGATCACGTCTTTTGTGTAGACGTAGTTCATCACGGCATTGGCTCCGAGCACCGCCACGAAGACCGCGACCAGCTGATCGTTGTGGCCGAGTTCCCATCGCCGCCACCGTTCCGTCCCGGACGCGACGAACCAGATGATGAACGCCGTCAGGCTTGCGCAGGCGACCAGGTTGACGATGGTCCAAGGTTCGACGTCACGCGACAGCACATCCCTGACAACCCAGAAAACTCCGGCTCGTGGTTCTGCGAACAACACCGACCCAACGGATGCACCCACGTTGTAGGCGTACAGAGGCCAAGGATTGTCGCCGAATCGTTCGATGATCTGCGCTGGCTCGAGAATCTGCAGACCGAAACCGGTGGAGCGCTCGGAGAGGCCTGGCATGCTGGTGTTCAGCGCGGCAAACCGCGTGACGAAGTAAGCGACGACGCAGAGAGTGGCCAACACGACGCCCCAGCGGGGCACCCCGCGCCATCCAGCGATGAAACCAGCGATAAGCACTACCCAGACGAGCAGGCCGCTCTCTACGGTGAGCGCCGCCAGGATGAGGAGCCCCACGGCACACGGCACTGACCACCAGCGTGGTCGCGCCGCGGCCACCAGCGCGGCCGCCAGGCAGCAATCGATGACGGTCAAGTATCCATTGATTGGGAATGCCTCGCGGATTGTCCCGGCGAATGTGTGCAGGCCAACGCATGCCGCGAGAGCCAGAGGCGCCGCGGCGGCGTCCGTCCACGTCCGCACGCGTAGGAGCGCTACGAAGAGGCCGATTGTGAACGCCATCTGCGCCACGTGGAACCCTCGGAACCACGCGGTGTAGTGCCCTCCAGACGCCTCGAAGACGAGCTTGATCGGTGCGAAAAGCAGCGGCCGCAGATAGCCCGCGCTCCAGAACTGGTTGAGGACGAGGTCCCACATTGTGCGGCGCCGGACCCCGAGGATGTTTTGTAGGCTGTCATTCAGCTGAACAGGGATGTCCAGCATGAAATAGCCCAGCAGTACGGCTACGACCGCCGCGTAAATCCAGACAGCCGTCGCGGGGCGTATTCGCATCAGGAGCAGCCTACCGACTCGGGATATTTGGTCACGGCTCTTGACAGGCAAGATCGTCATTGCCAATTTAATATGTCTTATGACCAACAAAATGATAATTTTACGCGGTCTTATGACCAAACCATTTCTTGAGCCGGGTCGTGCGGAACAACCCCTTCTCAGCGACCAATGCTTCGGACGGCTCTTGGAAGACTCCCGTAGGTTTTGGGCCGCTTAGGAAATCCACGTCGACGCGCCCTACATGGCCGTGTCCGAACTCCACATAGCAAGAGCCTTTGCCGTCGTAGGGGGCAGGGGACGGCCCACCGCGGAGCTGCGCGATGATGGCCGCCGCAACCACGCGCGCTGCGCCTTCGGCGAAGACACCTGCTTTGGGCGTGCCCACGCCGTTCACGTCGCCCACGGCGTAGACACCCGGAAAGCGTGTTTCGAGCGTCTGCTTGTTCACCGGTACCCAGCCATAGGCATCGGCGGCGAGCCCTGACTCGACGACGACTGCCGGAACCCGATGCACCGGCACCCCAAGGAACAGATCGCACGGCATCTCGGTCCCGTCGCTCAGCACCGCCACTTTCCGGTCGGGGTCGAGGGCGCTCACGAGGCGATCCTTGATGAACCGGATGCCGCGTTCCGCAAAGGCCGCAAGAATTGCCTGCGAGGTCTCTGGCGACGGCGGAATCGGCGTGCCGAATGGAATCACGACCGAAATGTCGGTAGCGGCGCGCCGGCCATGCGCGGTCAGGTAGTCGTGCAGCAGGAGAGCCGCCTCGCTGGGTGCCGGGGGACACTTAAAGGTCTTCGATGTCACCCCTATAATTGCCGCCCCCCGCTCGAATCGTGGCAGCACGTCCCGTAGTGCTTCGGCGCCGGCGACCGAGTAGAACTCGTTGCCGCCCTCGACAAGACCCGGCGTGGCGGCCGGGTCCATGTCAGCACCCAGGGCTACCACCAGTACGTCTGATTCGAACGCACCGTGATCCGTCTCTACGCGCCGGCTGACCGGGTCAATCGACCGCACCATGGATTGCAGGAAACGTACGCCCGGCTTGACGATGTCGCGGTATGCGTGCCGCACCTCGGCCGGCCTCCGCCGGCCGAACATCACGTCGAGCTTTGAGAAGCCGAAGATAAACGCATCGGCTTTGTCGATCAGGACGAGGTCGAGGGTTTCACCGAATGCCTCTGAAAGGATGGTCGTCAGCTCCAGGCCGCCGAAACCTGCTCCGAGCACTGTTACACGCGTACGCATGGCCGGAGAGTATCAATTCCGGGACGGGTTTGATCTAGAACTTGAACAGGTCGTCGAATGCCTTCCGCGGATCGTCCACGCGCGGCGTCGTCGTCTCGCGTTCAACCGTCGTCCGCGGGTGGAAGAGCGTGCACGAGTTTCTGGCGTTCTTGGGCGAAATCCTGACGCCGATGGTTTGCATGCACTCGAATCGACTACCCGGGTCGAATGAACCGCACTGTGCGCAGGCGTGCAGATCGGTGCCGCATCGAGGGCATCGACTGTCGGCGGTGATTTCGGTGGTAGCGACGTTGCCGCACTGGGTGCAGCGCACGACCTCACGATAGCCAGGCATGTTGATGGCTTTTGGACCATCTTGGGACACGCCGGCGCGCCGAGCGCCCGCCGGGGCTCCCGGTTCGGGTGCCTTTTTCGCCGGCAATTTAGGCTCACGATTCCGCTCGTCGTCGTCGTAGCCGCGTTGGCGGTACTTTCGATCGCTCATCGGCCGTGCATTCTACAGGAGGCCAGATGGGTACAACAAACAGCGAGTCAGCTACTTACAAAGAGGGAACCGGCCGCTATCTTGGTTGCCACGATTCAGGAACCGCATCGTGAGGGCATTCCCCAGACGATGCCCAAAGTGACCTCGTTCGTCGGCCGAGGTGGAGAGCGCTGCATCGGTCGGCAATAATTTCTCGGCGATACCTCTGTCAGTCGCGTAGGATTGCTCGGTTTCGTGACCGTTTTTTGGGGGACGCCCTGAGCTTGATCCTTTTTTCACAACTGTGGTACAACTTCGTCCAGGTCACGAGGAAACCAGAATCACCCGACCCTTCATGGCGTGTCTCGCGTAAGCGCGAGGCTCGCGATCGCGCCGGCCTCAACTGATGTCGCAGATTTTTTCACGGAGCGCCAATACCCTCTCGAAGGTCAGCCTCTTTGGCGTATTGGCCTTGGCGGGGGGGCTCATCCTGCTCGCGATGGGCATCGGCCGTTCGTCCTACGTGACGCGCGCGAATGAGTACATAGATCAGCCGATTCAGTTCAGCCACTTGCATCACGTGCTCGACGACGGCATCGATTGCCGGTACTGCCATACGTCGGTCGAGACATCCGCCTTCGCCGGCATTCCGCCAACGAAGACCTGCATGAACTGCCACTCCCAGCTCTTCAGCACAGCGCCCATTCTGGAGCCGGTACGGGCGAGCTTCAGGGATGAGACGCCGTTGCGCTGGGTGCGGGTGCACGACCTTCCGGATTTCGTCTACTTCAACCACAGTATCCACGTGAAGAAGGGCGTGGGCTGTGAGACATGCCACGGCCGCGTCGATCAGATGCCGCTGATGCAGCAGGAGCGCTCGCTGCAGATGTCATGGTGTCTCGACTGCCACCGCGCACCGGAGAAATACGTTCGTCCCCGGAGCGAGATCACGACGATGGGGTATCAGCCGCCGGTGCCGCAATCAGTGATCGGGCCGCAGCTCGTCAAGGAGTACGACATTCGCGGCAACACCAGTTGCTCGACGTGTCATCGGTGATCCGCTCATGAACCAAGGTCACGACATCGAGGAGCTTCGCGCCAAGCTCGACGCAACACGCGGACGGGAGTACTGGCGAAGCCTCGAAGCGCTGTCCGGCACGCCGGAATTCAAGAACTTCTTGCACCGGGAGTTTCCGCAGAACGCCGCCGAATGGCTCGACCCGGTGGGGCGCCGGAGCTTTCTCAGGCTGATGGGCGCGTCGCTGGCGCTGGCCGGTGTCAGCGCCTGCACGCGGCAGCCGGAAGAGGCGCTCGTGCCGTACGTCCGTCAGCCGGAGGAGCTGGTTCCGGGCAAGCCGTTGTTCTATGCCACCGCAATGCCGATGAACGGGACCGGCATGGGGCTGCTCGTCGAGACACACGAGGGTCGTCCGACGAAGATCGAGGGCAATCCCGATCATCCGTCGAGCCGCGGAGCCACAGACCTGTATGCGCAGGCGGCCATTCTGGGACTTTACGATCCGGATCGGTCGCAAACGCTGACGAATCTCGGAGAGATTCGCCCGTTCGGAGCATTCGTCAACGCGGTGCGCCAGATCATGGTGGCGCAGGAGGCGAAGCAGGGCGGCGGTCTTCGTATCGTGACCGAAACGGTGGCGTCGCCGACCCTCGCCGCGCAGATGCGCGAGCTGCTGGCGACCTACCCGCAGGCAAAGTGGGTTCAGTGGGAGCCGCTCGGCCGCCACAACGTACGCGAGGGCAGCCGCCTGGCTTTCGGCGAGTACGTCGAAGCACAGTACTCGGTGGACAAGGCAGAGGTCATCCTGTCCCTCGACGCGGACTTCCTCTGCAGCGGCGCCTCGGGGCTCAAGCACTCCCGCGCGTTTGCCTCACGCCGCCGGCTCGAGGGCGACCGGGCGCAGACCATTCGCCTCTATTCGGTGGAGAGTTCGCCGACCAACACTGGAACCAAGGCCGACCATCGGTTGTCGCTCCGAGCGTCCGAGATCGAATCCGTGGCGCGCGCTGTCGCGGCGCAGGTCGGCGTGGCTTCCGCCGAAGCAGGCGCCGACACGGTGCCCGAGGCCGCGGCGCCCTGGATCGCGCCGCTGGTAGCCGACCTTCAGGCCAACCGCGGGAAGTGTCTTGTGATCGTCGGCGATGGCCAACCGCCCGTCGTGCATGCGCTTGCGCATGCGATGAACGAGGCGCTCGGCAATATCGGTACAACGGTCGCTTATACGCAAACCGCCGAGGCACAGCCGATTAACCAGATTGCCGCTCTGCGTGACCTTGTGGGCGAGATGAATGCCGGCACGGTGGAGTTCCTGTTGGTCATCGGCGCCAACCCGGTCTACTCCGCTCCGAGCGATCTGAAGTTCGCCGACGCGATGGCGAAGGTCGCGATGCGCGCGCATCTCGGGCTCTACGAGGATGAAACCGCCGCGCTGTGTCACTGGCATATCCCGGAAGCGCACTTCCTGGAGCAGTGGAGTGACGTACGGTCGGACGATGGCACCGTGACGATCGTGCAGCCGATGATTGCGCCGCTTTATGGTGGTAAGTCGGCGCACGAGGTTCTCGCGGCGCTTGGCCCCAGTGGAGAGCGGTCCGGGTACGACCTTGTCCGGACACACTGGGCGGCTCAGGACCTTGTACCCGGCAGCAGCGCCGTCGCTCCGCCGCAGGGCGCCTCAGCCGCGCGTGCGGCGACGCCGGTCGCACCGCCTCCTCCCGCCGGCGTGGTGCCAGCGACACCGGCAGCCCCTGGCGTACCGCCGCTTCCGGCTGGCGCGGCCTCCGCTCCGAGCAACGCGCCGGCCACGTTTGCCCCGGCACCGGGGAGATCGGCGTTCGATCAGGCGTGGCGAGCGTGGCTTCACGACGGCCTCGTGCCGAACACTGCGTTCGCGCCGAAGACAGTGGCCGTGCAGGCCGCGTTTCCGCCCGCGAGGCCTGCCACCGCCACTCAAGAGAGCAACACGCTGGAAGTTGTCTTCCGCGCCGATCCCACGGTTTACGACGGTCGCTTCGCCAACAACGGGTGGCTTCAAGAGACGCCCAAGTCGCTCACCAAGCTCACGTGGGACAACGCCGCCCTAATCGCTCCTGGCACCGCCGGGCGCCTCAACCTGGTCAGTGGCGACGTCGTTGAACTGAAGCAAGGCGGTCGCTCGCTGCGAATTCCCGTCTGGATCAACCCCGGCCACGGGCCTGACACGCTCACGCTGCACCTCGGTTACGGTCGGACGCGTGCTGGCCGCGTAGGGAACAGGATCGGGTTCGACGTCAACGCCCTCCGCACATCGGAGTCCCCCGACACCCTCGGCGGCGTGGAGCTCACGAAGACCGGCGAGACCTACGATCTCGCGTGCACGCAGGATCACTGGTCGCTCGAAGGGCGCCATCTCGTGCGCGTGGCGACGACGACCGAGTTTGCCGCGGATCGGGACTTCGCGAAGAAGTTGGACGTCGAGGCGCCGCCGACACTCACGATGTACGGAGAGTTCAAGTACACCGGCTACTCGTGGGGCATGGCGATTGACCAGAACGTCTGCACCGGGTGCAACGCCTGTGTCGTCGCGTGCGTGGCGGAGAACAATGTGCCTGTCGTCGGCAAGGCGCAGGTCGCGAACGGCCGAGAGATGCACTGGCTCCGAATCGACCGGTACTACACGGGCGACATCGAGCGTCCTGACACCTATCATCAGCCGATGCTGTGCCAGCAGTGTGAGTCAGCGCCGTGTGAGGTTGTCTGCCCGGTGGCGGCAACCACCCACAGTGACGAAGGCCTCAACGACATGGTGTACAACCGCTGCGTCGGCACGCGGTACTGCTCGAACAACTGCCCATACAAAGTCCGCCGATTCAACTTCCTCCTGTATTCGGATTTCGATACGCCGAGCGTCAAGCTGCAGCGCAACCCGGACGTCACCATCCGCAGCCGGGGTGTGATGGAGAAGTGCACGTACTGCGTTCAGCGGATCAACCAGGCGCGCGTGACGGCCAAGCTCGAGGACCGGAGCATTCGCGACGGCGAGATTGTGACCGCCTGCCAGTCCGCATGTCCGACCGAGGCCATCGTTTTTGGTGACGTCAACGATCCCAGCAGCCGGGTGTCGCAGGTGAAGAAGAGCGCGCTCAACTACGGGCTGCTCGCGGAGCTGAACACGCGACCACGCACAACCTACCTGGCCGTCGTGCGGAATCCGAACACGACGCTGGAGCCGGCAGGGGCCGCCCGCACGGGGGGTGAGGGTTAATGGCTGAGCTGCAGGCCCATCATCGCGTTGCCGTCGCGGAAGACCCGCGGCTGGTCGAGTTGCGCGCGCGCACACCCGCGGTCATCGAGCCAGGGCACACGTTCGAGTCGGTGACCGATTCAATCAGTCATGTCGTGCTGTCCAAGCGGACGCCGATCGGCTGGTTCTTCGGATTCGCAATCGCCTTCCTGTTCCTGATGCTGCTGAATGTCACCATCGGCAAGCTGCTGCTGGAGGGGATAGGGATCTGGGGTAACAACATCCCGGTCGGCTGGGCGTTCGACATCATCAACTTCGTCTGGTGGATCGGCATCGGCCACGCCGGCACGCTGATCTCGGCGATCCTGTTGCTGTTCCGGCAGCAATGGCGAACCTCGATCAACCGGTTCGCGGAAGCGATGACGCTCTTCGCGGTGGCCTGCGCCGCGATGTTTCCGCTGCTCCATACCGGGCGCCCGTGGTTGGCGGTGTACTGGCTGTTTCCCTACCCCAACACGATGGGGCTCTGGCCGCAGTTCCGCAGCCCGCTGATCTGGGACGTCTTCGCGGTGTCCACCTACGGCACGGTGTCGGCGCTGTTCTGGTTTAC
>JAKFXY010000035.1 GCA_021731165.1 Acidobacteriota bacterium | reverse complement strand
TCCCGTTGTACTGGGGTCCGCCGCCGCCTTCGGGCGGCACCCAGGTGATGGCCTGATAGGGATCCATGATGTCGCAGGTCTTGCAATGCACGCAGTTCGACGCGTTAATCTGCAAGCGCGGAGGGCTGCCGGCGTCTTGCGCGATTTCATACACATTGGCCGGACAGAACCGCACGCACGGATGCCCGTACTCCGGGCCACAGATCGAGCTGCACACTTCGGTGTGGACGAGCAGGTGCGATGGCTGCCCCTCGCGATGCGCCGTGCCGGAGTAGTGCACGTTGGTGACCTTGTCGAAGGTGAGCGTGCGATCGACAGGCGGCCGAAGCGCGCCTGGCGGTCCTGCAATGGCGGCGTCGCGGTGTCCGTACTCGGCGAGCGTCTTCATTCGCGCGTGACCGGCACGACCCTTCAGATCCCACGGCCATCGTCCGCCCGTCAGCAGAGACACGCCGGAGTAGATCAGGCCAGGCAGCAAACCATAGCCGAACGACTGGTGTACGTTTCTGACTGGATAGAGCTCGTCGCGCACCGCGCTTCGGTCGATCCGATCCTGGTACTTCTTGAGCGCGGCCTCCGAGGTGTCTCCGGCGCGAACGGCTTCAAACGCCGTATCGGCGGCCAGCATCCCCGTGCGCATCGCGAGGTGGATGCCCTTGAGGCGCATCGAATTGAGAAACCCGCCTGCGTCCCCGGCAATGAGCCCGCCGTCCATGTACGTGCGTGGGATGGCATTCCAGCCCCCCTCCGGCAGTGCCTTCGCGCCGTAGCGAATCATCTGTCCGCCATCGAGCAACCGTGCAACAAGCGGGTGCCGCTTGAAGCGGTTGAAGGCGTCGTGCGGATCGAACAGCGGATCGTGGTAGTCGAGGCCGGCGACAAAGCCGAGCGAGAGCATGGTCGTCGCCTTGCCGCCGGGCGATGCATACACGAACCCGCCCCCGAACTCCTCCGGGCGGAGCGGGAACCCCATCGTGTGCGTCACGGTTCCCGGTGCGACCCGCCCCTCGGGAATCTCCCACAGCTCCTTGATGCCGAGCGAGAACTGTTGGGGATGACCCGTACGACCGAGCGCCAACTGACGCATCAGCACCTTCGTCAGGTTGCCTCGCACACCGTCGCAGAAGATCGTGACCTTCGCGCGGATGTCAACGCCGGGCTCGAACGCAGGCCCCCACCCACCGTCCCCCGCGTGTTCCCGCTCTCCAGCTTTCCCGGCGCCGCGATCGCCGGTACGCACGCCAGTCACGCGGGTCCCCTCCATCAATACCTCCTGACCTGCAAACCCGGTGAAGACATCCACGCGGTCTGTGTCCACCTGGGCGGCGAGCCAGGCGCCGAATGTATTGAGGGAGATGATGACGTTGCCGTGGTTACGAAGCGGCGCCGGGACAATCGGAAAGGGAATGCGCCCGTTGCGGGTCAGGAAGTAGACGTTGTCGTGCCGGACCTCAACATCGACCGGAGCGCCCCTCTCGCGGAAGTCCGGTATCAACTCCCGCAAGGTTGATGGATCGAGCACCGCGCCTGACAGCAGGTGCGCCGCCGGCTCGCGCGCCTTTTCCAGCAGCGCAATCTGCAGAGGCGGACCTTCCGCTGCTCGGTATGACCCTGAGCGTGTCGAAGAGTCAGGTCCGCCTGCCTCCTGCTGTTTCTGTAGCTGCACCAGCCGCAGCGCCGCGGCGAGACCCGCCGGCCCGCCGCCGACGATGAGGATGTCTACGTCGAGGGACTCACGCTCCATGACGTGAAACCACGAAGATCACGAAAGGCGGGACGATCACGAATAACATTCTTGTTCGGATCCCATCGCCAACCCTATCCGCATTTCGTGGCCGTCGCGATCCTCGTATCTTCGTGGTCCTAGGTCTTTTCCAGTTCGGCGACGAGTGCGGGGACGATTTCGAACAGGTCGCCGACGATGCCGTAGTCAGCAACCTCGAAAATAGGCGCGTCGGCGTCCTTGTTGATGGCGACGATGGTGCGCGAGCCCTTCATGCCCACGAGATGCTGAATGGCGCCCGAGATGCCGAGCGCGACGTACAGCTTGGGGGACACCGTCTGGCCGGAACTCCCGACCTGGCGCTCCATGGGGAGCCACCCGTTGTCGCAGATCGGGCGCGAGGCCGCCAGCTCGGCGCCAAGCGCTTTCGCGAGCCGTTCCGCCACCGGAATCTTGTCTTGCGTTTTGATGCCGCGCCCCACGGAGACAATCCGTTCGGCCTGACCAAGATCGACGGTCCGTTTCGCCTCCTGGAACGGCGCTTCGGCTGTGTGGCGGATCGCCGAGGTGTCAATCGCCGGCACGACACTCGTCACGACTGACTGGTCTCCAGGCTGTCCGTCCTCCGCGGAGCCAGCCCCTGCTCGCCGGGCGTTCGGCATCACGGCGTCGGCGCGAAATGCCCCGATCTGCACCGTCACGATTGTGGTACCACCGCCGATCGGTCTGACCTGCGCGACGAGCTTTCCCTGAAACATGGGCCTGCTGAAGACCACGCCGGCAGCGGTGCCCGTGATGCCTGTCACGTCGGTGATGATCGGCATGCGCATCCGCGCGGCCAGCAACGGTGCAAAGTCGCGGGTCTGGTAGGTGTGCGCGAATACCACGAACGTCGGCCCCGCCGACCGAATCATGCCGCCGAGCGCCATCGCGTACGCGTCCGGGGTGTAGAGCGCGAGGGCGGGATGCTCCACCGCCAGGACCTCCGCCACTCGGCTGCCGGCAAGCTCTCGCGCCAGTTGACCCACATCGGAGCCAAGCACGGCAATCGAGACGGGTAATTTGACTGGCATGGCTCCCGAACGTGCCTGCCCGTCCAACTCCTGTACGCGAACGAGCTCCCGCGCGGCGGCCAGCGCTTCCCACGTGGCGCGATTGAGGGTCCCGTTCCGCTGTTCCGCGACAACAAGAATCACAGTACCCTCGCCTCGTCCCTCAAGAGCCGAATCAGCTCCCGAGCGGTGTCTGCTGGCGACCCATCAAGTATCCGCGTCTCCTTGCTGCGAACTGGCACTGCCAGGCTGACCACCTGTTGGGACGGCTGGATCCCCGCAGGCATCGGCACCCTCCGAATCTCCTTCTTCTTGGCCCCCATGATCCCTTTGAGGGTGGCGTAGCGGAGCTGGTTGATGCCACTCTGGATCGTGAGGAGCGCGGGCAACGGCATCGTGACCCACTGAAACCAGCCGCCTTCAAGCTCCCGTTTGACGCGCACGGAGGGCCGAGCCAAAGCGTGAGCGCCCTCGCCCACCTCCGTCGAGGAGGCGTGCAC
The DNA here is from genome assembly GCA_021731165.1 of Acidobacteriota bacterium. Classification (GTDB taxonomy): domain Bacteria; phylum Acidobacteriota; class Vicinamibacteria; order Vicinamibacterales; family UBA2999; genus JAKFXY01. The sequence goes on along the minus strand of JAKFXY010000035.1, from coordinate 60,000 downwards.
TTCCACCTCCATGATGATCGTCGAGTGCGGCATGCCGAGCCGCTCGCCAAGGATCACGCCGGTCTGGCCATGACCCTGGTCCTCAGACTGGAGGCCCGTGAGCACGAGGTCGAACCGCTCCTCCACCATGGCCGCCGCCAGGGCCTCGGCCACCATGCCCGCATCGGCCGCGGCGAGCATCTCATCCTCGACGTGTACAGCGCGGTCAGCACCGCGCGCAAGCGCTTCGCGGATCACCTGTTGTACGCGTGGCGGCCCAGCCGAGCAGACCACAACCTCGCCCCCGTGCGCTTCGCGGAGACGCAGCGCCGCCTCGAGCGCGTAGGCGTCAGGCTCGTTCATTTCGTAGCTGGCGTCTTGCTCGCGAATCCATGTCTTCGCGTCGTCGAGGCGGGGCTGCCACTCGCGAGTGGGCACTTGCTTGATACAGACCGCGATCTTCATGGGGCGGACGTACTGGAAACCGGCAATAACGTCGCGGAGGCCATGAAGGGCACGCCGTGCGCCCGCCCTTGCCACGGAGGCACGGCGTTCATGCCTCGTACTTCTTGAACAGCAGCGCCGCGTTCGTGCCACCGAAGCCGAAGGAGTTCGACAGCGCGTAGCGAATCTTCATGGGGCGCTTCGTGTGCGGCACGTAGTCGAGATCGCAGTCGGGATCGGGATCGTCGATATTGATCGTGGGCGGCGCGACCTGGGAATGGACGGCCAGCACGGTGATACCGGCCTCGAGCCCCCCGGCGCCGCCGAGCAGGTGACCCGTCATCGACTTGGTCGAGGAAATCGCAAGGTTCCGCGCATGGTCCCCGAAGCAGCGCTTGATGGCGAGCGTCTCGAGACGGTCGTTGTGCGGCGTAGAGGTGCCGTGCGCGTTGATGTAGTCCACCTGATCTGGGGTAATGCCGGCTTTCCGGATCGCCATCTGCATGACGCGCATTCCACCCTCGGCATCCTCCGACGGCGCCGTCATGTGGAACGCGTCAGATGTCAGCCCGTAGCCGACCAGCTCTGCGTAGATCGGCGCGCCGCGCCGCGTGGCGTGCTCGAGCTCTTCGAGGATCACCACGCCGGCCCCCTCGCCGATGATGAAGCCGTCGCGGCCCTTGTCGAAAGGGCGGCTCGCCTTCTGCGGCTCGTCGTTGCGCGTGGAGAGCGCGCGCAAGGCGGCGAACCCACCCACGCTCATCGGCGTGATCGCGGCTTCGGAGCCGCCGGCGATCATCGCGTCGGCGTCACCCCGGCGGATGATCTCGAACGACTCGCCCAGCGCGTGAGCGGACGCCGAGCAGGCCGTACAGGTCGCCAGGTTCGGCCCCTTCGCGCCGAAGCGGATGGAGACCTGACCCGCCGCGAGGTTGATGATTGCGGACGGGATGAAAAACGGGGAAATCTTGCGCGGGCCGCCATTGAGCAGCGCTTCGTGCTCACGCTCAATGGTGCTGAACCCGCCGATGCCGGAGCCCAAAAATACGCCGACATTCGGCGCGTTTTCCTGAGTGATCACCAGCTTCGAGTCGTCCATCGCGAACTGCGAGGCGGCGATCGCGTACTGGATGAAGACGTCCATCTTCTTGACGTCTTTCTTGTCCACGAACTGCAGCGGGTCGAATCCCCTCACCTCGGCCGCGATACGGGCCGCGAACGCCGTGGCGTCGAACTTGGTGATGGGTCCGACGCCGCTCGTACCCGCCTGCACTGCGTCCCAGTTCGCGGCGGTGCCGATCCCGAGGGACGACACCAGCCCGATGCCCGTGACGACGACTCGCCTGCTCACAACCCCGCCCTACTTCTTGCCTTTGGCGTGCGCCTCGATGTAGTCGATCGCCTCCTTGACGCGCGTGATCTTCTCTGCGTCCTCATCCGGGATCTCAATCCCAAACTCCTCCTCGAACGCCATCACGAGCTCCACCGTGTCGAGCGAGTCCGCACCCAGATCGTCCACGAATGAAGCATCGGAGGTCACTTCCTCCTCGTCCACACCCAACTGCTCGACGATGATGCTCTTGACCTTGTCTGCGACTGCCATTCATCCCTCCCGCTAATGGGTGGTGGACAGTGGTTCGTGGCTACGAGTGTGCGGCACACTCTGCCACCACCCACCACCTACCACCCACCAACCGAGTTACATGTACATTCCGCCGTTGACGGCGAGCACCTGACCAGTAATATACGCCGCCTCATCCGAGGCGAGGAAGCACACCGCCGCCGCCACGTCGGCCGGAGTGCCAGGACGCCCGAGCGGAATCCGCGCGCTCCACTCGCCCTGCGCCTTGTCCGCGATCGCCCTGGTCATGTCGGTCTCGACCAGACCGGGCGCCACGACGTTGACCGTGACGTTGCGCGACGCGACCTCGCGCGCCAACGCCTTGCTGAACCCGATCAGTCCCGCCTTCGACGCGGCGTAGTTCGCCTGACCCGCGTTCCCCGACTGTCCAACCACGGAACTGATGCTGATGATCCGCCCGGCGCGCTGCCGGACCATCGACTTCAACACGGCCTGCGCGCACGAGAAGGCGGAAGTCAGATTCGTCGCGATCACCTGGTCCCAGTCATCGCGCTTCATCCGCAACATGAGCTGGTCGCGCGCGATGCCGGCGTTGTTCACCAGGATGTCAATCCGCCCATGCCGCTCCAGCGTACCGCCCACGAGTGCCTCGATCGACGCCGCGTCGGTCACATCCACGGACACCGCCTCGGCGTGCCCGCCCGCCTCCTGAATCCGCGCAACCGTCTCGGCCGCGTTCTCCGCCCGCGCCGCGGCCACGACATGCGCCCCTTGCGCGGCCAGGAGCGTGGCGATCCCTCGGCCGATTCCGCGCGACGCGCCGGTGACGATCGCGACTTTGCCAGTGAGCTCGAACATGGCTCTCAAACCGCGAAGCGCAGGAAACCAACGTTAGCTGTTCTCTTCGTCGCCATCGAGACCTTCGTGGTCAAGCGCGCAACCCATTCTCGAGGGCCGCCAGGTCTTCCGGGGCCGCAAAGTTGTGAACAATCGCTCCCTTGTGGATTTTCCGGGCGAGACCGCTCAGGACCGTGCCAGGACCGACCTCAACATACGTGGTGACGCCTTCGGACGCAAGGCGGAGGATGACTTCCTCCCACCGGACCGGGGCCGACACCTGCCGTACGAGGGCATCGATCGCGGAGGCGGCGTCCCGTCTCGGCTCGGCATCCACGTTGGCGACGACCGGCACTCGAGGATCGCTCACCGACAGCGCCCGGAGATCGGGCGCCAGCCGTAGTTCTGCCGGCTTCATCAGGGCGCAATGAAACGGTGCGCTCACCGGCAACGGGATTGTCCGCTTTGCCCCCAGCGTCTTCGCCCGCTCAATCGCCCGCTGCACGGCCGCTGCGGCGCCGGCGATGACAACCTGACCAGCCCCGTTGATATTGGCAGCGCTGACAATCTCTCCCTGCGCCGCCTCCTCGCACGCCCGCGTTACGACCTCCGCACTGAGACCCAGGATCGCCGCCATCGCGCCATGCCCGACAGGCACGGCCTCCTGCATGTAGCGCCCCCGGCGCCGGACGATTCGCACGGCGTCGGTGAACGCCAGTGTCCCTGCCGCCACGTTCGCCGAGTACTCACCAAGGCTGTGCCCCGCCACGAAGTCCGGGACAATCCCGCGCGCAGACAACACGCGCCAGGCCGCGATGCTGACCGTGAGAATCGCCGGCTGGGTATTCTCCGTCAGCGTGAGCTGATCCTCGGGGCCTTCAAATATCAACGAGCTCAACGGGCGGACCTGACCCTTCGACACGCTCGGGGCCATCCCGAGCAGCGTCGAGGGATGAAGGTCCGCCTCTACGCCCAAGACATCTGATCGCAGGGGCCGACCTTCAGGTCGGCCCTCCCCGGCAAACGCGGCGTCGGCTTCGTCAAACGCGGCTCGGGCCTCCGGAAACGCCTCGGCAAGCGCGCGTCCCATGCCGACCTTCTGGGAGCCCTGTCCTGGAAAGAGGAACGCAATCACGAAAGTGAGGCCGAGGCGGCGGCTATTTCCTGCTCGACGCGGGCTAGCATGTCGCTCGTGGCAAACCGGTAGGCCATCGCGATGGCATTGCGCACGGCCTTCACCGACGAACGGCCGTGACCGACGACGGCCAGCCCCGCCACGCCGAGAAGCGGGGCACCGCCGTACTCCGAGTAGTCCACCCGGCGGCGGAAGCGCCGGAATGCACGGCGCGACAGCAGGTAGCCAATCTGACTCGAGAAGGTACCCTGCAACTCGTCACCGAGCAGTGCCTCCACGGTGTCCACGAGCCCCTCGCTCGTCTTCAACACGACGTTGCCAGTAAAACCGTCGCACACGATGACGTCGGCATCGCCACTGTAGATCGCGCGCGCCTCGACATTGCCGATGAACCCGATCGGGGCTGCCTTGAGGAGACGGTGCGCCTCCCGAGTCAGCTCATTGCCCTTGGATTCCTCTTCGCCGATCGACAGGAGTCCCACTCTCGGACGCTCTATGCCAAGAGCGATGCGCGCGTAGACGCTGCCCATGAGGGCGAACTGCAGAAGGTGGTGGGGCCGGCATTCCACACTGGCACCCGCGTCGAGCAGCACGGCCGGGCGGTTCCGTGTGGGAATGGTCGTGGCAAGCGCAGGACGGTCAACGCCAGCAATCATCCCCATCGCGGAGTGGACAGCCATCACCGTGGCACCGGTGTGACCGGCGCTGAAGAGCGCGACGGCCCCCCCGCTAGCCACGAGTTCGGCCGCGACCCGGATCGACGCGCGTGGTTTCCGACGCAGCGTGGCGGCGGGTGATTCGGCCATCCCCACAACGTCAGGCGCCTCGACGATCTCGATGCCAAGCTCCCGCCAGTCCGTGTGGGTGGCCAGGGCCTCCTCGAGTGTCACGGCAGGCCCGACGAGCATCAGTCGGACATCAAGGTGACGCGCCGCCGCCACGGCGCCATCGACAATCGCCGCCGGTGCGTGGTCCCCGCCCATGGCGTCGACCGCGATGCGAATCGTGGCTATTCCTCGTCGACTGCCCTGACCTGCCGCTGGTTGTAGTGCCCGCAGTGCGGGCAGATGCGGTGAGGGGCCTTCGGCTCGTGGCACTGGGGGCAGAGGTTGGTGGCCGCCGGCGTCAGCGCGTCGTGCGTGCGCCGCTTGGCGGTGCGGGTCTTTGAATGTCGGCGTTTTGGATTCGGCATCTTCGGTCTCTGAAACTCTAAACTTCTTGGGATCCGGGATTTACGACTCGTGCGTCTGACGCAGTTCCCTGAGCGGCGCGAGTCGGGGGTCTTCCCATGCCGGAGCGCAGCCACAGCTCCCGGAATTCAGGTTCGTGCCGCACTGCACGCAGAGGCCACGGCAGTCGATCCGACACAGCGGCTTCATCGGCAGCGCCAGGTAAAACTGTTCGCGCATCAGCTCATTCAGGTCGATCTGGCCCTCGCGGTAGTAGCTTGTCTCGAGATCATCGTCCGGCACCTTGTGGTCGGACGCGCTAGCCGCCTCTGAGGACGGCAGGTACCGCAGGTCAAAGGCCGTATCCACTGGCAGCCGGAACGCTTCCAAACAGCGACTGCAGAGCAGTTCGAGCTCAGACTTGACCCGTCCTTCGAGCCTGAACCTGTCCTTGTCCTTGTAGACCTCGAAGGCCAGCTCGCAGGGCGCCACGATCTCGTACGCATCGCCCTCCCCGACCACGTCCTCCGGCTGGAAGGTCCTGGCGAACGAACTCTGCGGCTGCCGGTAGCGCGTGAGGTCAAGTAGCATCGTGCGCCCTTCCTCCCGCAAATTCCTGCGACAGGCAGACCGGTAATTATAGCTGATTCCAGGAAATCGGCCCGACCCACGGCTTCGGGATAAAGAGGTGTTCGAAGAGACTGACCGCGTACCGATCGGTCATGCCAGCCAGAAAATCCCTGGCGGCCGCGTGAAGCCCGTCGGTCTCAATGATGCGCCGGTCCAGGAGCTCGTCAGGGCGCTCCCGCACCTTGTCCCAGAGCCCACCCAGGATGCTGGCGGCCTTCTTGAATTCAGCCGTCGCCGTCTCGTTCTCGTACACAGCCTCGAACAGAAAGCTGCGCATGGCCAGCGTGGCTCGGAGAACCGGCTCGCTCATCCGAATCTCGCTCAAATCGGACCGCTGCGTCTCGACGACCACGTCCTTGACCATCCGGGCGATGCGGGCCGAGGAACTGGCGCCAAGCACGGCAACCGGATCCTTCGGAAGATCGGCGACGTGCAGCACCCCTGCCCTGACGGCATCATCGATATCGTGGTTCACGTAGGCGATGAGATCGGCGACGCGCATGACCTGTCCTTCGAGGGTGGCCGCCCGCTTTGACGGATCCACGCCAACAGGAGAACCATCCTTCCCCTTCGAGTGACGGCCGATACCATCACGGACTTCCCACGTGAGATTGAGACCACGGCCGTCATTCTCGAGGACATCCACGATTCGGAGGCTCTGTTCGTAGTGACGGAAACCCCCGGGAATCAGGGAATCAAGGACACGCTCGCCAGCATGCCCGAACGGTGTGTGCCCGAGGTCGTGACCAAGCGCAATCGACTCGGTCAGCTCTTCGTGCAAGCGAAGGACCTTGGCTATGGTCCGGGCGATCTGCGACACCTCCAGGCTGTGGGTCAGGCGCGTCCGGTAGTGATCCCCCGCAGGCGCGAAGAATACCTGCGTCTTGTGCTTCAGCCGCCGGAAGGCCTTGCTGTGGATGATACGGTCGCGATCGTGCTGAAACGCCGGCCGAACGTCGTCCTCGGATTCTGGCCTCAGCCGCCCCTTCGTATCAGCACTCTTCGCGGCCTGAGGGGCCAGAGTCTCACGCTCGCGTGCTTCGAGCGTCTCACGGATGCTGGGCACGAATCTCCTCCAGAAAGCTCGTGCCGTGCGCGAGCGGTCCGACGCCGAAATTGGCGGCCAGCGTCTGTCCGAGATCGGAAAAGGTCGCACGCGTGCCGATGCTGACTCCCGGGCGAACACGCGGGCCGGCCAGGAGCACCGGAACATACTCGCGAGAGTGGTCGGTGCTCGGCGTACTCGGATCGTTGCCGTGGTCGGCAGTCACCACGAGCAGGTCCGTGTCGCGCAGCGCAGGAAGCAGCGCGCCGAGGTGCCCGTCGAATCGCTCCAGGTTCGCGGCGTAGCCGGCCACGTCGTTCCGGTGTCCGTACTGCGTGTCGAAGTCCACGAGGTTGACGAAGATCAACCCGGCCGGAGTCTCCCTCATCGCCTCCGTCACCCTGTCCATGCCTTCGGTGTCGCTCGACGTGTGGACCGACCGACTGATCCCCCGTCCTGCGAAGAGATCCTTGACCTTGCCGATGGATACGACTGGAACGTCGGCCCGCGTCAAGGCGTCAAGGAGCGTGTCCGCAATCGGATCGAGCGCGTAATCGTGCCGATTCGCCGTCCGGACAAAGGCCCCCGGTCGTCCAAGGAATGGCCGCGCGATGACGCGACCGACGCCGAGCCCGCGGCCCACCAGGTCGAAGGCCGTCTCGCACATCCGATACAGTTCGGGAACCGCGATCACGTCTTCGTGGGCCGCAATCTGAAACACGCTGTCGGCGGACGTGTAGACAATCGGCTTGCCCGTTCGCAAGTGCTCGGGGCCTAGACGGTCGATGACCTCGGTGCCGGAAGCCACGACATTGCCGATGGTCCCGCGACCGATGCGCTGCTCGAACGCGGCCATGACATCCAGGGGAAACCCATGGGGAAACGTGGGAAACGGCCGATCGAGCACAATGCCCATCATTTCCCAATGGCCCGTGACCGAATCCTTACCCGCCGAGGCCTCAGCCATGCGTCCGTAGGCGCCGCGCGCCGTCGGCGGCGGCTCACCGCCAAGCGCCACCAAGTGCGCCAGGCCAAGAGAGCGCAGGGTCGGGATCCTCAGGGGGATTTCCCCGGCAATGTTCGCGACCGTGTTACTCCCCTCGTCCCCGTACACATGCGCATCCGGCAACTCACCGATGCCAACACTGTCCATGACGAGGAGGATGACTCTTGAAAAGGTCACAGGTCAGAGGTCACAGGTCAAAGGCAGGTGAAACGTGGCGCGGACCTTGTCAGGTCCGCGATCCCTATGCCTGACGGGGATCGAAGTAGTTCGCCGCCGAGCGTGGCGCGCCGATCGTGGCAATGGCGTGCTTGAAGATCAAATGGTCAGCGCCTTCGACCTCGACGATCACCGCGAAACGGTCGAAGTTCTTGATGCGAGCCTCGAACAGGCGTCCGTCGAGCAGGTGAATAGTCACCGGCAGGTGTTCGCGACGCGCGGAATTCAGGAAAGCGTCCTGGACATTACCTTGCGCCGTCTCGTCCCTGGTTTCAGTCGCTTGAGCCATCAGAGGGCCTCGCCTCGCTATCGTCCCGGCCGGCTATACATCGTCCCAGACTGGACGCCGCGTGCGGCCAGTAGCGCCTCGACCCGCTGTAGCGTCTCAACGCGCTCGCCAGGGCCATCGAGCCAGCTTAGATTAGGCTCTTTGCGGAACCAGATCAACTGCCGACGCGCGTAGCGACGGTTCTCCTGGACGATCAGCGCGCGTGTCTCCCCTTCGCTTCGCACGCCATTGAGCATCTCCACCACCTGCCGGTACACGAGACCGCCGAACGGCCGTGCCGCCGATGGCACGCCGCGCGCCAGCAACCCCCGGACTTCATCCACGATCCCGCCGGCGAATTGCGCTTCCACTCGCCGAGCCACCCGCTCAGCGGTGAGAGGTGCCGGCATCTGCAGCGCCAGACCGATGACCTCGCAGTCGGCAATCGGCGACACCGTGTCGGCGAAGTGGGATGTCAGTGGCCGGCCGGAGAGGAAGTAGACCTCGAGGGCACGAATCAGGCGCTTCTCGTCCCGGGGCATGATCCGCAGAGCCGATTCCGGATCGATGCGGTGGAGCAGCCGATGCAGCCGCTCGGGACCGCGCTTCTCCGAGATGCGGGTGAGGCGACGACGCAGTGCCTCATCGGCACCGGGGCCCGGAAACAGCCCGCGCGCGAGCGCCCGAAAGTAGAATCCGCTCCCTCCGACAAGAATTGGCAGCCGGCGGCGTGAGTGGAGGTCGCGTATCGTTGCGGCGGCATCCCGGGCGAAGTCAGCCGCCGTGTAAACGTCGGTAGGATCGGCGATGTCGATGAGATGGTGCGGTATGCCCCGCCGGCCGGCCACCGGCAGCTTATCCGTGCCGATGTCGAAGCCCCGGTACACCGCAGTGGAGTCGCAATTGATGATCTCACCGTCCAACCGCTCGGCCAGCGCGAGCCCCAGCGCGCTCTTACCCGACGCGGTCGGGCCGAGGATGGCAAGAACCAGCGGCTTCACTCACTGCCCCAGCGGCTGTTCGTTGTAATAGAAGGTGACCGTGAAGAGGGCTTTCTCAGACGGGTACTCCGGCGGCAGCGGGTCCACGGGATTCGACGTGAGAATGGCGTTGTAGGCCGCGTTGTTGAACGAGTCGATCGACGAGGGTTGCACGACGGTGACGTCCGTGATGTGGCCGTCCTTCCAGATGTTGAACTGCAGCACGACATGGCCGCGGAACGACATCGCCGAGAGTGGGATGAACCAGTTCCGCCTGACCCGACTCACGAATCGTCGAAGCCATGGTCCGAACTCCACGCCCTTGCTGTCAAACTGAATCTCGGCCCCTGGGGTGTTCTGCCCGCCCTGGGGATTGTTGAACGTCTCCTTCTCCACGTAGCGCTGGAAGTTCCGCAGCGCCTCGCCGAGCGCACCTGACGACGGCTGCGGCTTCGGCCGCTCGGGCGGTCGCATGATCCCCTCACTGGAAGGCGGCGTCACCCGGGCGACCTCTGTCTCTGGCTGTGGAGGTGTCGGCGATTCGGCACCGGCCGGCTTCTCTTCCTCGGCGGCCTCGACACGATTGACGGAGTTGCCGCGCATGAACGGCAGGGGGTTCTCGGGCACCGGCGCCGCCTCCCGCGTCCGGGCCTGCCGATCGAGGTCCGACATCTCAGCCCGCGGCGGCGGCGTCAGCGCCTTCAGGTCAACGCGAGGCTGGACGAACACGAAGGTCGCCGGAGGCTCCTGCTGGCGCTGACGTTCCAGTTCCTGTTGGCGACGGGCCAGTTCCTCGGGATCGGGCTGGAAGATCGCGAGCCGAGGGCCGTACAAGAACGCCGCCAGCACGAGCGCATGCAGGATGACGGCGGCCACCACTCCCTCACGACGCGAGATGGCGCTGCCGACGACGAGCTCGTCCTGGTAGCGTTCGTCGAGGTCGAAATGAATCACTGATGGACGCGCGATTATAACAGGCTGGCGGAGAACGACTTACGCTGGGTGGTGGGTGGTGGGTCGTGGGTAGCTGGGATGGACCTCGGCCCCGGTTCCGAGCTCGCTACCCTCCACCACCCACTACCCACGAGCCACGCCCCGTTTGGTTCCCACATACAAATAGACGACGCCCAGCGTCAGCGGGACTGCCCGCACGTCAGTAAAACCGGCGGCCACCAGCGTCTTCATGAATTCGCCGGGCGGTGGAAACGTGGCGACCGAGGCCGGGAGGTAGGAGTACGCGGCCCCGTGCCCGGAGACAACTCGGCCGAGCCGTGGGAGCACGTGCCTGAAGTACCAGAGGTACGCCGCACTCACCCCTGGAAGCCTGGGAACGCCGAACTCCAGTATCGCCAACCGCCCGCCTGGGCGCAGTGCCCGCGCGATTTCACGACACGCCACATCCGGATGCTGTACGTTGCGGATGCCGAAGGCCACGGTCGCCGCGTCGGCGCAGCCGTCAGCCACCGGCAGACACATCGCATCGCCCTGAACGAGCGCGATGCGGCCAGATTCACCTGCGGACCTCACCTTGGACAGGCCGAGTCGCAGCATTGCGCCGGCGAAATCCACGCCGACGACCCTCGCGGCGCCGGACTCCCTACGCGCCTCGAGCGCGACGTCCGCCGTACCGGCGCAGACGTCGAGGAGCGTCTCGCGCCCGGTCAGGTTCAGCGATGCGATCGCGCGTGCACGCCACCGACGATCGATACCCGCGCTGAGGACATGGTTGAGGAGGTCATACCGCGGTGCAATCGCGTCGAACATTCCCGCGATGCGATCCGGCGTCTTGTCGGCAACGCTCTTGTCGGCCCTGTCCGGTGTCATCCGAGATAGAGCGATGCCGCGGTGGCAAGGAAGTAGACGATGCCGACGTAGCCGTTGAGATCGAAGGCCCGCTTCACCTGCGACAAGTCGTCGTCGCTCACCAGGGACTGCTCATAGGTGAGCAGGATGGCCACCAGGGCGACGCCGGCCATGTAGAGCGGCGGCAAACCGGCAGCTCGCCAGAGCATGGCCATCGCGACGATGGTCGCTACGTGCATCACGCGCGACAGGCGAATCGCCCCCCTCACGCCGAAACGCGTGGGAATGGATCGAAGACCGTGCCCGCGATCGAACTCCACGTCCTGGCAGGCATAGAGAACATCAAAGCCGCCGACCCAGAGGCCAATCGCCAGGCCAAGCAGCCACGGCTCCAACCCAGCTCCTCCCCCGGCCGCCAGCCAGCCGCCCACCGGCGCCACAGCCATCGCGAGGCCGAGAAAGAATTGCGTGTACGCGGTGTACCGCTTGGCGAGTGAGTACCAGAAGACGACACCGAGGGCCACCGGCGACAGAACAAGACAGAGAGTGCCCAGACGTGAAGCCGACCCGACAAACACGACGGCGGCAATAGCCACGAACACCACCGCCTCGGTCGAGGACATCGCGCCGCGCGGAATCTCGCGCATCGCCGTTCGCGGATTGAGCGCGTCGTACCGCGCGTCCACGAGCCGGTTGAAGCCCATCGCCGCGCTGCGGGCGCTCACCATGCAGGCGGCAATCCAGCCGACCTGCGCCCACGAGAACGGGTGATCCCGCCACGCGAGCAGCGCTCCCGTCAGCGCAAACGGCATCGCGAACACAGAATGGCCGAACCGCACGAACGACAGATACGTGGCGATTCTGCTCATCACACGTGGGACCTGGGATCTGGGACTTGGAATCGGGGATTTGTCGAATCCAGCCACTCAATGGCGTCGGGCTGAATTCCACCCACCAGATATTCTTCCACATCGTTCACGCCCTCAGGGACGCGCACGGCAATAATCGCGGCCCGGCGGCCGGGTTCGAGCGTGCCGTAGTCCTCCTCGAATCCCAGCGCGCGCGCCCCGACGCGGGTCGCACTCTCCAACAGCGTCCGCGCGGATACGCGCGGCGCCAAGCGCCTCGCCTCCGCCAGCTCCGCAAAGAGGTTGAGATCGTCCACGCTCGCCAGGCTGTCCGTACCGAACGCGACTTCTACGCCAGCCGCGTAGAACGCCTCGATTGGCGGTACTCCGACCCCGACATGCTGGTTGCTGCGGGGACAAGAGACGATGGTCGTTCCAAGCGCGCTGAGCCGGTCCAGGTCCTCCCCCAAGAACTGTGCGCCGTGCACCGCCAGTACACGACTGTCGAGAAAATCAATCTTGTCGAGATACGCCACCGGCGACGCCGCGGGTGGCTGCCATTCAGAACTCCAGGCGCCCAGTCCCTCGAGCATCTCGCGCCAACCACCGCCTCCGTCGCGAAGGAATTCGACTTCCTCCGGGGATTCGCCCAGGTGCACGCTCGTCACTGGTTGGGGTGCCGAATCGAGGGCGTCGCGAATAGCCCTGAAGAGGCCTGGAGACACGGAATAGGGGGCATGGGGTGCCAGGCTGACACGCAAGTCGCTGTCGCCGTGCCGGGCGTCTCCGCCTTCTCGCAGAGCCTCGGCGGCCCGGATCTGCGCCTGCGCCACACGATCCCGCGGATTGGGCGTATTGAACCCGAGGAGCTCGTAGAACACTCTTGCGGGCATCCGCGCCTCTCGCAGCAGCGGCACCGTGACAAGGCTGTTCGTGACCTCGCCGAAGAGGCCTGTTCCGGCGGCGTGCGCCTCGAACATCGCGCGCCTGGCGGCCTCGACGATCACGGTGGCGGCGGGATCGGGATACTGCTGCCGCGTCTTCATCAGGCCGCGCACCCACTCGAGGAACCGCTCCGCGCGCGGAATCCGTCCGCGGAGATACGACAGCTCCAGATGCGTATGCGCATTCACGAGCGCGGGCAGCAACGCGACCCGGCCAAGATTCACGGCGTCGGGCGACGGCCCTCCGCCCACGGCGGCAATTCGTCCACGCTCAGTCGCCACCCAGCCGCCGGGAATCGGCGCTGCGGCAATCGGAAGTACCCACGCTGCCTGGTATCGAGTCATGCAGGAACGCCGCACCTCTCCCTGTTTCCGTGGCGCTGTTCGTGATGGCGGCTTTCACTGCGCGAGACGAAGGCGTTTGGCCTCTCGACTCCGGGCCGGGTAGTTCTTCAGATCGCCAGGAATCGAGTCGTCGCCGTCCTCGCGAGCAGTGGCCAACGAAAGCATCCGGGGCACTTCGCGTTCACGGAAGACCGGATCGCCCAACAGTTCGTAGTGCATGTTTCTGCGCTTGGGAGTAAAGCCTGCGTCCTCGATGTTGACCACGATCTCGACTTCGTCCATGCAGTAGCTCGCGCCGGCCGCTCGCACGACGTTCTCCTCGATCATCACGCTGCCCATGTCGTTGGCGCCAAACGCGAGGCTGAGCTGCCCCACCTTGCCTCCCTGCGTGACCCACGACGCCTGCATGTTGTCGACGTTGTCGAGAACAACGCGCGCCAGGGCGAGCGTGCGAAGGTAGTCGATGCCGGTCGCCTCACGACCGCCCCGCTCGGTGTGCTCCGGCTGGTAACTCCAGGTAATGAACGCGGTGAACCCGCCCGTCTCATCCTGCACGTCCCGCAGGCGCATCATGTGCTCGATGCGCTCTTCCGGCGTCTCCACGGTTCCGTACATCATCGTGGCCGTCGTGCGAAGCCCGGCGCGATGTGCCTGACGCATCACGTCAAGCCAGTCATCCGATGAAGCCTTGCCGAAGCAGTTCAGCAGCTTCCGTACCCGATCCACGAGGATCTCGGCGCCGCCGCCAGGAATACTGTCCAGGCCCGCGGCCACCAGGCGTTCGATGACGACTGGTACGGTGAGCTGGTTCAGTTTGGCGATGTGCAGCACCTCGGGCGGCGAGAGCGCGTGGAGCTTGAACGATGGATACCGCGCCTTCACGGCCCGAAAGAGATCCTCATACCATGCGATCGGCAGGTCGGGGTTGTGCCCGCCCTGCAGCAGGAGCTGGTTCCCACCCACTGAGATCGTCTCGTCGATCTTCGCAAAGATCTCGTCGAAGCCGAGCACGTAGCCTTCGGCGGAACCAACCGGCCGGTAGAACGCACAAAAGTTGCACCGAGCGACGCAGACGTTCGTGTAGTTGACGTTGCGGTCGATGATGTACGTGACGATGCGACCGGGATGCTTCCGGCCACGAATGACATCGGCCAGGCGGCCGAGCAGATTGGTCGGGGCGTGGCGATAGAGCTCGACAGCCTCGGCAGCGTCAACCCGGCCGCCTGCGAGCACCTTATCTGCGATCTGCTCGACCATACGCCTAGAAGAACTCCAGCCGGCGCCGCCGGGGCGCGAGGCCAAGGTCAGCCGCGTGGTCCAGGAAGAGTTGAAGACCCTTCGCTTCGTCCGGACCCAAGCCGTACCTCATATTATCCCGAAGATATGCGAGAGCCCGGTGAGTCGCGCCAGCGTCGCCGCGACCGTATTCCGCCGCGACTGCGTCGAGCGCCCGCACCCCTTCATCCTGCGCCACCTGCAGCGCCAGGACCTGACCCCTTGGTACCGTCCCCACCCGGCCTGTCCACGCCGCGTAGATGAACGGCAAACCCGTCATCGCCGTCCACTCCTCCCCAAGATCGATCTTCGTGAGCCCGAGCGCCGCATGGTCGGCCTCTAGAGCCGGATCGCCGATGAGCAGCCCGGCATCGCAAGCAGCGGTCATCCCCGCCAGGTCTGGGCCGTGCATGACGAATTCTGGCGTGATGCCAAATCGATGCAGGCAGAGGATGCGGATAAGGGCGACCGAGGTGCGCGAACTCGTGTCGAGCGCCAGGCGGCGAATCTGGCCGACAGGCCGCCGCGTGAAGAGCGCCACCGACGCGACCGGCCCGCGCGAGCCGATCCCCACGCCAGGCACAAGTCGATAGCTGTCGCTCTGGAGATACTCGATCGAAGGCACGAGACCGAGATCAATCTCTCCTGCCTCGAGCAAGCCCGCACAGATGGAGGGCAAATCGTACCGCACCTGCCACTGGTCCGGAGCGGCGTCGAGCGCCCATGTCAGCGGGCGGGCGTTTAGATAGCCGACAGCGCCAATTCTCACCACCGGCGTCACGACGCCGCCATCAGCCGACAACGGCGAATCGCCCGTCGCGCTCGACGGGCGTAAAGCCGGCGGCGTCGACGTTGCGGCGAATCTCCTCGAGCGGGGCGCGCCGCTTGCCGTCGGGAGCGTCATCCGAGGGGGAGCAGTTATCGAGATCGTCGGCCCCGAACGTCAGCGCCACTTGAGCCAGCTTGGGGCCGTAGCGAAGCCAATCCACTTGAATCATCGCGACGTTGGGAGCGGCGAGCCGCGCAATCGCAACCATCTTCACGTCGCTGTATCCCGTCGTCGGACGCATCGCGTTCAGTACCATGGGCAGCGGGTTGATCGCCTGGATAGCGCCACCGCGCTCTTGAAGGACCGCCGCACGCAGGAACAGCGCCGGCCGTTCGGCCGCGGCGGCACTGTCCACCGTGAGCCGAAGTCGGCTGAATCCGGCGGCGGTGAGCAGATCGACTGCCTCGTCGAGGCTGTCAATGCGATCCATCGGCAACTCGGCGACCGCATCGAGACCGGCCGTACGCAACTCGCCCAGCACTTCCGACACCGATCCTGCCCCAGCGCGCGCGAGCCGCTCCACGTCGCCCCACGAGAAGCCGGACACCGCGCGGTCGCCCGCAATCCCCCGCGCGCGGGAGACGGCAGACACCGCGATCGGGAGCGTGTCCGGGGCGCCGGTCAAGCGGACCTCGCGCGCCGCCGGCGATACGGCCTCGGCCATGATCTGGTCAAAGGCACAGCGTGCGACTCGCAAGTACGTCACCGCCTTGTCGTGCAGGCGCCGGCGCAGAACGTCAGCGAGCATCCCGAGCGGCAGGATATCCGGCGCTTCCGCAAGACCGGCGATCTCCTCTGGGGAGAGCCGCTCGCCGACGCTCACGCGTTGCATGTATGTCTCGAAGGTTGATGTCGTCAATGGCCCGCCCTACATCAGCTCCGCAATCCTCGTCGCGAGGGCCAAGGCCTCCCGCCCGGCACTCCCTGTCACGCCGGGCTGCCGGCCCGTCCGAACCGCCTCAACGAAATCGGCCAGCTCACGCTTCAACGGCTCCTCGTTGACAATCTCCAGACGGCCACCTTGAATGACGGGCCGCCCTTCCTGCCCTTCGACAATGCTCAGGGCAGTCCGACCCTGGGGCAGGCTCTGGGCTGTCCCGTCCTTCGACGAACTCAGGACGCCCTGAGCGTGTCGGCGGGCGAGCGGAACCGAGGGACGAGCCGTAGTCGAGGGGCGCGGCTCGATGCGATAGACCTCGACCTCTTGGGCGGCATAGTCGATGGAGACGTAAGCCTGCGGCTGGAAGAAACGGGCCTTCCGCACGCGCTCGCGGCTGATCCGGCTCGCCGTGAGGTTGGCGATACAGCCCGAGGCGAACCGCAGCCGCACGTTCGCGATGTCCGTCCTGGGCGTGAGCACGTTGACGCCCACCGCCTCGATCGACTCGACGCGTGAGCCGACAACGGCAAGCAGCAGATCCAGGTCATGGATCATCAGATCGAAGACCACGTCGATGTCGAGGCTGCGCTCCGGGAACGTGCCGAGGCGATGAATTTCAATAAACCGTGGCGCGGTGATGAGCGGTATCGCCGCGGCCACGGCGGGATTGAATCGCTCGGTGTGGCCCGCGGCCACCAGTCCGCCTCGCCGGGCGGCTGCCGCGAGCAGCCGGTCCGCATCCGCCACGCTCGCCGCAAGTGGCTTTTCCACAAGGACCGCCACTCCCGCCTCCACGAATGGCAGCGCGAGTTCCACGTGGACAACGGTTGGCGCCGCGATCGACACGGCATCGACTCGCGTGAGCAGGTCGGCGGGCGACGCCCATGTCCTCGTCCCGTACTTCGCGGCGATCTCCTCTGCTCGAGCAGCGTCGGAGTCAACGACGCCAACGAGTTCGACATCGTCCATTTCGGCGAGCAGCCGCGCATGATGCTGCCCAAGATGACCGACGCCAATGACTGCCACGCGCGTCTTGCTCATGAGGGACCGCCCGCGTCATCCCTCGACTCATCTCGTCCTTCGACACGCTCGGGGCGTCCCGAGCCTGCCGAAGGACGGGAGGACCCTGAGCGTGCCGAAGGGTCAGATCCGTCTGGCAGGTCAGCAAGCGCCCGAGCGACGATGGCGATGCCTGCCTCGTTGGCGGCGGCATACACCGCGTCGCCGTCGAGCACGAGCGTACGGCCAGCGTCCACGGAGAGCGCTGTCGCTCCGGCGACCCGCATTGCCTGGATTGTCGCGAGACCGATGACCGGCACGTCGAACCGCATGTCCTGTTTCGGCTTGGCCACTTTTACGATTCGCACACCCGGTCCAGCGAGGTGGCCGGCCCGGGCAATGACCTCGTCGGTGCCTTCCATCGCTTCCACCGCCACAACGGCGAGCTGCTTGACGGCAATGGTTTGTCCGATATCAAGACCCGCAATCGCGTCGGCCATTCGGTAACCGAAGTCGAAGTCCTTCTGTTCCTCCTCCGCCGGCGAGCGCCTCGTGAGCACCCCTGGCTTCGCGAGCAGCGGCTGGAGCAGCGCCGTCGAGTCCATCAGCTCGATTCCTTCGTTCCGCAAGACCTGAGCCACGGCGCCGATCACACCGTCGGTGTTCCGGCCGCGCAGCTTCATGAGCACCGACATGAACGTCAGGTCCGGGATGATTCCGCCGGCGAACAGCTTGGTGTGCTTGACCTGACCGGCCATCACGGCGTGGGTAGCCCCGGCGGCCTTCAAGAGGTCTACGCACTTTCCGAGATGGCCGAGGGAAATCCAGTGGACAGGAGCACCGTGCCGCTCGGCGGCCGCGGCGAGCTCGGGAAAGGTTTCCTCTTTCGCCGCGATGACGGTGACGTCGTGCCCCTGCGCGCGCGCGGCTTCGAGCACCAGGAACGGAAAGCGTCCGTTGCCAGCGATGAGTCCGAGTTTCATTCCTCCGCGACCAGCTCCTCGATGCGGCGGGTGGGGCGCCGGAGAATCACGCCACGCTGGGAGGTCCGGATGAACTCGACCAAGTAGCGAACCTCTGGCGCCGAGAGCGCGGGATCCTGCTCGATCTGGACCAGAGCCCGGGTGGTGTTGAGCTTGGACTGCAGCAAGTACCGGTAGGCATGCTTCAGCTGGGCTATCGTGTCCAGCGTGAATCCGCGCCGCACGAGGCCGATGGTGTTGACACCAAAAATGCGCGCGGGCCGGCTGCCGATCGTGCGGCCGAACGGGAGAGCGTCCTTGGTGACAACCGAGTAGCCGCCGATGAACCCGTGCCGGCCGACACGGCAGAACTGGTGGACGGCTGAACCGGCACTGATATTCGAGAAGTCCTCGACTTCGACGTGGCCGCCGAGCGTGGCGTGTGGGCCAAAAATCGTATCGCTGCCGATGTGGCAGTCGTGAGCGACGTGCACGTACGCCATGAAGAGGTTGTTGTCGCCGATCGTCGTCTCGCCACCGCCACCAGCGGTGCCGCGGTTGATGGTCACGAACTCTCGAAAAATGTTGCGCCGACCGATCGTCAGCCGGGTCCGCTCGCCCCGGTACTTGAGGTCTTGCGGTGCCAGGCCGATTGACGCCATCGGAAAGACCTGTGTCCTGTCGCCAATCTCCGTCCAGCCGTCGATGACCACCGACGCGCCGATGGTGCAATGCCTGCCAATCGTCACATCAGCACCGATGACGCAGTTCGGCCCGATGAACGTCCCCTCACCGATCGTGGCGCCCGGGTGCACTGAAGCGGCGGGGTCGATGTAGGCCGCCCCCGGCTCCACCGCAAGCAGCAGTTCGGCTTCCGCCACGGTGTGCTCGCCGACGTAGGCCGTGGCCTGCGCCTTGGCGAGTCGCGACCGGACGCGGCCAAGACGGACGTCGAGTCGCAGGCGATCCCCAGGCACGACCTGACGTCGGAACTTGGCGTTATTCACGCCGCGGAGCCACACGCGGGCGGTCGGCGACGCCCCGGTGCTCTCCAGGAGCAGCACGGCAGCCACTTGCGTGAGCGCCTCGATCATCAGTACGGCCGGCACCACGGGCGTGCCGGGAAAATGGCCAAGAAAGAACTCTTCGTTGCCGCTGACGTTCTTGGCCGCGACAAGCCGCACGCCGGGCTCGTGCTCGGTGACGGCGTCGATGAGGAACGAGGGATAGCGATAGTAGACGCGATCGAGGAGGGTGGGGAGATCGATGGACACGGGGGACTCGTTCACCCTTCTCTGTTCGCGGTGCTCAGTTCGTGTTCAGGTTCAAGGTCAGGTTCGGGTTCACGTTCCCTCCGATGTGCCATGGCATGAACCCGCACCGAAGCTGAACCCGAACAGGAACCGAGAACGGAGCACTCAGAAGTGTGAAAGCCCTGTTCTCAGTTTCCCTGCGGCCGAGGTGCCGCCGGGGCCGCTGGCGCCGCCGGACGAGCCGCGGCAGGGGCCGCGGGACGCGGCGCAGCCGGAGCCGCGACGGCCGGCACAGGCGCGGCAGCGTCAAACTTCCTGATGACGTCGGCCGTAATGTCGAGACCAGGATCACCCCAGACCAGTCCGCTGTCGGCCATGCTGAAGATCGCGTGCAAGGCCCTCTCACGAGCCACGGCCTGGATGATGGGCGTCAATCTGTTCTGGAACTCGGTCTGCAATTCGTTCTGCAACGCCTGCACTTCCTGCTGCGCATCCTCGTTGAAGCGCTGGACGTCCAGAGTCATCCGGTCGATGTCCTTCTGGAGCGTGGCCCGGGCGTTGTCGCTCAAGACGCTTCCGCCCGCTTCAAGCTTCTGCTGCGCCGCCTGGAGCTGCGTCGCCTTCTGCGTCCCTTCGGCCTGCTTCTTGGTCACGAGCGCGTTGACGCGCGTCGTGGCGACCTTCCCCTCGTTCGACTCGTTGGCAATGCGCTGAATGTTGACGAAGGCATACTTCGCACCTTCGGGGAACACGGCGAGCACCGGAGCAGGCGCGGGCGGTGTCGGCAGGCCCTGCGCCGGTTCCGGTCGCGGCGCCGGGGCTGGCGCTGCCGCCTGGGGCGCAGCTGCAGCCGGTGCCGCGGCGTGCGGCACTGCAACGAACATCGGGGCGACGGACAGCGCAGTGCTGAGCGCCGCGGCCACGGCAAGACCCTTCATGCCAATGAATCCTTTCATAGGGAGCGGAAGCACGTGATTTTACTCCAGATCTGCCGGGCAAGTAAGATGGCTGGAATGTCCGGATCGAACATCCTCACCTTCTGCCTGCTGTTCCCAGCCCTTCTCACGGCCGGTTGTGGCAGCACGAACGACACCATCGCCAATCCAAACGCGCCGACACCGGTGGCGGTCAGTGAGCCCCTGTTCACCGGTCTGCTCAGCCGCAATGGCGCGGCGACGTATCCATTTGTCGCCAACACAGGGTCTATTACCGTGACCCTCTCCGGCGTCGATCCGGACACCACCGTCATCGGCTTTGCGCTCGGCACATGGAACCAGTCCACCGAACTGTGCCAAATCGTGCTCGCCAACGACAACGCCATCAAGGGCAAGGTCATTATCGGCACCGCGCAAAACTCCAGTGCCTATTGCGTTCGTGTCTTCGACGTCGGCAAGGTGACGGATCCAACCACATACGAAGTCGCCATCAGCCACTTCTAGTCCTGGTTCGCGCTCGGCCTAGCGGCCGATCAGGCGCCGGTGCCGCCGCACTCAGAACGTCGATCCGACGGCGAACTTGAACGTGATGTCCTTGGCCGGCCGCAGGTTGTTGTCGAGCACGCCGACGCGCTGCGGGTTCGCCGCGAAGATCAGCCGGAACGGCACGTTGAGCACCGGCATGAAGAAGCGGATTTCAGCGCCAGCCGACGTCTTGAACGCGCTCGTCAACCCCGTGATCCTCGTTGTCGGACCCGGGGCATTCGGATCGATCAAGCTCGCCGTCGCCAGCGGATCTATGAGACTTGGTGCCGCCGGCAACACGGTCTCGAACACGTTCTCCTTCCACGCAAACCCCTGCCCGATGTCACGCACCTGCCCGGCATCGTAGAAGAGCACGAGCCGGACAGGACCGGCAATCGCAATCAGGTACTCCAGATTGAACAGCAGGCTCTTGTTGCCTCCGAGGACGATGCTCGAATCGGGAACCGTGGGGCCGACCGAACGGATGTCGTAGCCGCGCAGACTGTACTCCCCGCCCAGGACGATGCGCTCGAAGATCGGGAGCGACTGCGTGCTGCCGTACGGCCTGATGTACTGCAACTGCGATCGCATGCCGATCGACGTACGCGCCGACTGACGGATGTACCAGATCCCCTCGACGACGGGCTTGACGAAATTCGTGTTGCCGCCGAGGCCGGCCATGTCGAACGACGCCGTGATGCGCTTCCCGTTGGTCGGAAAGGTCGGGTTGTCCACGGTGTTGTGCACGTAGCTCGGCACCACCTTACTGATCGTGCGCTTGCCGCCCTGGCCGATGAGCAGCGAGTCGTAGACGAACGGGTTGCGGCGGACGAGCTGGACCTGCTCGGGCGTGAGCTGGCTCAGGTCCGCCAGCGAGATCGTGGAGCAGGAGCTCGTCTGCACGCACGACGAGTCAATCAATGCCTCGTTCAGGTCCGCAACGCTCACCTGCTCATATGAGTAATTGACGAACATGCGGCTGAAATCACCCGCCGGAAATCCAAACGTGAGGTTGCCGCCGGTGGACTTCTGCGTGTAGTAGCCGATGTACTGCAGCGACCGCTTGAAGATATCCACGCCGCCGGTCATGTTGCGATCGAAGAGAAACGGCTCGGTAAACGCCACCTGATATTGCTGCGCCCGCGAGCCTGTCTGCATCGACACCGTCAGACTCTCGCCTCGCCCGAGGAAGTTCGCGGTTTGGAACCCCAGCTGGCCGAACAGCCCCTCGTACTGCGATACGCCGGCGCCGAACGTCAGCTGATTCCGGTTCTGCTCCTCGAACTTCAGCGTGACATCCACGGCGTTCTCCCGGCCCGGCGTCTTGTCCACCTTCATGTCCTTGTCGTTGCCTTCAAGGTTCTTGAAGTAGCCAAGCTGGTTGAGCCGGCGGACGCTGTACTTGAGCGCTTCCGTGTTGAAGAGCCCGCCCTCCACGAGCCGGATCTCACGCCGGATTACGTTGTCGCGCGTGGTCGTGTTGCCGGTGAAAATAATCCGGTTGACGAAGTACTGCTTGCCCTCCTGCAACCGCATCGTCACGTCCACGGTAGGGTTGATTGCCGCCGCCACGTCGAGCAGCGCCTCCGGGACGTTGGCATCCGCCGCGCTCGCAATACCGTCGTCCTTGGGCTTCAGGTCTGGCGCGCCGGTGAATTCCATGTAGCCGCCGCCGCCGTACAATTCCTGAGCCTTCTTGAGCCCATCGCGGACGTGCTTTTCGTTGTACCACTCGCCCGGCTTCACCTTGAACAGCGGACGCAGAGCCTCGGCCTTGACGACGGTGTTGCCCTCGAAGCCGAACTCACCCAAGCGGTACCGGGGGCCTTCGGTCACCGGCACGCGCAACGCAATCCAGCGCGTCTTCCCATCCTTCGTGTTCTCGAGCACCTTGAGCTCGGGCTGGCCGACGGTGGCACGGACGTAGCCGCTATTCCGGTAGAACTCGATGACCTTGTCGGCGTCCCCTTCGAACTTGTCTTCCTTGTAGGTGCCACCGCCGGTGATGAAGGAAAGCATCCCCTTGGGCTTGTTCTCCTTCATCTTTCGCCCGAGCGTACGGTCGCCCATGGCGCTGTTGCCCACGAACTCGATCTCGCGAATCTTGATCTTCGGGCCCTCGCTCACGTTGAAGCTGACATTGACGATCTTGGGTCCGCCCGCCACGGGGGTAATCGTGTGTGTGACCTCCGCGTCGGTGAAGCCTTTTTCCGCCATCATCTCGCGCAGCATCGTCTCGACGCGCCTGATGACGCCCGGGTCCAGAAACGAGTCCACCCGCAACTCAATACTCCGGGCGCCGAGCTGCTCGTCGATCTTCGTGCGATCGATCTGCTTGGACCCCTTGTAATCGACAATCTTGATCCGCTCGCGCTCCTCCATGTTGAACACGACGAGCTTGCCCACGACGCCGTTGGAAAAGACGTAGTCGGAGGTCTCGATCGAAAGGTTGTCGAGGAAGTTGGTCGCCCAGAGCCGCTTGAAGTCCTCGCGAATGGTGTCCTCCGCCGCTTCGTCGTAGGGTATCCAGAGCCCCTGGGATGGCCGGCTCACCTTCTGCGTGAGATGGATGTAATAGAGGTAGGTCTCGGACTCCACCGTGGACACGTTGCCCTGCGTCGGGAAGCACGGGACGATCTGGAAAATCACCGGCGCTGAGTCGGTGGGTGGGAGGGCCGCAGGCGTCGGAATCGGCAGGTTACAGACCAGTGTCGGGTTCGCATCCGCCGCGGCCCCTGGGGGCGCCGAAGCCGCTTGCGGCAAGGGCCCCTGGCTCGCCGACGCCCCTTGGGGCGAAGGCGGCTGGGCAAAGGCCGGCACCGAGGCCCCAAGGGCCACGACGAAGGCGAGTGTCCGTGTCAAAAAGCTATTCATCAAAGGGGTTCAGAGAATCCAATCTTACAGGACGTCTCTGACATCAGACGACGGGAAGGTCAGGATAGCCGACGGCCGGCGGTCAGCTCCCCCACTGGCCGGTAGGCAAGCTGGCCACCCTCCAGATACACGTCGATCTCACCGTCGCGCAGGTGCCCTCGGATGAGCTCCTCGGAGAGTGGGTCTTCCACGTACCGCTGGATCGCGCGCCGCAGCGGACGGGCGCCATACGACCGATCCTTGCAGGTAATCTCGATAATCCAATCAACAACTTCCGGCGCCATGACCACCTTCATCCGGCGATCGGCCAAGTTGGTATTCAGCTGGTCCAGCAGAAGGCCCATGATCCGGCGCAGGTCTTCGTCGGTCAGCGCCTCGAACACGATGATTTCGTCCACGCGGTTGATGAACTCGGGATTGAAGGTTCGCTTCACCTCGCCGAGCACCATGTCGTGGACGTTCTTATCGACCGTGCCGGCGTCGCTGGCCTGGAAACCGAGCGACGCCTTCTTCTGGATGAAGCGCGCTCCGATGTTCGAGGTCATGATGATGATCGTGTTCTTGAAGTTCACCCGGTTGCCCAGGCCGTCGGTGAGATGGCCGTCCTCGAACACCTGCAGCAGGATGTTGAAGATGTCCGGGTGCGCCTTCTCGATTTCGTCGAGCAGCACGACCGAGTACGGATTGCGCTTCACCTTCTCCGTGAGCTGGCCGCCCTCCTCATGCCCCACGTATCCCGGAGGCGAGCCGATCAGCTTCGACACCGAGTGCTTCTCCATGTACTCCGACATGTCGAAGCGAATGAGCGCGTTGTCGCTCCCAAAGAGAAAGTTGGCGAGCGCGCGTGCGAGCTCCGTCTTGCCGACCCCGGTGGGCCCGAGGAAGATAAAACTGCCGACGGGTCGATTCGGGTTCTTGAGGCCGGCCCGCGAACGGCGAATGGCGCGCGAGAGCGCCGAGATGGCGGTCTCCTGGCTCACGACCCGCTTGTGGAGATCCCCCTCCATCCGCAGCAGCTTGTCGCTCTCGTCCTGGTTGATCGACGTGATTGGCACGCCGGTCCACTTGGACACCACCTCGTCGATGTCGCCCTTGGTCACGATCACCTTGCGGGCACTCGACTTGACGTCGAACTTCTCGCGCACGAACTGCAGGTTCTCCCGCGCAGACACTTCCTGTTCGCGATAGAACTGGGCCTTTTCGAAGTCCTTCTGCGAGACGGCGTTCTCCATCTGCTCGACGGCCACGCGAATGCTCTTGTTGATCTCGCCGAACTCATCGCTGGAGCCCGCTTCCTTCAGCTTGGCGCGCGCGCCAGCCTCGTCCACGAGGTCGATGGCCTTGTCCGGAAGAAATCGGTCGGAAATGTAGCGGCTCGACTGATAGACCGCGGCCTCAATCGCCTCGCGGGTGTACTCGACGTGGTGAAACTGCTCGTAGCGGTCCTTCACCCCCATCAGGATCTCGATCGTTTCCTTCTCGGCCGGCGGATCCACCTTGACCGCCTGGAAGCGGCGCTCGAGCGAACGGTCTTTCTCGATGTACTTCCGGTACTCCGCGGGCGTCGTCGCGCCGATGCAGCGGATCTCGCCGCGCGAGAGGGCCGGTTTCAGGATGTTCGCGGCGTCGAGCGACCCTTCCGCGGACCCGGCTCCAACCAGCGTGTGCAGCTCGTCGATGAACACGATGATGTTCGGGTTCTCGGTGAGCTCCTTCATGATCGCCTTGAGGCGCTCCTCAAACTGGCCCCGGTACTTCGTGCCGGCAACGATCAGCGAGATGTCGAGCGCGAGGATGCGCTTGTCGGCCAGGAAGTGTGGCACGTCACCGTAGACGATCTTCTGGGCGAGCCCTTCCACGATAGCCGTCTTGCCCACGCCGGGCTCGCCGATGAGCACGGCGTTGTTCTTGGTGCGCCGGCAGAGCACCTGCTGCACACGCTCGAGTTCGTGATCCCGGCCCACCAGCGGATCGAGCAGGTTCTTCATCGCCGCTTCCGTCAGGTCGCGACTGAACTCGGCGAGAAGGGGGGTCTCCTTCACGCGCGTCAGCGTCGTCTTCTCATTGAGCAGCTGGACGATGTCCTCGCGCACCGTGTGGAGTCGCATCCCCTTCTCCATGAGGATCGCGGCAGCCACCGAGCGCTCTTCGCGCAGGATACCGAGCAGAAGGTGCTCCGTACCGATGTAGTTGTGCAGGAGACGGTCGGCTTCCTCGGCCGCAAACTGGAGTACGCGCTTGGTTTCCGCGCTGAAGGGAATCTCAACAGACGTCGAGACCTTCTCACGGAACACCGTGCGTCCCTCGACTTCCTTGCGGATGTTCTCGAGCAACAGGTGCGAGCGGGCGAAGATTCGGCTCGTCAGCCCTTTGCCTTCCCTGACGAGGCCAAGCAGGAGGTGCTCGGTCTCAATAGAGATGCTGCCGAGTTGGCTGGCCTCGTAGCGCGCGAAGAAGAGAACCCGACGCGCTCTTTCCGTGTACCGTTCGAACATCCGGCCTGCCTACTTCAGGTTAGGGGTTGGTGAGAGGGCCATTGACCTCTTGTGAAGTCATTATAAGGCAAAGCCTCCAAGGCCCTCGCCCCTCGTGCCTTACGACGCCGGAGTCCCCCATGACGATTCGGGGGAGACCCACCACGCCGCCGCCGGATACCGGCCAATTCATTGAATCGAACGCACGAGACTGCCCGCAATGACTCAGGCCGGGTTCAACTGTCCGCGCTCGAGCCGCAAGACGCGGTCGCACGCAGCCGCCAGACGCGGGTTGTGCGTCGCGATGACCGATGTGAGGCCATGCTCGGCGTGCATCTCGCGCAGCAGGGCATGGAGCGAATCCGCCGTACTCTCGTCCAGGTCCCCGGTCGGCTCGTCGGCGAGCAGGAGCGGCGGACGCATGACGAGCGCGCGCGCCACCGCCACCCGCTGCTGTTCCCCGCCCGAGAGCATCCCAGGCCGGTGGGCCAGCCGCTCCGCCAGCCCGACCCGCGACAGCAGTGCAGTCGCGCGACGCCGGGAGTCCGCCCGGGACATTCGCGCGATCCGCATGGGCATCTCGACGTTTTCCGCCGCGTCGAATTCGGGCAGCAGGTGATGGAACTGGAACACGAAGCCGACGTGGCGGTTGCGGAACTCGACCCGTGCCGCATCACTCATCGACGATACCTCCGCGTCCGCCACTCTGATCGTCCCGCCGTCGGACCGATCAAGTCCGCCCAGCAGGTGCAGCAGGGTGCTCTTACCCACGCCGGACGCGCCGACAATCGCCAGCATCTCGCCCTGCCGCACATCGAGCGCGAGATCCCGTAGCACATGAATCCGGGCCGGCCCGACGACGTAGAACTTGTTGAGGGCACTGACGCTGACGAAAGGCATCGTCCCGTCCCTATTCAAACCGTAGGGCCTGGACCGGATCGAGCTTCGACGCCTGCCGGGATGGGTAGATCGTCGCCACGAAGCAGATGAGAATCGACGACAGGATCACGACGATGAAATCCAGAGGGAGGACGACAAAGGGGACATAGGACACCTGATACACGTCCATGGGGATGTGGATCAGTTTGTAGGTGTCGAGCACCCAGCAGAGCGCCAGCCCGCCTACTCCGCCAAGAGTGGTCCCTATGAGCCCGATGATGAGCCCCTGCACCATGAAGATGCGCATCACCCGTGATGCGGATGTCCCCATGGTCTTCAGGATGGCGATGTCCCGGCTCTTCTCCATCACGAGGAGTACCAGCGACGCGACGATATTCAGCGCCGCGACGGTCACGATGAGGCCGATGGCGATCGACAGACCCATCTTCTCCAGCCACAGGGCCGAAAAGAGTGACTGATTCAAGTCGGCCCAGTCCTCCGCCGAGTAGTCCGGCCCGAGCTGGTCCATCACCCGCTGCGCAATCTCGGGCGCCTTGTAGATGTCGGCCACACGCAGCTCGATGAGCTCCGGCTGCTCACGCCCCAGCAGCCGCCGGGCGAGATCGAGCGAGATGAATCCGTACTCGGAGTCGAACTCGTATAAGCCGAGACTGTAGATCCCGGCAACCTGAAGCCGGCGGATCCGGGGAATCATTCCCATGGGCGAGAGCGTACCCTGGGGCGTCTGCACGTTCACCGAGTCTCCGAGTTTCACGCCGAGCTGCGCGGCGAGCCCTCGACCCAGCAAGATGCCCGGGAGCTGTCCTTCGGCCGTGCCAGCCAGCGCCTGGACGCTTCCCTGCAGCATTGACTGCTGGATATCCGTGACCCGCCCCTCGAGCTCCGGATCGACGCCCTTGAGGCTGATGAATGCTTGCGCGTCCCCTGCGACGATGAGCGCCTTCCCGAGGATGGCGGGCCCGGCGCCGACAACGCCGTCCACCGCGCCGAGCCTGGCCACCTCCGCGTGGTAGTCCGCGATACCACCGACCTTCCAGACGTAGACATGGGCGCTGGACCCGAGAATGCGATCGCGCAACTCGCCCTGCAAGCCCGTCATGAGCCCCAGCGCGATGATGAGCGCCATCACGCCCACGGCGACCCCGAGCGTCGAGATCAGCGAAATGAGAGAGATGAACGCCTGCTTCCGGCGCGCAAGGAGGTAGCGAAGGGCGATGAAGAGCTCAAATGACATCGACGCCTACCAGCCGCCGTCCACGTCCACCACCCTACTTCGGTCTCATCAACGGAAACAAGATGACGTCCCTGATCGACGGACTGTTGGTGAGAATCATCACAAGGCGGTCGATACCGACGCCTTCTCCGGCTGTCGGAGGCATTCCGAACTCGAGCGCCCTGATGTAGTCCTCGTCCATCGCGTGGGCCTCCTCGTCGCCGCCCGCGCGACTGCGGAGCTGGTCCTCGAAGCGGCGACGCTGCTCCACCGGATCGTTGAGCTCGCTGAAGGCGTTGGCGACCTCGAATCCGCCCATGTACAGCTCGAACCGCTCAACCGTATCCGGGTCGTCCGACTTCTGCTTGGACAGCGGCGAGACCTCGGTCGGGAAGTCGTGGACGAAGGTCGGCTGCACGAGATCGTCCTCGCAGAGCCGCTCGAAGATCTCGGCCGCGATCTTGCCGGCACCCACCGCGGGATTCACTTCAATGCCCAGACGCGCTGCCAGCCTGGCCGCCGTATCCCGGCTGCGCAGGTCGGCCTCGCTGACCTCCGTCCCGAGCCTTTGGGACGCCGCCGCCCTGGCGCCCTCGCGCAGCGCGATTCGACGATAGGGCGGGGCCAGTGAAATCTCATGGTGGCCGAACGCGATCCGACTGGTACCGACCGCCTTCTGCGCAACCTCCTGCAACATCGCCTCGGTCAGGGTCATCAGATCGTCGTAGTCGGCATAGGCCTGGTAGAACTCGAGCATCGTGAACTCGGGGTTGTGTTGTGTCGAGATACCCTCGTTGCGGAAGTTCCGGTTGATCTCGAAGACACGCTCCACGCCACCCACGGTCAACCGCTTGAGATACAGCTCGGGCGCGATGCGCATATAGAGCCGCATGTCGAGCGCGTTGTGATGCGTCACAAACGGCCTCGCCAGCGCGCCGCCGGCGATCGGCTGCATCATCGGCGTCTCGACTTCGAGGAACTGGCGCGCGATCAAGAAGTCGCGCATGGACGTCACCACGCGGCTGCGAACCTCGAATACGCGGCGCGAATCGGGATTGACGATGAGGTCGAGGTAGCGTTGGCGATAGCGGGTTTCCACGTCCGTCAGTCCGTGCCACTTCTCGGGCAGCGGCAGCAGGCACTTGGCGAGGAATTCGAGCGCGGTCACTTTGATCGTCAGTTCGTTGGTCTTGGTGCGAAAGAGTGTGCCTTCCACGCCAACCAGGTCGCCGAAGTCGAGCAGCTTGAAGATCCTGAAGTCACGCTCGGACAGGCCGTCCTGGCGGATGTAGGCCTGGATCTTCGCCTTCCCGTCAGAGAGGACCAGGAAGTTGGCCTTGCCGAAGCTGCGTATCGCGAGAATTCGGCCCGCCGTTCGCGCGGGAATCGCCGCGGCCTCGAGCTCGTCGCCGGCCGTGCCACCGTGCCCGAGGACGAGTGCCTCGATCGTCTCCCGCGCATCGAACCTTCGCGGGTATATCTCGATCCCGAGCGCGCGGAGTTCCTCGAGATTCGCCTTCCGCTGAAGGACCTGGTCAGATTCCTGCATGGTATTCATACGCGCGCTGCGTTCATGGACGACCGTTCATTCCCGTTCGAGCCGGCGCCGGATGGCATCGAGAATCCCGTTGATGAATCCGACCGCCTCGTCGGTACTGAACGTGCGGGCCAGCTCCAGCGCCTCGTTGATGATGACCTTGGCCGGCGTATCCGGCTGGTGCAGGAACTCATGGACCGCCAGCCGGAGAATGAGGCGATCGAGCACGTTCATTCGTTCAATGCGCCAGTGCTCGGCCGCCTCACGGATCATCGGATCGATGTCTTCGACCGCCCCCGCCACGCCACTCGCAAGAGCGCTGGCGAACGCTCGATGATCCTTCGCCAGCGCCGAGCCCTGAGCCCCGCTCTCGCTCCAGAAAGCCCGCACCACGTCGGACATCGGCATCCGGCCGACTTCCCACTGGTACAGCATCTGGACGGCGGCCTCGCGTGCCCGGTGGCGCGCTTCCTTCTGAGGCCTCCGCCCCACCCGCTGTACGGCGCCGGTCGTCATTTCTGCATCCGCTCGTTCCCGCGCGCGATCTGCGGCATCAATGTCGCCATCTCCAGGGCGGCACGCGCCGCCTCCCCTCCCTTGTTCCCGGGGCCATCGGCTGCACGCATCAGCGCCTGGTCCTCGTCGAGCGTCGTCAGCACGCCGAACGACATCGGTACGCCCGTGGCCGTCGCGGCGTCCATGATCCCGTTGGAGGTCGCCGTCGCGATGTACTCGAAGTGCATCGTGTCGCCCTTGATCAGGCAGCCGAGGCAGATCACGGCGGCGTAGCGCCGTGACTCCGCCAGCCGCAGGGCGGTAAGCGGGATCTCGAACGCGCCCGGCACGTGTACGATCGTCACGTCCTCGTCCCGGACGCCAGCGTCGGCGAGCGCCGAGCGAGCGCCCCGGAGCAGGCCGGAGGTGACGTGATCGTTGAACCGCGCGACGACGATCGCGAATCGAGTGCCATCCGGGTGGCGCGATCCCTGAAGCTCTTGTGCCACGTGCCTACCTGCCCTTGAACACCGGCGTACGCTTCTCGAGAAACGCCGACGTCCCCTCGCGCATGTCTTCCGTCGACGCGACGAGCCCGAAGAGCGTCGCCTCGAGGAACTGTGCCCTGTCGAGCGGGATGTCGAGGCCCCGGTTCACCGCTTCCATGATGTACCGCGCCGCCACGGGCGCCTTTCCCGCGAGGTCGGCTGCCCATGCGCGGGCCTCGTCCATCAATTGCGCGGCCGGTACGACCCGATTGACAAGCCCGACTCGCAGCGCCTCATCCGCGGTGACCGTTCGGCCCGACAGCAGCAGGTCGAGCGCGACACCCTTGCCCACGAGGCGCGGCAGCCGCTGTGTGCCGCCATAGCCAGGCGAGATGCCGAGATTGATTTCCGGTTGACCGAATCGCGCGGAGTCGGCTGCCAGGCGTAGCGTGCACGCCATTGCCAGCTCGCATCCGCCGCCAAGGGCGAACCCATTGATCGCGGCGATGACGGGCTTCCCGAGGTTCTCGATCAGATCGAACACGTGCTGGCCGCGCAGTGAGAGCGCCTGTCCCTCAGCCGGACGCTGCAGCGCCAGCTCTCCGACGTCCGCACCGGCCACAAACGACTTGTCTCCGGCGCCGGTGATGATGGCAACCCGGATATCGGAGTCGTCACGGATATCGAGCACCGCCAGGCGCAATGCCTCCAGGGTCTTGCTGTTCAGCGCATTGAGAACGGAGGGGCGATTGATGGTGACAACGGCCGTGGCACCGTCGCGGTCGAGCAGGAGGTTCTCAAAGGTCATGACGACACCCCGCGCGGGTCGGAGCGAGACGCGAGTATACCCCACACCCAACAACCGGCGACCGCAATCAATGCGCCCACGGCGTCCGCGCGCAGGTCCAGCGCGTCGCTGAACCGGCCGCTCACGAAACGCTGATGGTATTCGTCGCTCGCGCCATAGGCGGTCGCGATCGCCATCGACAACAGGGCCACGCGCAGGCCCACGCGCGCGGGCAGCCCTCCGGCGACGGCGCGCACCACCGTGATGCCGAGGCCGGCGTAGGCGGCGATGTGTGCTGCCTTGTCGTCCACCTCGTCTGGCAGCGGCGGGTTCGACAACGACGACATGTAGAAGATCGCCGCCATGCACACGGCCACCGGAGCCCAGAGGCTCAAGGCGCGTCGAATCACTTAGAACGGAAAGGGGTGTAGGAGCCAGCCGAGCAGCAGGCCACCACAGACAAAACCCGCAAGCAGGCGGGCGCCGAATCGTACCTGTTCGCCGGGCGTGTCTCGCATCAGCGTGGCGAAAGAGATCGACACGAAACAGGAGAACACGATCATGAGGCCGACGTGGGAGGTCACTTACGACCCTGCGCCACGTCGAACGCGTCGATGACGACAAGCATATTCAGCAGTCCGGCAACGATGAGAAATGCGTTGCCGTACTCGTAGGTAATCGCGATCACGTCTCCCGCGCCGATGCCCAGTCCCTTGGCGAGAAAGTACGGCAGGCCGATCCCGAGGTTGGCGAAGGCCGCGAGGGCCACGAGCGGCTGTGAAAACTCAAAGGGGAACACGCGCCCCTCGAGCCACAATCCCACCGCAAACATCAACGGCAGGACGATCAGGAACGTCAGCCCCTTCTGCAATCGTCCGAGCCAGAGGTGTCCCCCTCCAGGAACCAGCCACGCCGCTGCGCAGATCAGGTACGTGAATGCGGGTGACTGGGCCCGATCGGCCGCCGAGGCGTGCATCCGCCGTAGTGTAGCGTAGCCACCGCGCCGGCCACTACGACGGCAACCGCGACACCGGCCGGAAAACCAGCCACCGCCCGGGCCAGATTCGATGGGTGCCACATCTCAAGTCTCTCCGCTGCGACTGACAGCGCGGTCGGCAGTGCACCCAGCACCAGGACCGCCCGCGGGGTCACTCCGAGTGGCGGGCTCTTGTCGCCTGGCTGCCGATTCGCCGCAGGTGCGTACGCGGCGAAGAAACTCGCCCCGCGACGCCGACGCGGTTCGCTCCACAAGGCCGCCGCGACGAGCACGCCAGCAGCTCCGCCAGCATAGATCCCTACGCATCGAGCGCATACGGGGAGCTGCGCGCCGAAGAGATGAAACGACCGTTCAGGAATCTGATGGCACAGAAGCGAGCCCATCGCGTAGAGCGATGCGGCCAATGGCGTACACAGCAGTGGCGCGGATAGAAGCAACGCGAGCCACAAGAGCGCGAGAGCCGCCGCAACGGGAAGCACGTGCGATTGTAGCGGGGCTGTTTGAACGTCGATTGCGCATCGGAAGTCCTGCATCACCAGACATAGCCACATACGTTACATATAGCCAATCAAATTGTTGAAAATAAGATAGTTGTCAGAATAAACCGATCTAGATCACACGCTGGACTATAACTTGTCATCGTATGTTAACAAAACATCAAATGAATAGTGAACGCTGTTCAGATAGAATAGTCACCCATGGGAATCAAGGAACGTCAGGAGCGCGATCGGCAGGTGGTTCGTCAAGCCATCCTCGCCGCCGCACGGGAGCTGTTCGTCAACGAAGGCTTCCGGAACGTATCGATGCGGAAGATTGCCGAGCGCATTGAATACAGCCCGGCCGCCATCTACGGCTATTTCCCGAGCAAGGACGACATCTTCTTCGCGCTCGCAGAGGAAGGCTTCCGCGTGCTCGCCGACAGCGGCGCCGCGGCAACGAAGAGAGTCACAGACCCACTCGGGCGTCTCAAGGAAGCCCTCTGGGCCTTCTACACCTTCTCCAAACAGTACCCGCAGTACTTCGAGCTGATGTTCCTCGACCGATCGGTCCCGAGTCTGAACCAGGACTTCCAACGGTTCGAGTTCTTTCAGGCCACAACCGCACGAGTCGAAGCCGACATCCGGGCGTGCATCGACAGTGGCAAGTTCTCGGTGGGACTCGAGCCGGCCGCCGCACTACACGTGCTGTGGGTGGGAATCCTCGGTGCCGCCGCGATCAACCACACGGGTCGCCTGGCTCCGGGTGAGGACGCCGATGCCCTCGCCCACGACTTGCTCGAGGCTCTCCTGGCGGGCTTCACGACCACGCTACACACGACCTTCGTGGCATCCGACTGCGCCCTCACCACTCCCGTTCTCGAGGCTACACACCATGCGTCATGACCGTTACCGACTCCGCCTCATTCCCCTGTTCGCCATCATCGTCCTGCTCTCGATCCTCGCCTCGGCCTGCCGCGACGCCGAGCAGACGGCTTCGGCAGCAACGACGGCCTCGGCTCCCGAACAGCCGATCGACGTGCCGGCCCTGACGGTCGGCGTCGCAGACCTCGAATCGACGCTGCAGATTTCCGGCAATCTCATGGCGCAGACCCGCGTGTCCGTGATGGCGAAGTATTCCGGCACGCTCTCCCGCGTCGCCGTCAACATCGGCGATCGCGTTCGCGCGGGTCAACTGGTTGCCACCTCGGACCGGCGCGACGTGGACGCGCAGGCGGACGCGGCCGCCGCCGCGGTCAACGTCGGGAAGGCAGCGCTCGAATCGGCGGAGGCGACTCTTGCCAACGCGACACTGGAGCGAGATCGGGCGCAGAACCTCTTCGAAAAGGGTGCGGTGCCCCGTCAGCGCCTCGATGCGGCGGACACGATCCTTCGCGCCTCGACCGCCCAGCGCGAGCTGGCCAAAGCCAGCCTGGCACAAGCCGACGCGGCTCTGCGCCGTACGCAGGAAGCACAACGAGACGCCACCATCACCTCGCCGATCGAGGGCGTCATCGTGGAGAGAAACTATGACGCTGGAAGCCTCGTCGGACCAGGAGACAAGCCCATTGTGGTCGTGGCGGACCTCCGCGTGCTGAAACTCGAAGCCGGCGTGTCCGAGCTCGAGGCGGGGCGTCTCCGCGTCGGCATGCCAGCGCGCGTCACGGTGCAAGCCAGACCCGGTGAAGTCTTCGAGGGACGGCTCGCCGCCATCGCGCCCGAGGTGAATGCGGCGAACCGCCACTTCGCCATCGAGGTGCGAACGGCCAACCCTGGCCTCACGTTGCTCTCAGGGATGTACGGCGCGGCAACCATCCCGCTATCCCTCGTCGCTGGGGCGGTCGCGGTGCCGCAGGATGCGGTCACGCTGCGCGCCGGCAGGCGCATCGCCCTGAAGATCGACAAGGACATCGTCACCGAGGTGCCGGTCGTCGAGGGGCTCTCGAGCGGCAACCTCGTACAGATCGCCAGCGGACTTGCCGCTGGCGACGTGATCGTGGCCGACGCCAGGCGCGACGTTGTCGCCGGCGCGAAGGTCAACGCCGTCTTCAACAAGTAGTCGGCACGCCGTGTCCGGCTTCAGCCGCACCTGAGAGACGCACCATGTGGATTTCCAACATCTCCATCCGCCGCCCGGTCTTCGCCACGATGATCATCATGAGCTTCATGGTGCTCGGCATCGTCTCTATGACACGCCTCGGCGTCGATCTGTTTCCTGACGTCAGCTTTCCGTTCGTCAACGTCATGGTCGTCTACCCCGGCGCGTCTCCCGAGGAGGTCGAGACGCTCGTCACCAGGCCGATCGAGGACGCGGTGGCCGGCATCAACGGCGTGAGGCGCGTGGAATCGCGATCCACCGACTCCTCGTCCCGCGTGGGAGTGGAGCTCCGACTCGAGGTGGACGCCCAGAACGCCGCTGCCGAGGTCCGCGAAAAAGTGGCGGCGATCCGCGATCGTCTGCCGCGGGAGATCGAGGATCCCACGATCGTCCGCTTCGACGTGGCCGCCCTGCCCATCATGACGTTCGCCGTCGGATCGTCGCAGCGGTCCGACGTGACGCGGCAGCAGGTCGAGGACGACCTCAAGCCGCTCATCGAACAAATCGACGGCGTGGCGGCGGTGGAAGTCAACGGCGGCGACGTTCGCGAAATCCAGGTGGACCTCGACCCCGGCCGGCTCGAGGCACTCGGGCTCTCGGTCAGCGCTGTCGCGCAGGTACTGGCGGCGGAGAACCTTGACCTTCCCGGCGGCCAGATGACGCGGCAAGGCCAATCGATCTCGCTCCGTACCAGGGTGAGTTCGCCACCGCCGGAGAGATCGAGAACGTCATCCTGCGTTCGGCCGGCGGTTCGACCGTACGTGTCCGTGATGTCGGGCGCATCGTTGACGGCTTCGAGGAACGGACTTCGACAACACGGCTGGACGGCGCCGACGCGGTGTCCTTTTCGATCCGCAAGCAGTCGGGCGCCAATACCGCCGCGATCGCGGCGCTGGTGAATACCACCGTCGCGCGAATCGCGAAGGACTTCCCACAATTGCAGATCCGTCAGGTCCACGACGACGCCGAGTACATCAACCAGAACGTCGAACAGGTGCGCGAGGACATCATCTTCGGCGGCGCCATGGCCGTGCTGGTGATCTTCCTGTTCATGCGCGACTGGCGCTCGACGCTCATCACGGCGCTGGCGCTCCCGACGTCGGTGGTCGCCACGTTCTTCTTCATGTGGATCGCCGGCTTCACGTTCAACATGATGACGTTGATGGCACTCTCGCTCGTCATCGGCATCCTGATCGACGACGCCGTTGTCGTGCGGGAGAACATCTACCGGCACATGGAGATGGGCCTCGATCCGAGGACCGCTGCCGAACGCGGCACCTCGGAGATCGGCGTCGCCGTGATGGCGACCACGTTCACGATCCTGGCCGTGTTCCTGCCGGTGGGCTTCATGACCGGCATCGTGGGCCAGTTCTTCAAGTCGTTCGCCCTCACCATCGCGTTCGCGGTGTCGATGTCGCTGCTCGTCGCCTTCACGCTCGACCCGATGCTCTCGTCACGGTTCGTGCGATACATCCCGCTCGAAGAGCGGACGCGGACGCGCACGGGCCGTCTGTTCGAGCGCTGGGGCCAGGCCTACGCCAGGCTCGACCAGCGCTATCACCGGATCCTCGGCTGGGCGCTGGCCAACCCCTGGAAGACGCTGACGGCCGCGGGCGTCCTGTTCGTGGCGAGTCTGGGCACGCTGGGCATCATCGGCACCGAGTTCGTGCCGGTCGAGGACCAAGGCGAGTTCCAGGTGATCGCCGACCTCCCGCCTGGAACGTCCTTTGACGAGAGCGTCGCGGCCGTGTCGCGCATGGAAAAGGAGGTACAGGCGATTCCGGAAGTGAGGCAGATTTTCAGCACCGTCGGCATCAACGGCCAGGTGCGCTCCTCCGTCCTCCGAGTCAAGACCACCAAGAGTGATCAGCGGACGCGCGGCATCGGCGAGCTCAAGGCCGAAGCGCGTGCGCGGCTGACGGCCATGCCGTTCGTCGAAGCCAAGATCGCCGACCCTGAGTTCATGCAGGGGACGCCGTACCAGCCGCCCATCATGATCTACGTTCGGGGCGATGACCTCGGCGAGCTGCAGCGCGTGAGCGCCGACATCGAGCGACGCGTCCGGGCTATCCCCGGAACCACCGACGTGGACAGCGATCTCGAGACGGGTCAGCCCGAGGTCGTCGCCAACGTCAACCGCGATCTGGCCGCCGACCTTGGCTTCAGCGTCGCGAGCGTGGCCGCGCAGTTGCGCGGGATGGTTGAAGGGATCGTCCCGAGCAAGCTCCGCGCGGGAGACAAGGAACACGACATCCGCGTGCGGCTCGCACCGGAGTTCCGCAACGACAGCGCCGCGATTCTCCGTACGCCGCTACACTCCGCGAGCGGCGCGGTAGTCCGGACCGGTGACCTGGTCCAGTTCGCACCCGCCGTCGGCCCAAGCAACATCGATCGCGAGCAGCGCCGGCGCCAGGCGCGGATTGGCGTGGATCTGGCGGAGGGGTACGCGCTCGGCGACGTCACCGCCGCCGTGCAGACCGCCGTGGCGGGCGTGCAGATGCCGGAGGGCGTCGAGTGGGGCTTCTCCGGCGATGTCGAGATGATGCAGGAGGCGGCCGCGGCGCTCCTCCTGGCGCTCCTCCTCGCGGTCGCATTCATCTACATCGTGCTCGCCTCGCAGTTCGAGTCGTTTCTCGAACCGTTCCTCATCATGCTGTCTCTCCCACTGGCGATCGTCGGTGCGCTGCTGCTGCTGCTGGCGACCGGCAGGCACCTCGGCATGCCCGCCATGATCGGCGTGGCGATGCTGATGGGGCTCGTCACCAAGAACGCGATTCTGCTCGTGGACTACACGAACCAGCTCCGGCGCGAAGGCCTGGATGTCCTGGATGCACTGCTCAAGGCCGGACCCGTCCGGCTGAGGCCGATCGTGATGACGACCATTGCGATGATCTTCGGCATGCTGCCCTCGGCGCTCAGCAAGGGTGATGGCAGTGCGTTCCGGTCGCCCATCTCCATCGCCACGATCGGCGGGCTCATCACCTCCACCCTTCTCACGCTGGTCGTCGTACCGGTCGCCTACCTGTTGCTCGATCGAACCATTGAGCGGGTGAAGGCGTGGCGCAGCGCCGGAATGTCGCCAGCGTGGCGCGCGGCGGCGCGAGTGGCCGGGCTGCTGATTGCGCTCGCGCTTCTGGGCGCGTTTGCCAGCGTAGCCCGAGCGTTTGCCGCCGACGCGGGCGCTGCCGGAGCTGACAAGGCTCACGCGGACGCTCAGGGCTCGAGTCCCGAGAATGCCGGTAGCCCGCGCGGGCCCCAGACCGCGGAGGGAGCGCCGGTCGCGTCGGGGCAGGGCCTGACCATCGAACGTGCGCTCGCGCTGGCGCTCGGCCGCAACGAGGGGCTGAAAGTAGACGAGCAGCGACTCCGGGAGAGCCAGGCGGGGGTGTCCGAAGCGCGGGCAGCCTTTCTGCCCAGCCTCAACCTGAGCTTCGCCTACACTCCGACGCAGGCGTCACCACTCCTGCGGATCCCGGCGGGTGCGTTCGGCCCGACGGAGCAGTCCTTTCGCGCCAACTTCGTCCGCGAGAACGTCGTTCGACTCGATATCCAGCAGCCGATCTACACCGGCGGCCGGCTCGAGCATGCCTTCGGCGCGCAGGCGGCGAACCAGGAAGCCAGCCGTCTGACGCTGGATCGGGCGAGGCAAACGCTGTCGCTCCGCGTGTACGAGACCTTCTACGCCGAGCTGATGAGCCAACAGGGCATCCGCGTGAACGAGGAAGGCGTCCGCATCTCCGAGCGGCACCTCGAGCTCGCCAGGGCACGATTCGACGCCGGCTCGGCGGCGCGACTCGACGTGCTGCGCGCAGAGGTTGAACTGGCCAACGCCAGAGCGCGTCTTATTCGCGCCCGCAGCACGGCGGCCGTCGCGACCCAGTCCCTTCGCAATGTGCTGGTGCTGCCCGACGCTGAGCCGTTGAGCCTTGTCGGCACATTGGACGACGTGCCGTCGCTGCCCACGGCAGCCACGCTCCAGGGAACCGTGGGTGCCCGACCGGATATCCGCGCACTTGGCCAGCAGAAGGAGGCGGCGGAGCGATTGATCGCACTCGCCGCGGCGGATTTGAAACCCACCGTCGCCTTCGCAGGGAATCTCCAATACCAGGAAGACGGTGTGTCGAAGCTCCTCAATGGCACGAACCGGAGCTACCAGTTCGGGCTCTCGGTCAGCGTCCCGCTGTTCAAGACGCCTACCGTAGCGGCAAGGAAGGCCGTGGCATCGGCCCGGGCCAGCCAGGCCGAGCACGGGGCGAAGGCGGCACTGGACGGCGCACGGCTCGAGCTGGCATCGGCCTCAACCGAGTTCGACGCATCGCGCGAAATCGTGGCGACCGAGCAGAAGGCGGTCGAGCTCGCGCGCGAGGGGCTTTCCATTGCCGAGGTCTCCTACGAGAACGGCGTGATCACCGCAACGGAACTCAACGACGCACGGCTCTCACTGCTCGAGACCGAGTGGGAGCTGATGCAAGCGAAGTACGCCCAGATCATCGCCGCGGCCCGCACCAGACACGCCGCCGGGATCTAGGCCAATCCAGGCCAAGGGTCAAAGGTGCGACGTAGCCACGGAGCCGCAGGGGACACGGAGATCAGAAAGCGGTAAGGTATGGCCTCCTTACCTTTGTGGCGTTCTTATGTCTGATCTGCGCACTCTCGTTCGTGGCTGCACGTTTGACGACTTCCTCCTCACCCCGCAGCACAGCGTGCTCGAACGCCGTGACCCGTCGGCGATCGAGCTGACCTCGCGACTTTCACAGCACCTCACCCTGAAACGGCCGCTCGTCTCGGCGAACATGGACACGGTCACGCGCTCCGACATGGCTATTGCCGTTGCCGAGGAGGGCGGCATCGGGATCATCGACCGCGGATTCCGCAGCGGAGAGATCGAGCCACAGGTGCGCGAGGTCGAAATCGTCAAGCGCCAGCAGCACGGCGTGATCAACGACCCTTATACGATCGGGCCTGGCGCACCTCTCGCCGAGGCCGCTGCGCGAATGCGAAAGACCGGCGTCGGCACGCTGGTTGTCGTGGATAGCGAGGGCCGGCTCCAAGGGCTGCTCACGGCGCGCGATCTCCGCTTCGTCGACCTTGGCGCGCCACCGCCTGGCGACCGCGGCCACGCCCACAGCAGCGTCGCCGATCGCATGACCCCGCGATCGCACCTCATCGTCCACAGCGGCACGCTGGATCCGGCCGTGGTCGAAGACGCCATGCGGGCACACAAGATCAAGAAGCTGCCGCTGGTCGGCTCGGACGATCGCCTGATCGGCCTCGTCACCGCCAAGGACCTGATCACGCAGCGTCAGCTCCCGTTTGCCACACGAGACGCCCAGGGCCGCCTCAGAGTCGGGGCCGCCATCGGCGCCAAGGGCGACTACCTCGAGCGCGCGGCAGAGCTGGTGCGCGCCGGCGTGGACGTCATCGTGATCGACATCGCGCACGGGCACTCGGCGGTGATGGCGCGAGCCATCGACGCGTTCCGGGCGCGCTTTGGCGACATGGAGCTCATCGCCGGGAACGTGGCGACTGCCGACGGCGTGAGGTTCCTCATGGAGCGTGGTGTCAACGGCATCAAGGTCGGGATTGGCCCAGGTGGAGGCTGCACGACCAGACTGAACACCAACTTCGGCGTCCCCCAGGTCCAGGCACTCGTCGAGTGTCGTGCGGCTGCCGCCGGGCAAGTCCCGCTCATCGCGGATGGCGGAATTCGGCGCGACGGGGCGCTGATCCAGGCGCTGCTCTTCGGCGGCGATACGGTCATGCTCGGAGGCGTCCTGGCGGGCACCACGGAGACGCCAGGTGACATCGTGCAGAAGGCCGTCGTCATCCCGGAATCGCACAAGACCGTGCGCGTGCCGTTCAAGGTATTCCGCGGGATGGCCTCGCTGCAGGCAATCGTCGATCGGCTGGACGTCGAGGATGCCGAAGCGGCGGACGTGGAGGCCCTCGGAGCCGAAGGCATGGAAATCAGCGTGCCCGCGCGCGGATCGGTGAGGCCGATCCTCAAGGACATGCTGAAGCACCTCTGCTCCGCCATCAGCTACGGCGGCGCGAGAAGCCTTGGCGAGCTCCAGGAGATGTTCCGAAAGGATCCGAAACGGTACGTCATTCGGCTCAGCGAGTCTGGACGTCAGGAGTCATTCGAGCGGTGAGCGCCTAGAGTACCTTCGCCGCGAGCGCCTTGACGTCGCCCTCGACGCGGGCGCCGTAGTGGCTGATCACCTCAGCGGCCATGACGCTTCCCAGCCGACCGCATGTCGCCAGGTCTCGACCCTGGGTGTACGCATAGAGAAAGCCTGCGGCATAGGCGTCGCCGGCGCCGGTCGTATCGACGACCCGGACGTGCCTTTCCGCGTCGATCACGTGCACTTCGTCGCCGCTGACGATCACCGACCCCTTCTCGCTGCGGGTCAGCGCGGCGATTTCGCAGTGTCCGCGCACGTGTTGAAGCGCCGCATCGAAGCTCTCGGCCCGAGAGAGCGAAAGAACCTCGCTCTCATTGGCAAACAGGATGTCTACGTGGTTGTGGACAAGTTCCACGAACTCGTCGCGAAAGCGGGCAACGCAAAACGCGTCGGACAGGGTCAAGGCCACCTTGACCCCCGCCTTCTGCGCCTGGATCGCGGCGTCGCGCATGGCCGCCTTGGCCCGCGGCTGGTCCCACAGGTAGCCCTCGAGATAGAGGACCTTGGACGAGGTGACGGCGTCCATGCGGAGGTCTTCCGGCCCGAGCTGAGTGGTGGCGCCAAGAAAAGTCTGCATCGT
The DNA here is from genome assembly GCA_021731165.1 of Acidobacteriota bacterium. Lineage (GTDB taxonomy): Bacteria > Acidobacteriota > Vicinamibacteria > Vicinamibacterales > UBA2999 > JAKFXY01. The sequence goes on along the minus strand of JAKFXY010000035.1, from coordinate 18,007 downwards.
GCGCTGGGCGTCTGGGGTCACGAAAATAAGGCACCGAGCGGTGGCCAGACCGTTCCGAAGCCGCGGCGTGTCGTAGGTCACACCCACGGCGCGGATGTCGTGAGTGAACACGTCGCCGAGCTGGTCATCCGACACTTTCCCGATGTACGCCGTCCGCCCGCCGAGTGCCGCGATGCCGGCGATGGTGTTGGCGGCCGAGCCGCCTGACGCCTCGATGCCGGGGCCCATGATCGCGTAGAGGCGCTCCGCGCCGGCCTCGTCAATGAGCGACATGCCGCCCTTGGCCATCTTGTGTTCCACCAGCAGCGACTCTTCAGCCCGTGCGAGGACGTCGACGATCGCATTGCCGATGCCCGTGACGTCAAACATTGGATGCGTGCTCGTGACGCTCACGGCATGGCCTGCAGATACTTCCCGACCAACGGCGCCAGGTCCTTCCTTGTCTGGGCCGGAATCGCATCAGGACGCGTGATCAGCGCGTACTTGAGCGCCGTCGCGCATTCGCACGTGCGATCGAAGGGCAGGTTCTCCACCGCGCCGGCAATGATCTGCTGCGCGGTCTTCGCATTCTGCACGAGGTTGGCGACGATCATCTCGATGGTCACCGAATCATGATCAGGGTGCCAGCAGTCATAGTCGGTCACGAGCGCAATGGTCGAGTAACAAATCTCGGCCTCCCGCGCGAGCTTGGCTTCCTGCAGGTTCGTCATGCCGATGATGTCCATGCCCCACGAGCGGTAGATCCGCGATTCGGCCAACGTGGAGAATTGCGGCCCCTCCATGCACACGTAGGTCCCGCCCTCGTGGATCGTGGCACCGGCCTTCACTCCGCTGTCGTGCGCGATCCCGCTCAGCACCCTGCAGAACGGGTGGGCGAAGCCGACGTGCGCCACGAGGCCATTGCCGAAGAACGTGCTGATACGCCCTTTCGTCCGATCGAGGAACTGATCGGGGATCACGATGTCGAGCGGCTTGTACTCCTCCTTGAGGCTTCCCACCGCGCTGGCCGAGAGGACGTACTCGACGCCAAGCATCTTCATGCCGTAGATGTTGGCGCGATAGTTCAGCTCCGAGGGACTGAGGCGGTGTCCCGCTCCGTGCCGCGCCAGAAAGACCACGCGCCTGCCTCTGAGCGTCCCGGTCACGTACGGACCCGACGGGTCGCCAAAGGGCGTCGTGAGCGAAACCTCGTTGCGGTCGGTGACGTCGGCCATGTCGTACAGGCCACTGCCGCCGATGATGCCGATGCGCACGTTTTCCATGGATGCCCGCTATCTTATCGCACTGGTTCCACGAAGCGCCGGCCGTCCCGTTCGCGGATGTATCCCGCGGCAACCAGGGGATCGTGCTCGAAGAAAATCAGGTGCTCCCGATCGATCGCCTCGCGAATGACGCGCTTCTTCACGACGAGGGTTTCCATCGGGAAAAGGTCATAGCCCATGATCCACGGGTCATGGATGTGCGCCGTCGTAGGGATCAAATCAGCCGTGAAGACGGCTGTTCTGCCACCGGATTCGATGTAGACGATCTGGTGCTGCCCCGTATGTCCACCGGTGCGGACCACGCGGACACCGGGCCTGATCGTCTGGTCGTTCTCGTAGAAGTCCACGACACCCGCGTCCTTCAACGGGACAAAGTTGTCTCCAAGATAGCTGGCTCTGTTCCGTTCGTGAGGGTGCAGCGCGTCGAGCCACTCGGCGACTCGAATGGCATAGCGCGCCCGAGGAAAGCGCGGCGCCAACCCCATGTGGCCGCGGACGGTCGCGCCTCCGAAGTGGTCAAAGTGCAGGTGGGTCGCGAGTGCCACGTCGATTGCCCCGGCATCGAGTCCCGCGTCGGCCAGCGCGTGATCCAAGTGTCGCCCACGCTCAAATGCGTAGATATCGCGCTCCTTCGGGGTCCACTTGTCGCCGGCGCCGCAGTCGATGATCATCCGTCCCCACTCCCCTTCCACCAGGAGCGGGCGCATGGCGAGCTGGATACGGTGTCGGTCGTCGGCGGCGGTCGTCTTCTCCCACATCGTCCGCGGGACAACACCGAACATAGCACCGCCGTCGAGCCGGAACAGTCCGTCGTGGAGGCTGGTCAACTGCAAGTCGCCGAGCCTAATGCGAGTCAGGGACAGATCACTGGGCACGCGTGCGCCCTGTTTCAGCTCGACCAGCACACCGTGCGCAGAGGAGGGGTGGACAAAAACGACGAGCGCGCCTTCCGCCCCCACTCTCGGCTCCGGATCCACAAGGCGCACGCCGCGCGATGCCAGCTGGGCCGCCGCGGCGTGGATATCCTCGACCCGCAGCGTGATGTGGTGCATGCCTGGGCCGCGCGCCTCGATGTACCTGGAGATGGCCGAGTCCGGCGACGTGGCCTCGAGCAGTTCCAGCGCCGCCTGTCCCACAGGAACGCTCCGCGCCCGCACGCGCTGTGATGCGACTTCCTCGGGCGCCTCAACCTCCAGTCCCAATGCGTCTCTGTAAAACTTCAGAGCCAGCTCGAGGTCCTGGACGGCGATGCCGACGTGATCGAGGATGGCTCTCATCGGCCCTCACCCGCTCCGTGATCGACGGCAGCGTTCAGAACAGGGCCCCGGAGAGCACGAGCGGCCCGCGACATGATTGCTTCAACCGCCGAATAGGGATCCACGCGCCGCTCGGCCACGTCCGTCACGAATTGCTGAAACTCTTCCGGGGGCACCACCCGATCGACCTGCTCGACGTACCGCTGGGCCAACAGCTCGCGGAGTCGGCTTTCCTGGCGGATGACTTGCCTCTTCATGCCGGCATCGGGAGAATGCCGCCGGAATGCCCCCACGGCAGCCCAGAGCTCGGCGACACCGCGACCCTCGGTCGCGACGGTCTTCAGCACGGGCGGGCGCCACGCACCTTCTGGGATCTCCGCGAGCGCCAATGACGAGATGATCGACGACACCACGCCGTCGGCGCCCTCGCGATCGGCCTTGTTGACCACGAAGATGTCGGCAATCTCCATGATTCCCGCCTTGAGTGCCTGTACCTCGTCTCCCGCGCCGGGCACCAGCGTGACGACCGAAAGGTCCGCGGCTCGGACGATGTCCACTTCGTCCTGTCCGACGCCTACGGTCTCAATCAGGATGATGTCTCTGCCTGAGGCGTCAAGGACGAGCGCCGCGTCGCTCGTGGCACACGCCAGCCCGCCGAGGTGCCCTCGGGTGGCCATGCTTCGGATGAAGACGCCGGGATCCTGGGAATGCCGACTCATTCGGACGCGGTCCCCGAGGACTGCGCCACCGGTGAACGGGCTCGTCGGATCAATGCCAATCACACCGACCGTCTGCCCACTCTTCCGGGCTTCGCCGATGAGCCGGTCCACGAGCGTGCTCTTCCCCACGCCCGGCGGCCCGGTCACTCCCACCAGGTAGGCACGGCCCGTCCGCCCGTAGATCCGCCGGACGAGCGCTTCGCCTTCGGGCGCGCAATCCTCGATGAGCGAAATGGCCCTGGCGACGCTGCGAAGATCCCCTTCGAGCACCCGATCGGCGAGCGCACTAGTTGGCAAGGAGAAGCTGGCGGGCAATGACGAGCCGCTGGATCTCGCTCGTGCCTTCGCCAATCGTGGTGAGTTTGACGTCGCGGAAAAATTTCTCCGCCGGGTAGTCCTTCACGAATCCGTAGCCGCCGTGAATCTGAACGCCGTCCTCGGCCACCCGCACGGCGATCTCGCTCGAGTACAGCTTCGCCATCGCGGACTCCAGGGTCGTCCGTCTCCCCTGGTCCTTCATCACAGCAGCTCGATACGTCAGGAGGCGCGCAGCTTCGATGCGGGTCGTGTTGTCCACCAGCTTGGCGCGGATGCTCTGGAACGCGCCGATAGACTGGCCGAACTGCCGGCGCTCAAACGCATAGTCGCGCGCCACGTCGTGGGCACCCTGGGCCAGCCCGACGGCCAGCGCGGCGATGCCGATGCGCCCCGCGTCGAGTACCTGCAGAGTATTGATGAACCCCTGGTCCTCCACACCGAGCAACTGTCCGGCTGGGATATGGCAATCCTCGAATACGACCTCACTCGTTTCGCTGGCACGCATGCCGAGCTTGTTCTCCTTCTTGCCGGCTCGAAATCCCGGCGTCCCCTTCTCGACGATGAAGGCGGAGATGCCGCGTGTGCCCTTGGCTCGGTTGGTCACGGCCATCACGACGATGACGTCGCCGTCCCGTCCGTGGGTAATGAACTGCTTCGCGCCGTTGAGCACCCAGCCGTCGCGGCCGCGCGTCGCGCGCGTCCGCATGGCGGCGGCATCGCTGCCCGACGAGGACTCGGTAAGCCCCCAGGCTGCAAGCCTCTCGCCGCGGGCGAGCGGAACGAGGTACCGCTGCTTCTGCGCCTCGCTGCCGAACAGGGCGATATGAGCCGCCCCGAGGCCGTTGTGTGCGGCTACCGACAGCGCCACGGATGGATCGACTCGCGCCAATTCCTCGATACAGATGCAGTAGTCCACCGCGGATAGGCCGGCACCACCGTACTGCACGGGAAATTGCATGCCCATCAGGCCCAGATCGGCAAGCTTGGGCACCAGCTCAGCCGGAAAGTGCTGCGCCTCGTCCCATTCCATGACATGAGGGCGGATCTCGCGCATCGCGAATTCGCGGATGCTCCGCCGAAGCAGCTCCTGGTCGTCGCTCAGCCGGACGTCCATTGCCGTTGATCGTATCATTCGGGCATGCGACTCTCCCGACTGATCGGCCTGACCATCATTCTGCTCGCGACGGCGGCCACGCCGGCGCTGGCGGATGTCACTGCGTTTATCGGCAGCACCATGACCCCGGCCAACCGCGCCGCCAAAGGTGTGGCGGCCGGCTTTGGCCTGCTCATCATTGGGTTCGAGTTCGAATACGCGGCAACAGACGAGAACCCGTCCGAGCTCGCTCCGGCGCTCCATACCGGAATGGGCAACATCCTGGTGCAGACGCCGTTTCCTCTTGCGGGACTCCAGTTCTACGGCACGGCCGGCGGGGGCGTCTACCGAGAAACACTCGGCGGCCGGCAGGAAACGCAGGTCGGCGTCAACACCGGCGGGGGCGTGAAGGTCTCGTTGCTCGGGCCGTTGCGCGCCAGGCTGGACTATCGGGTATTCAAGCTGCGCGGCGAACCGCTGCACCCGGTTGTTCACCGCATCTACGCCGGGGTCAATCTGGCTTTTTGACGGGCTCCGGCACGGAATTCAGGTTCAGGATCGTCTGGCCGGTTGCCAGCGCGCCGATGTAGAGGCGGTAGAGATTCTGCGCTTCCGTCGGAAACGCCTCGGCCAGGATACGCGCAATCCCGTAGTCCGCCCCTTTGACGGCCGGATCCATGACGAACACGTAAAGCACGCTGCCGTTGGGCCCCGGCTCGGCGGCCTTGAGGATCTTCCATCCCACCGCCTGCATTCGTCGCGAGGGATCTGACGATTCACGCAACGCCTGCTTCAGCCGGCTGAGCACCATTTCGAAATCGTCAACCTTGTCCGGCCTGATTGCGTTGAAGATGACGCCGACCTCCGAGGCAAACACGCGCGCGGATGAAGCCGCGCCACCGGGCTGGGCTGTGGCCGGCTGGCGTGTTTCTGCGGGCGGAGGTGGAAGCTGGGGAGCCTGCTGCATAGGTGGCAAGACAAAGAGCCACGAGCCGCTGATGCCGCCCGTGGCTCCTTGTGGCGCGAGCGCCGGTTACTTCGAGAGGTCCGCGACGGTAGTGAAGGGCACCTGCATCAGCGTAGCCATGACCGCCCCGACGTACTTGTCATAGAGTGCGCGCTGTTCCGTCGGGTCCGGCACGACCTCGTAAATCGTCTGCAGCACACGGTAGTCGGCGCCGGGAACAACGGGGCTGATGATGTGACTGTAGACGACCGTTCCGTCAGGCTGCGGCTTGGCGGCCTTGACCACCCTCCAACCGGCCGCCTGCTGCTTGGCCTCTGGCCGAGCCGACTTGCCGAGCGCGTCCTTCAGCGCCGCGATCACCGCTTCGAAGTCGGCCGTCTTGTCCGGCTTGACGGACATCATCCAGACGACGGTGTCACTATCGAACGTCAGTTTTTGACCGGCCGCCTGCTGGGCGAAGCCGCTCTGTGAAAACGCCGGCAGCAACAGTATCGCGCCAGCCAGTGCTAATCCCGACAGAAGTCGCATCGTAAAGTCTCCTGGAAAGGCCGCTAATCTACCGTACGTTCGAGCGAATGAAAACGGCCATGATCTCGTGCGCTAGTAGCATCCCTCTTCGCGTGAGACGAAGCCGGGCGCCATCATATAGCAGCAGCCCCGCCTGCGTGAACGGCAAGAGATCCTCCCGGTATTTTTCCCAAATGTCCACCCCATAGTGCCCTGCAGCCGCCTCGAGGTCGATTCCGGAGGTCAGGCGGAGCCCGGTAAAGAGAGCGTCCTCCAGCCGTTCCTCTGCGGAGAGCTCGCGCCGTTCCACCACCAAGTCCGTCCCCGTGGCAACAGCCGCGATGTACTCTTCCGTCGACGATCGGTTCTTCGAGCGGACACCGTGGCGCGTGGAATGTGCTCCACACCCGAACCCGAGCCATTCACCGTCGGTCCAGTACTTGAGGTTGTGTTTCGCTTCCATGCCTGGACGCGCCGAGTTGGAGATCTCGTATTGCACCAGTCCCGCCGCGTCCAGCCGCTCGAACCCCGCCAGGTACATGTCCGCGGCGTCGTCATCGGGCGCAAGCGACCATTTCGAGCGCGCCATCGCATCCCGCAGCGGCGCATTCGGATACAGCTCCAGCATGTACATCGAGGCGTGCTCGGGTTTGAGGGCGATGAGCGCGTCCACCGATTCCAGCCAGTGGGCGACGGACTGCTGTGGGAGCCACATCATCAGATCGAGCGAAATATTGTCGAATCCGGCAGCTCTCGCCATCCCGAACGCCTCGGCGGCACGGGATGCGGAGTGAAGCCGGCTGAGCCGCCCGAGTTCTTCGTCTCGAAATGACTGCACGCCATAGCTCAAGCGATTGACGCCCACGGCACGAAACGCTTCCAGGCGCTCCGGTGTCACGGTCTCCGGATTTGCCTCCATGGTGACCTCCGCATCACTTGGAAGGGCGAAGGACGCACGGCAGGCGTCGATGAGGTGTCCTATCTCGGAAGGGTCGAGCAGAGAGGGCGTGCCACCGCCGAAGAAGATCGTATCTGCCTGCTGACGCCGAGATTCGAGGGCCGCCGCCCCTCGAATCTCGTTGAGCACCGCCGCGACGTACCGCGACTTCAGTGCCTCGTCGAACAGACCGCGATTGAAGTTGCAGTAGTTGCAGATGGCCGAGCAGAACGGGATGTGGACGTATAGGCCGAGCACGGCAGTAGACAGGAAGTCGTCAGCTCCCTGCCCGCCCGCCGGACCACTTGAGGTCTACGCGCTCGGCAGACTTCGGGGTCTTCAGTTGTGCCCGGGCCTGACCGGTGGTCTTACTGGGAAGCTTGCGGCGGGGCTGCGTCTTCCAGAGGCCAAGAAGGTCTTCGGCGCCGGCGTTTGGCGGGAGCTCGCGATAGTCCGGACCGTCGTACTCGAGAAACTCGCACATCTCGCGCAGGCGTGAGTGAAGTCGGAACCCCACGCGCACGAGCAGTGAGTTCATCTCGCCTTCGTCGGGGATATCCTCATAGTTGGACGTAAATATTGTCGGCCGGCGCTCGTTGTACCGGGTGTTGACGATGAGGCTCATCGTCTCTTCGACCCAGTCGGTGAGCCGCTCGGCGCCCAAGTCATCGAGTACGAGCACCTCTGCTTCCATCACCGGCCTGAGCACGTCCATCTCCGCCATCTGCAGCGTCGGGTTGTAGGTGCTCCGAATGTCGCGAAGCAGCCCACGCGTATCGTAGTACTGCCCCCTGGCGCCGGTCCGCTGGATGACCTGTCGCAGCGCGGCCACGGCGATATGCGTTTTGCCGATGCCCGGGGGGCCGATGAGCATCAGCCCCTTTTGCACGACGGGAAACGCCTCGACGAACCGCTTGGCCGAGCTGACCGCCTTGAGAAATTTCTCGTTGGGGTACGTGATGAGGTTCTCGAGCGTGCAGCGCTGGTAGCGCGGGGGAATGCGTGCGTCGCGCAGGTGCTGCTCCGCCGCGCGTACCTTGAGGCAGTCGCACCGCGTGACGCGCGAGACACCGTTGTCGTCGATGGTCTTCCAGCCGGTGTCGTCACAGATTGCGCAGGAAGGCACGCGCGATCCTAACGTACTTCAGCGCTTACTTTTGACCTTTGACCTTGGTCTTTTGATCTGCAGCGTCATTCGTCACCGGCTGAGATGTATGGCGCACGAGATCGGTGGGAGAAGATTTCACGAGCGCCGTGCTGAGTCGCTGCTCCCAGTCATCGACGCCGCGCACCAGCTCCTTCTTCACGTAGTCCATGAACTCGTTCACCTCGCCCTGCATCTGCTCGATCTTCCTGCGCATGTTGAGGATGATCTCGACGCCGGCAAGGTTGACGCCAAGATCTCGGGTAAGCGCCAGAATTGTTTCGAGCTGCTCGAGATCCTCGTCCGAGTACAACCGGGTGTTGCCTTCGGTGCGCGACGGCGTGAGGAGGCCTTCGCGTTCGTAGAGTCGGAGCGTCTGGGGATGAATCGTGTATTTCTCCGAGACCGCACTGATCATGTAGTAGGCCTTGCCCCGTTCGGCACGTTTCGCCATCACCGCTGCTCCCGGACGCTCTCTCCGTTGATCCTGCCGAACTCTCGCAGCAGTTCCTTGGAACGCTCGTCCAACACATGTGGCAGCATCAGCCGGATTTCAACGATCAGGTCGCCGCGACGGCCGCCTCGACTCGAGACGGCGCCTCGATCCCGGAGGCGAAACCGCTGTCCCGACTGCGTGCCCGGCGGCACGCGCAGCTTGGCTGCGCCCTCCGGCGTCTCCACGTCAATACGTGCGCCAAGGGCCGCCTCGTGGATCGCCACCGGCACGACCACGTGCAGATCGTCGCCCTCGCGCCGGAACACCGGATGCGGCGAGACGTGTACCGAGACATACAGATCGCCGGGCACTCCCCCCCGCGCACCGGCATTGCCCTTGCCGGCCACTCGAAGACGATCGCCGCTGGCGACGCCGGGGGGAATCCTGACCTCGACAGGCTCCGTCCGTGTCTCCTGGCCAAGACCGCCGCACGGCGCGCACGGGCGCGGACGTGGCTGTCCCGATCCGAGACAGCTCGGGCAATTGCGCGAGAACACCATGTGTCCCCGCACCGAACGCACGGCCCCGCTCCCCTCGCACTCTACGCAGGTGCCAGCCGTGGCCCGCGTCTGACCGCTCCCCGCGCAGGCGCGGCACGATTCACGACGGGTCACGGTCAGGGCGCGCGTGGCACCGGACAGTGCCTCTTCAAATGGCAACACGATGTCCTGATGCAGATCGGCGCCACGCTCAGGGGCCAATCGACCAGTCCCCCGATCCATCAGGACATCGGCAAAGAGATCGCCAAAAGTGGCTGAGGGATCGAGCCCGTGCGCTGAGAAATCGAATCCCTCGAAACCGCTCGGCCGTCGATCCGACACGGCGGAACCGCCCGAGTCATAGCGCGATCGGCGCTCCGGATCCATCAACGTCTCATACGCGTCGAGGATCTGGCGGAAGCGCAGTTCCGCCGCGCGATCCCCCGGATTGATGTCCGGGTGAAAGCGCCGCGCCAGGCGACGATACGCCCGCTTGATATCGGACTCCGTCGCCTCGTGCGGCAATCCAAGCACTACGTACAGATCCACGTCACTTCTTCTCTTCGTCCACCACTTCCGCGTCGATCACGTCGCCTTGGGCGCCCGCGGCGCTCTGTGACTCCGCCGCTCCCTGGGCATCCTGGGCACCGGGACTCTCCGCACCGGACGCACCCTGTGAACCCACGTTCTTGTAGAGCGCCTCAGCCGCCTTGTGCTGTACCTGCGTGAGCTGCTCCATCGCCTGGGTCATGCCCGCCTTGTCATTGGCCGCCATCGCAGCCTTGAGCGCTTCGATCGCGGCCTCCATCGCCGCTTTGTCTGGCGCGGCGAGCTTCGCACCCATGTCCTGCAGCATCTTCTCCCCGGCGTACAGTACCTGGTCAGCACGGTTGCGCGCCTCGATCTCCTCCTTGCGGCTCCGGTCATCCTCGGCGTGCGCCTCGGCCTCGCGCATCATCCGCTCGACCTCGTCCTTGCTCAGGCCGCTCGACGCGGTGATGGTGATCTTCTGCTCCTTACCCGTGCCGAGGTCCTTGGCCGACACGTTGACCATGCCGTTGGCGTCGATGTCGAAGGTGACCTCGATTTGGGGTACCCCGCGCGGGGCCGGCGGCAACCCGACGAGCTGAAAGCGCCCGAGCGTGCGATTGTCGCGTGCCAGCGGACGTTCGCCCTGGAGCACGTGCACCTCGACGCTCGTCTGGCTGTCGGCGGCGGTCGAAAACGTCTCCCCCTTCCGTGTGGGAATCGTGGTGTTCCGTGGAATCAGCGCCGTCATGACTCCGCCCAGCGTCTCGATGCCGAGCGATAGCGGCGTGACATCGAGCAGCAGGAGGTCCTTGACCTCACCGGCCAGCACGCCCGCCTGAATCGCCGCGCCAACGGCCACGACTTCGTCTGGATTCACCCCCTTGTGCGGCTCCTTGCCGAACAAGTCCTTGACGATCTGCTGGACGCGCGGAATACGCGTGGATCCGCCGACGAGCACCACTTCGTCGATCTTCGACGGATCGAGCCCGGCATCCGCGAGGGCCCGCTTGGTGGGGCCCACGGTACGCTGGAGGAGGTCTTCGACGAGCTGCTCGAACTTGGCCCGTGTCAGCTTCATCTGCAGGTGCTTCGGGCCGCTCTGGTCGGCGGTGATGAACGGGAGGTTGATGTCGGTCTCCATCACCGTGGAGAGCTCCATCTTCGCTTTCTCCGCCGCCTCCTTCAGACGCTGGAGCGCCATCCGGTCCTTGCTGAGATCGATACCATCGCTCTTCTTGAACTCCGCGATGATCCACTCGATGATGCGCTGGTCGAGATTGTCCCCGCCGAGATGCGTGTCGCCGTTGGTGGCCTTGACCTCGACAACCCCTTCCCCGACCTCGAGGATCGAAAGGTCGAACGTGCCGCCACCGAAGTCGTACACGGCAATCGTTTCGTCCTTCTTCTTGTCGAGACCGTAGGCCAGCGCGGCGGCCGTCGGCTCGTTCACGATGCGCATGACTTCGAGGCCCGCGATCGTGCCCGCTTCCTTCGTCGCCTGCCGCTGCGCGTCATTGAAATAGGCCGGGACGGTGATGACCGCCTTCGTCACCTTCTGCCCGAGATACTCCTCGGCCGCCTGCTTCAGCTTCCCAAGGATCATCCCGGAGATCCCGGGGGGAGCGTGCTCGTCGCTCATGATCTTGATGCGCACGTCACCGTTGGGCGCGGCGGCCACGGTATACGGCACCATCTTCATCTCCTCGCTGACCTCCTCGTAGCGCCGTCCCATGAAGCGCTTGATCGAGAAGATGGTGTTCTCGGGGTTGGTCACCGCCTGGCGCTTTGCCACCTGCCCCACGAGCCGCTCGCCCGTCTTCGCGAAAGCCACCACCGACGGCGTCAGCCGGTTACCCTCGGGGTTGGTGATCACGACGGGTTCTCCGCCTTCCATGACGGCCACTACCGAGTTCGTGGTGCCCAGGTCGATGCCGATGATTTTGCTCATGTCGTCGCGTCCTTCACGCGGAACGTTAAATGACTCACAGTTCATTATTAAATCTGAGTCACCTGCAGTCAATCTCTGTACGGCTGACACCTCGATAGGCGCCGGCATGCCGGCCCTATACTGGAATGGCGATGTCCGAGCCTGACGCACCGCCTGACACGTTGCCTGACACACCGCCCGACCCGCCCCCAAACCCCAAGGGCGTCGCGTTCCGCATTGCGCAGCAGGCGGGTCTCGTCGCGCTCTTCGTGGCCACGGCGCTTGCCGGGACGCTCAGCGGCGTGCTCTATGCCTACGCCGACGATCTCCCGCAGATCAGCGCTCTCGATGACTACAAGCCGAACACCATTACACGCCTGCTCGCCCGCAACGGCCAGGTGATCGGGGAGTTCGCCACCGAGCGCCGCGTCGTGATCGCCTACGACGCCATCGGCCCGTCGCTGCGGAACGCCATCATCGCCACCGAGGATGCGGGATTCAACCAGCACTTCGGACTGAGCGTGTCTCGGATACTGGTCACGTTGCTCAAGGACGTCCTGCTCGGCGAGCGGGCCGGCGCCAGCACGGTGACCCAGCAGCTCGCGCGCAACCTCTTCCCCATTGGCTTCGAGAAGACGGTGGAGCGCAAGGTCAAGGAGGCGATCCTCGCGATGCAGATCGAGAAGCGCTACACGAAGCGCGAGATCTTCGCGCTCTATGCAAACCAGATCTACTTTGGACATGGGGCCTACGGCGTGGAGGCGGCGGCGCACCTGTACTTCGACAAACAGGCGGGCGATCTCGCCACCGAGGAGGCCGCCACGATTGCCGCGATCATTCAGGCCCCTGAACGTCTGAGCCCGTTCGTCGATCCGCGGCGCGCGCTCGGCCGCCGCAACTACGTCATCCAGCGAATGGCGGCGGAAGGGTATATCTCCGATGAGGAAGCGCGCGAAGCCGACGCGCGCCCGCTCGTGCTCCAGGGCCAGCAGACCCCGGAGCGCTCCATCGCCCCCTACTTTGTCGAGGACATCCGGAAGGTTCTCGAACAGACGTACGGGGCGAAGGCACTCTACGAAGCCGGCCTCTCGGTACAGACAACCCTCGATCCCGTGCTGCAGGAGGCGGCCAACGTGGCGGTAGACCGTGGACTCCGGCGCATCGACAAGCGGCGCAGCGGATATCGGCGTCCGACGAGAAATGTCCTCGTCGAGAAGAGGACGCTCGAAACATTCACGACGGACCGCTGGTCCAGGCCCATCCTCGCGGGCGATGTCGTCCCGGCCCTGGTCGTGTCGGTGACGAGCGGCAACGGCGCCGCACGCGTGCGCATCGGCACGCACGAAATCGACCTGCCACGTACGGCGTTCGCCTGGACGCGAAAGATGTCCGCGGCGGATCTCGTCACGGTTGGCGATCTGATCGAGGTCGAAGTGCGGACGCTGCAGGGAGGCGTGCCGCGGACGCTGGCCCTCGAGCAGGCGCCGATCGTCGAGGCGTCCCTGCTGGCCATCGACAATCGTACCGGCCAGATCCTGGCCATGGTGGGAGGGTTCAGCTTCGATCGCAGCAAGTTCAACCGCGCCACTCAGGCACACCGACAGATGGGCTCGGCCTTCAAGCCGATCATCTACACTGCGGCCATCGATCGCGGTTATACGCCGGTCTCGACCTTTGTCGATGAGCCGGTGTCGTACGAAGCGGGCCCGAATCAGCCGCTCTACCAGCCGCTCAACTACGACCGCAAGTTCGAGGGCGTGGTGACTCTGCGGCACGCGCTCGAGGACTCCAGGAACATTCCCGCAGTCAAGGTCGTGGCGGAACTCGGGCCGCGGAACGTGGCCCAGTACGCCACGCGCTTCGGATTCCCGGCGAATCTGCCGCCGTTCCTCTCTCTTGCACTGGGTTCCGCCGAAGCCACGCTCGTGGAAGTGACGAGCGCATACACCGCCTTCCCGAACCAAGGGGTGAGAATGGCTCCGTACGCGGTTGAGAGCATCGCCGACCGGGAAGGTAATGTGCTCCAGGAAAACCGTCCGGAACCGCGCGAAGCCGTCCGTGCCGACACGGCATTCGTCATGACGAACCTGCTGCGCGGCGTGGTGCAGCGTGGAACGGCCGCGGCGGCGGCCTCGCTTGACTGGCCGCTGGCCGGCAAGACGGGCACGATGGACGAGTACACCGACGCGTGGTTCGTCGGCTTCGACCCGAACATCACCGTGGGTGTCTGGGTGGGTTATGACGAGAAGAAGCCGCTCGGCCGCGGCGAGACCGGCGCGCAGGCGGCGCTGCCGATCTGGATGGACTTCATGAAGGTCTACATCGACAAACGGGGAGACCGGAAGAACCCGCCGCGATTTGAAGCGCCGGGCAACATCGTCTTCACCACGCTCGACTCCGGCATAGCCGAGGCGTTCATCAACGGTACCCAGCCGCAGGGCGCGGTGATCACACCCGCGACGGTCACACCGGCGGTCACACAAGTCTCACAGTAGCCAAGAGAAGGCGGCATCGGCGAGTCCACCTCCCGGAGCGCTATCGACATCGACACGGAGAGATTTCAGGACATGTCTCCGTGTCTCCGCGGCCCGTCAACCTGAAAACGGCGTCAGCCGTGCGTTCGGTGCATGAGCCTGTAGAGCCCGAACGTGACGGCTGAGGCGACAGCGGCGCCAATGATCACGGGAATCGGCCAGAACATGACCGCCATACCCAGCGGAACGAGCAGCGTGGCGTCCAAGAGGAGATACCACCAGCCACCCTCGTTCGAGACGACGTCGGCGTAGTGAACCTTCATACAACCTCCCTGCCCTATTAGACGCCCGGCCGGCCAAAAGGTGAAAGGGCTATAAATCCGCGTCCCCTACTCCTCGTCCAGCTCAGCCGGCGCGCCAAGCGAGCCCGCGGCCTTCTGCATCAGGTACGTCTTGATGAACGGATCGAGATCCCCGTCGAGTACACGACGCGGATCACCGACCTCCATCCGCGTCCGGAGATCCTTGACCATCTGATACGGCTGCAGCACGTAGCTGCGGATCTGGCTCCCGAAGCCGATCTCCCGCTTCTCGCCGCCGAGCTGATCGAGCCTGGCCTGCTGTTCCCTCATCTTCAAATCGAACAGTCGGGCCTTCAGCACCTTCATCGCCTGCGCCCGGTTCTTGATCTGCGAGCGCTCGTTCTGGCAGGACACGACCATCCCGGTGGGCAGGTGCGTGAGGCGCACCGCAGAATCCGTGACGTTCACGTGTTGTCCACCGGCGCCGCTCGATCGATAGGTGTCAATCCGAAGGTCCTTGTCCTCGATGACGATCTCAATGTCCTCTGGAAGCTCCGGCCAGACGAATACCGACGCGAAGGAGGTGTGACGCCTCGCGGCTTGGTCGAACGGCGAGATGCGGACGAGACGGTGCACACCGGCCTCCGCCGACATGAGACCATACGCGTAGTCACCTGTAAGAGTGAAGGTGACGCTCTTGATACCAGCTTCCTCGCCAGGCTGGTAGTCCATGACCTCGCGTCTAAGACCCCGCCGCTCGGCCCAACGCAAGTACATGCGCAACAGCATCTCGGCCCAGTCCTGAGACTCGGTACCGCCGGCGCCAGGATGGATCGTCACGATCGCGTTGGCGCGGTCGTGCTCGCCAGCCAGCATCTTCTTCGTCTCTGCGGCCTCAACCTCCTGCTGGAGCTCGTCGAGGCCGCGCGACAGGTCGGCCAGCACGTCCTCACCCGACTTCGCCCAGTCGCTCAGCACGGCGAGGTCATCGACCCGGCGCCGGAGCGAGTCACGCAGTGTGCGGTCCTCGTCGAGCCGGCGGCGCCGCTGCATGACCTGTTGCGCGGCGGCCTGATTGTTCCAGAAGGTGGGGCCGGCTATCTGCTGCTCTGTCTCGGCCAACTGTTCGTCCAGGCGGGCACCGTCAAAGATACCTCCGCAGTTCCGCCGCACGTCGGACCAGGTCCTCGTGCCGGCGTTCGAGCTCGTCCAGTGCAAGTGCCACGATGCCTCCATCGGCGTGTCTCAAGACCCGCCGCTACAAGTGTTACGTTCCGTCCGTAAAGGCGGACTTTCAGGTCCGCCTGCGAACCGTGAGAAGCGCCGCGGCGATGAGCGCCATGGACACGTAGGCAACCGCGTCGCCGATTCGCGAATATATCGTGCGCGAGGTCAGCAGGCGAACCTCCTCGACGAGGCCGGCCTGCTCGAAAAGCGCCGATTGCCGGACGATCCGGCCATAGGGATCCACGACTCCGCTAATTCCCGTGTTGGCCGCCCGCGCGAGGTAACGCCCCTGCTCGATCGCACGCATCGACGCCATCGCGAAGTGCTGATGGGGCGCTGACGACTGCCCGTACCACGCGTCGTTGGTAATCGTGGTCAGGAGTTCGCTGCCCCCTTCGACCGCCTGACGAATGAGCGAGGGATACACCACTT
Organism: Acidobacteriota bacterium; assembly: GCA_021731165.1. Taxonomy (GTDB): domain Bacteria; phylum Acidobacteriota; class Vicinamibacteria; order Vicinamibacterales; family UBA2999; genus JAKFXY01. The sequence continues at coordinate 1,936 of JAKFXY010000035.1, read as the reverse complement.
CATAACAGATGGCCGTACTGGTGAGATGGCCATTCACCGGAAGCATGACCATGGCGGTACCTGGGGCAAACTCCCCCAGGCTCTGCACCAGGGGCGAGACGAAGGACAGTAGTTGCTTGCCGGGGATGAACTCGCCAAACGGCACGAGGTGAATCTTGCGGTAGACCGCCCGGGTGTTGCCGCTCGGCTCGAGAAGAAATGCGGCGTTGTACATCCGTATCGCCGCCGGCGTCCCGGAAACGCGCTCCACCTGGTCGCTGCCGAAGAGGATCGGCACGCCCATCTCCCGCGCCAGATCGCGTACTGCCGCCTCTCCGGCGTCGTCTTCCTCGAACATGAACGGCGTCGCCGACTCCGGCCAGAGGACGTACTGCGCCCCTCGCCGCACGGCATCGCGGGTCATGGCCACGTAGGTGGTGAAGATGCGCCGCGCCTCACCCGCCTTCCACTTGTCCTCCTGCCGAATGTTGCCCTGAAGGAGCCCGACGCGGAGCGGCGCGCCCTCGCGGGTCAGCACACCATCGCGAATGCGCAGCGCGCCCCACGAGCCGACGGCTGCGAGCACCACGGCAGTACCGACCACCGCCAACGCGCGGCGCCGCCCATCGGTCAGGAGGGCAAAGGCGATGGCGGCATTCACCAGCGCCACCAGCGCCGAGAGGCCGTAGACTCCCAGCACGCTGGCAAGCTGCGCCACGGGCAGGACCGTCACCTGACTGTTGCCGAGTGGCACCCACGGGAAGCCGCCGAACAACGTCCCTCGGAAGAACTCGGTGGCCACCCACGCCGCGGGAACACACAACAGACCCACAGAACCAGCCCTCTGAATCAGCCGTGACGTGACAAGCGCGGTCAGAGCCGGAAAGAGCGCCATGTAGAGCGCCAGCAGCACCATGGCGAAGATCGCCACCGGTGTCGCGAGCCCGCCGAACGTGGCGACAACGGTGCCGGTCCAGTAGATAGTGCCGACGAAGTAGACAACCCCCGCCGCCAGGCCAAGTCCGAAGGCTCTGAGCGGGGACTGTCCAGGCAACACCCCCGCGCGGCCACGCCAGCCGCTCAGCGCGATGAGCAGGGGCACGAGCGCAATCCAGGCGAACGCCGGGTGGCCAAAGCGTGGGAAGCTCAGCGCGAGCAGGACGCCCGACGCGAGCGCAAGCGGATAGAACACCGTATGGACCAGTCTAGCAAGTCGTGAGCAGGGCCGCTCGACGAATGGCCGACCGCATCAGAGTGTGCCTTTATTAGGAATCGATGGACCTGACGCGTTTGGGAGAGGAACACGTTGCGCTGCCCACGACAACGCGCGGGGGCCCCGAGCCCCCGCGCGAAAGATGGCAGTCGAAGCGCTCTACCCTAGAAATTGAATCGCGCGCCCCACTGCACCTGCCGGGCATCCAAAGCGCCGGTGGGCAGCATGAACGACGCCAGACGGATGTTCTGATTATTGGGGACGGTTTTGTTCACGAAGTTGAGGACGTTGAAGCCCTCGAGAAACACCTCGACCCGGCGCCCGCCGCCAAGCTGCACCGACTTGGTCGCCCTGAGGTCGATGGACTTGAATGGATAGACCCGGATCCGGTCCTTGGTGAATGGCGCCAACCCAAGCGTCGCGCGGTACTCGTTGATGATTCGCAGTTGTTCGTCCACGTCGCCGCGGCCGACCGTCGGCGTCAGCCCACGCGGCCGATCGCCAGTCGTACTCGCGTCACCGTCGAGATCCACCCCGGCGTTGACGGCGATGGGACCGCCGCTGACCACGCGCGCGATCGTGCTGAACGCAATCCCCCAGGGTAGCGATTGAGACGCGGACTGGACTTGATCCGGTTCAGTGGACAGGTTAGTTAAGTCGGTTTAAGTAGCTCACTATCATGTGGTCGAAGAAAGTCGACGGGTGCTCGGTGGCGTGCCCGTCGTCGTCAAGCGCTGGGACGTG
>JAKFXY010000027.1 GCA_021731165.1 Acidobacteriota bacterium | reverse complement strand
CGGAGGCGGCCGCGATCTCTCGGAGCGCATCGGCACTCTCGCCGTTCTCGAGCGCGATCGTGTTCACGACTGTCGTGGCGGTGCCTCGAATACGGGCAAGCGCCGACGCGTCGAAGCCTTCGAGGTCACCGTCCGTGAGGAAGTAGATGACGTCGGGTGGACTGGCCAAAGAGAACACGCGTTGAAATGCCGTCGTCGGCCGGGTTCCTCCACGGGGCCTGATGCGCCCGATCCATGTAATGACATCCTCGACTCTGGGGCGATCCGCGCGTGTCCACTCCGATTGGCCAGGCGGTTCGAGATCCACGTGCGAAAAGAGGACGACAGCGAAATCCGCGTGCTCGGGCATGGCACGTAAGGCACGTTCGAACTGCCGCCGACAGGAAGTCCAGCGCGCCCCCTCCATGGACCCAGACCGGTCCAGGATGAACGCGAAGCGCTGCCCGATGGCCTCTTGTCCGAAGAACTTCAGCGAGACGGCGAGCGCGGCCCTTTCGCCCAGCCGTTCCGCTGTCGTCGCCACCCGCACGGCGGGTCGGGCCTGAATCGAGGCAGCCGCCGGCGCCGACTTCGTTCGGCCGAAGAGACGGCCGAGCAGACCGGATGACTTGCGTGGAACTGACGACAGGGGAGCCGCATTGCTTCCAGGCTGCCACTGCCATGTAAATGTGGCGGATGCGCCGGTCACGAGGTTACGCGCGGTGAGCGTGCCCTGGGTTCCGGAGACTGCGACGGGAATAGCAGCAACCCTCACGACCTCACGTCCGTCGAACGTCCGACGGTACAGGCCCTGCGCCAGCGACACGGAGAGTCCCTGGCCGTCCTCCGTGGTCACCGTACACGCATAGGACCGATTCGTGCCGAGCCCCATCGGCTCCCAGTCGAACTCAATACTGGGTGCGTTGCCCGGAGAAGCCTGAGGAGCAATCGTCAGACGTTCCGTCTGCGCCGACTGCACGACCGGCTGCTGGCTCTTCGGGGGAGCCGCTGCCGTTGGAGGCGGCGCGGCAGCAGGCTTGTGCTGGGCCAGTGGTGGCGCGGGCACGCTTCTCGACGGCGGGCTCGGCGGACGTGATGCTTCCATGACTAGAGGGACCTCTCAGTCGCGCCGAGCCACCGCCCGCAGGTCAGCGGCCATTGACAACGTCGGTGAACCCGTCTTTCGCGAGCTGATTGATCGTGCACTCAGCCGAGATTGGCTGCGGTCCCGTGAACATCCTATCAACAGCCTCTGACACCAACGGAGCAGTGGCAAGCCTCTTCAGGATCCAGCGGTCCACCTCGGGCGCGAGGGCGGAAGGGGGCCTCGGGGGCTGCAGCATCTGATTGAGTCCCGTGGACACGACCTTTCCCACAAGGTACTTGGAGACCTCCTGATAGGCGGCCACGATCGTTCGAGACTGCTGGATGTCTCCGATCACGAGGGTCATGGCTCCAAAGAACGCGTCGTCACCGACCTTGGACTGGATCGCGTTGAGCACGTTCTGCTTGGTCGCGGTGTCCGAGACGGCCATCGCGAACGCGGCGGCCTGATACAACCGGTTCGTCTGGTCCTGCCCGAGTTGCTGTCCGAGAGGGCTTCGTGCGAGCACCGTGCCCTGCGGAAAAAACAGGTCGGCGCCGGTACAGCTGTCCGCGTCGCGGAGTCCAAGGCTGGTGTCGATGGCCTCCGGAGTACGCAGCCGCGCGGCAGATGAAGGTGCGACGGTACGCGCGTTGGGATTCGCCGGGGGCGCAAACGACCCGCTCGCGGAGGCCGGGACAGAAGCTGTCGTTCCGCTCGGTGCCGGTGCGGACGGCCACCCCGGTGCCCCCGACGGCGGAGGCGACGCGCTCGGTCTCGAGGGAGACCCGCCGCCGGAACTCGGTGTCGCGATGGGGATGCCGTCAATCGGCGGAAACGTCACGGGTGGGGTAGTCCTCGAGCGCCATGAATACCTGGACACCAGCTTGAATTGAAATTGAATCCATATCGTGCGATCGGGATCCAACGCGAGCGAACAGAACGGGTCGCACTTGGCCGGATCCTCAACCCTGAAACTCGCGATGACGCGGCGCGGCTGTCCGAAGTCCACCTCCCGCACGAGCACGCGGAGGTCGGGTTCGTACAGCACGCCGGTCGGTCCGACAGGCTGCGCACACACGTACGCGTTGAGATCGATGCTCCAGTCCGTGTCCTCGCACACGTTGGCGCACGTCCCCGGAAGGTGTGCCGATTCCACACACACGAGCACGTCGGGCTGAATGTTCTTCAGCCCCTGCGTACCGCGCACGAAGAAGCCCAGGGCTGAGCCGAGGGCCGTGTCCCATGACTCGCCGTTCGGCGCCCCAGGCACGCCGACCCTGACGCTCTCGATAACCCGCGTGCCACGTTCGTGGCCCATGAGCCCAAGAATCTCAGGCATGTAGTCCGGATCGGAAGCCCTGATCTCCCGCATGATGTCCACGATGAATCTCATCGTGTGTTCCTTGGCGAGTTTGCGCGCCTCCGCATGGCCCGGGCGCTCCGGACCATCCTTGTTGATCCCGGGCTGGACGACGCCGGCCTGCCATCCGTGCCGGCACTTGCCCAGGTCGGTGATTTCGGACGGATCCCCGTTGTTCGGCAGGAAGAGCATGACCGCGATGGACAGCGCGCTGTCGCCGGGAAAGAAGAAGTGGCCTGACGTGAGAGGACGGTCGGCAATCACGTTCTTGATGGCGTCACGACGTGTGCGGTTCAGGAGGGTGTTGTTCTCTTCGACGAGTTTGTCAGCCGCGTTTATGAGCTTCTGTTTGTTCTCCTGAGACAACTGCGTAATCAGAAACTCCTGGGGGTCTCGCAACAAGGGCGTCACCTGCACACACACGGGTTCGTTGGATCTGGCGAGCCTGGGAATGCCCTGGCTGAACGAGTCGTCTCCCGTACCGATGCGTGATTCGATAATCCGGTAGCCGATCTCCACATAGTTGGTATGCGAATAGAAGTCTTGAATGGCGTGAAGCGCTCCGCCGAGAACCTTTCTGGCTGCGACATACCTCCCTGCCCGGAGATGGGCCAGGATATCGTTCCTCGCGACGGAGATCTGGTTACTCGATACCTGGATGGCTTCGTTGTCGAAGTGGTCCGAGGCCGGTTCCATCGACAGGTAATCGAAGGCGGCCTTTGACTCCGATGTCCAGGAGGTGCAGGGCACGGCTGCAACGTTCACGTCATCCCTGTTCCCACAGTCGCCGGTGTCCCTGGCCTTATTGGCGTTGCCGATTTCCCGTATCGCGATATTCGAGAAGCTGGTAATGGGGACACCAGGGACGGTCTGGAGCATCTGCTTCAGATTGGCCGGCAGGTTTGCGACGACCTCTCCCAGTGCCTCGTTGGTAATCGCCACGTGGATCTCGAACTTGAATGCGCTTGAGTCAACCGCCGCCAGCGCCACGAAGCAAGCGACTGCGACCGCTCGACGAACCAGCGACATGGCGTGCCCCTTCATGGCTCCTCGGTCGAGAGCGTAGTCAGCTGGCTGATCAAGTCTTCGCGGCTCAGCACGATCTGGCCAGGCGTCCCGGCGTCGATGGCCCGCTCAACCGACTGCTGAGATGCCCTTCGTACCAGCGCCATCAAGTCACGTCCACTGAGCCCGTCGAGCTTGGCGGACAGCTCGCGTGCCATTTCATCGACGTCAAAATCGACGCGGAGCTTGCCGACGAATATCTTGAGCATCCGCCTCCGCTCGTCGGGACCCGGATTGGGAATCTCGAGGCGTTCGTCGAAGCGCGACAGTACCGCTTCGTCAACCAGGTGGGGATGATTCGTCGCGGCGAGCACGAACACGGTACCGCTCACCTTCTTCACCCCGTCCATCTGCGTGAGCAGCTCGTTGACGATCTCGCCGGTGTACTGGTCCCCCTTGCCGCCATTTCTCGATGCGGCGGTCGATTCGATCTCGTCGATGAAGAGCACCGTTGGCTTCGCGCGCGCGCGCTCGAAAAGCTCCTTGACGAGGCGGCCCGACACACCGAGATGCGCACCCTTGATGTCGGATGGGCTGGCCGCGATGAAGTTGAGTCCGCTCTCATTGGCAAGCGTCCTGGCAATCTGGGTCTTGCCCGTGCCTGGCGGACCGAAGAGCAGCGCCGCCTTCGGCGGCTCGAGCCCCTGCTCACGTAACGACTCGGCATACTTGAGCATCTCGCTGATGCGCCTCAGCCGCTTGATGATCGGGTCCTGCAGGATGAGTGTGTCCCACCGCGCAGTGGCATCCACCGCGTCGGCCGTCGCCGTCGCGAACTCCTTGATGACCTGTCGCCACAGGTCATCGGTGGCCTTGCCGCCTTGTGTCGCCGCCTTGCGGTACACCGCCGCCGCCACCTTGGAGAGGTTGCGGCCGGCAAAGCCGGAGGTCGCCTTGCCGACAAACTCCGGCACCTCGATCTCAGACTCGAGCTTCCGCATCTCGAGCCTGAGAATGTCGATGCGCTCGGCGGCCTCAGGCAAGCCGATCTCGATCATCTCCCCGAACCGGGAATTCATCGCCTCGTCGATTCGGTCGCGCTTGTTGGTCGCGCCCACGACCCAGATCTGTCCCTTCGAGTCGAGGCCGTCCCACATGGGGAGAAACGCGTTGTTGATCTCCTCCACCGCCGCATCGGTGTTCGTCCCGCCGCGCCGAGCGAACACACCATCGCACTCGTCCACGAAGATCACGGCCTTGCCATGCACCCGCGCCTTTTCCCACAGCGCTCTGACGTTCTGGCCGCTCTCGCCGACGTGCATGCCCTTGAGCTTCGAGAGGTCGGTCGCGAGGAACTCACAGCCGGTGGACTGCGCGAGCAGCCGCGCAATCTCGGTCTTGCCCGTGCCGGAAGGCCCCCACAGGAGCAGCCCTTTCGGCGCCGCTTTGTCCCCGCTGTTGAACAAGCGAATCATCGAGAGCAGCGAGTCTTTCACCTCCGGCTTCAGCACGATCTGCGACCACACGGTCGTGAGGTCCTCTTCGGATACTGGACGACCCTTCGGCGCGAACTGACGCAACAGGTCCTCGCGCCGAAGCACGATCGGCTCGCCGGTGCCTGCCTCCTCGGCGCGATTGGCGGCCTCCTGAAGCGCCTTGTCGACGGAGTCGTAAATGCGTCGCCCGCCGACGCTGCCCGCGAGCTGCGCCAGTTCAGCGGCTGTCGTCGCGATGTCGAAGTCGATCCGTGGGACCTTCTTGAGGAAGACCGTGAAGAGTCGCTCCCGTTGTTCCGGAGTCGGATAGGGAACCTCTATCTGGTACGCCGAAAACCGATCGAGCACGGCTTTGTCGACGCGTTCCAGATAATTTGTGGCGGCGAGTACGAAGATCGGACGGGTCTCCTTCTTCGCCCCCTGTATCTGCGAGAGGAGCTCCGTGACGACTTCCGCCGATCCGCCCAGATCGCGAGACTTGGCCGCGTTCTCGAACTCGTCGATGAACAGAATGCAGGGCGCCTTCTTGCGGGCCGCGTTGAAGAGCTCCCGAACCGACTCCGCCGTGCGGCCAAGATCCGCGGGCCCCTTGAGCAGAAACCGCACACCGCTCTCGTTCGCCAGCGTCTTGGCGATCTGCGTCTTGCCTGTCCCCGGCGGGCCGAAGAGGACGGCGCCGCGGGGCGGCTCGACGCCCTGTCGCAATCGCTCCTCCATATTCCGCAGGGCCCGGCTGAGCCGCTTGAGCTCATTCATGGTCTGGTCGGACAACACCAGCGTGTCCCACGTTGCCGTGGGATCGACGCCGTCGCTGCCCTCCCGGCGGAGTCGCTCGGTCTCCGCCATCACGAGGTCTCTGGTCAGGCGGACCGTTCCTGGCGGCGAGGTCGCCTGCGCGACGAGCTCGGCCTCCTCCATCGCCTTCTGCACGAGGTCCCGCAGGAAGCTGCCCGCCTGCCCGTCGGTACGCTTGGCCACGACGGTCGCGACGTCCTCGACGTCGAAGTCGATGGCGTCCCGCCGATCGCTGAAGAGGACCTTCAAGATTTCACGGCGGCCCCATTCGTCGGGTTTCGGGATCTCAATTTTTCTCTTGAAACGTCGAAGAATCGCCTCGTCCATGACCTCGTGATGATTCGTCGCGGCGAGGATAAACACCGGGCGGTCGGGCTTGGATACACCTTCCAGTTCGGTGAGCAGTACGTTGGTAATGTCGTCGGTGAAGGAGTCCGTGCCCTCTGAACCTCGCTCCTTGGAGACCGCGTCGATCTCGTCCAGGAAGAGCACCGTGGGTGCCGAAGCCCTCGCCTTCGCGAACAACTCGGTGACCATCTGGCCGCTCGAGCCGATGTACTTGCCCTTCATCTTCGCCAACGAGCCTTCCATGAAGTTGACGCCGGCCTCGTTGGCGATCGTTCTGGCGATCTCGGTCTTCCCAGTGCCCGGCGGTCCGAAGAGCAGCACTCTCGGGACCTCGAGGCCTTTCTTCTTCGACTCTTGTGCATCCTGCAACACCTTGCAGGCCAGTTGCAGCTGCTCCTTGATCTTCGGCGGAAGAATCAGGCGGTCCCAGGTTTTCGTCTCATCCTTGAACTTGGCGTCGGCTCCGCGGACGGTCTGGATCGCCTGCTTCCAGTGACTGTCTTGAGGCTGACCAGGCGCCGCGGCGCGCTTGGCAGCCATGACGATCCGACGGAGGTCCTGAATCGAGACGCCTCCCATGGTCTTCGCGACAGTGTCGGACGGCGGCGCTGACACCTGGTACTGGCGGCAAGCCATCTGCAGCAGGACCTCACGGCCCGCGGTGTCCGGTCCCTGGACCTCGATCTTCGAGTCGCGCCCGACGTGGTCCAGGACGGCAGGGTCCATGGCCTCGTCGCTGCGCCCGGTCATCACCACCCAGACACGGCTTTCCCGCGGCTCGTGCTTCTCCCACTCCGCAATCCACTCGAGTGTGTCGCGGGCACTCGTCCCGTCCTGCGTTTTGGGAAAGACCGTCTCGGCGTTCGGGACAAAGAGCACCACCGGATCCGTGCCGCGGCTGGCCGTCCAGAGGTCCTTGATCTGATCGGCGGACGCGATCTTGGACGGCGTGACCTGCTCGAATCTGGCGGAGAGCGTATCGGCAATCTTGCGCGCCAGATACTTCTTGCCGTTGCCGGGCAACCCGTACAACAGGAGCCCCGGTGGCGTGGCTGCATCGCGCATGTTGAACATGTCGATGCTGCGGAACAGGAACTCGAACACCTCGTCGCTGACGTAGACGTCCTGCCAGACCTTCTCGATGCGGTCCACGTCTCGCACGAGGGCTTCGAGTTGTGGAAGGGCGTTGGCCGCCCGCTGTTTTCGCCAGTGGACCTGTCCGTACTGTGCGAGCGGTGGAAACGTGTTGGGAGCAAAGTCGCCCAGTTGGGAGACGACTTCCAGGAGCAACCCGCCGTGCTGGTTCATGAACTCGTTGCCCTGGGCCGATGTCAGAACGGTCGTGGATCCGCTCGGATCGACGCGGTAGCTTCCCAGGGTTCCCACGCCGAGAAGGAACGTGCCGGCGCCGACCGATGCCTCGAAGGCTTCGTCGTGCGCGAGCGGAAGCGTGTCGGCCGCGAGAATCCGCAGCCCACGGAGTGCCGACTGTCCCTGTATCACCTCCGGCCGTTGATCGACGTAGAGGTGTGCCAGCCGCAAGGCCTTGAACTCGCCGGCGTTCCTCTTGAGGAGCGCCAGTGGCGCCTTGAGCACCAGATGGCGCTCGATGAAGAACCCGGCGGCGACGATGCCGCCATAGATCAACACGACGGTCGCAAAATCGCCGGCCGAGAAGGCTTGAAAGATCCGGCTCCAGAGAAAGTACAAACCGACGCCAATCCCAATCTTGGGGAGCACGGGCACGCGCCGAAAGAGCCGCCACACCGGTCGCAGCAGTGCGGCGTTCATCAGTGCCTTCCAGAGGCTGCCGTATCGCGCCACTATGACGGCGTGCACTCGTCCGTACAGCGAGGTGGAGAGCGTGTGCAGATTGGCGTGCGCGGAAGACAGCAGGGGCGCCATCTGCGTCAGCGCCATCGAGGCGTTCGTCACCTCGTCGAGTGCATCGTTGTAGCGGGTCTGGTACTTCTCACGCTGCTGTGCGAGGAGGTGCTCCTTCAGGCCGCCGATCCCCGGCGCCGGCGGCACCTCAGTTGAGGACGCGCGTTGCGCGCTCGCGTGGCCGGCACCCGTTCCTGATGTCTGCACCGGGTCCGTGATGTGCGGCGCCGGCGCAAAGGTGGGCGGGGCTGTGGCCATTCGCGCCCTCAATGCGTATGCGCCGGCCCCACCGGCGCCAAGGAGCAGCAAGACGATGACGGGCGTCCATGGGATGCCACCCCCAGGCGTCTGGCGAGGTATCTGCGTGGCGAGGACGACCGGTGGAGTCTGCGGCGCACGTGGCACCGGCCTCGCTCCGGAGGTCGTCGGCCCTCTCGCGGTTCGACGACCATCGGAGGTGGGAGCGGGCTGGGAAGTCTCGAGCGGGACCGGCTGCGGGTTGCCGACCGGCACGCCTACCTGCTGCGCCGGCGGCGCGGCGGCGGCCGCTCGACGCGCGGCGGCCTCCACCTTGGCCGCCGCCGCATCGCGTTCCCACTGCGGCCGCTGCGCGGCGGCGCCTTCCTGCACCAACCGCACCACGCGGTCCCGATAGTCCGCCGCGGCCGGTGATGTCGCATACTTCTGTTGCAGCGAGGTCAGGAGTGCCTGAGCGGTCGCATTCAAGCTCTGTGCTTCCTGTGGCGTGATGGCCAGTTGCGCCTGGAATAGCTGGTTGCGTTGCATCGACAGCGTGAGATTCGCGGCGCGATGCGCGTCCTTGCCAATTTCAGTCTGGGTGTCGTCAAGGCGAAGCCGCACGCGTCCCTCGGCGACCGCTCGCGCCGCAAACGCGGCCTCCGCGCGGGAGAACTGGCTTGCCCAATACGGGCGCTGACCGATGGCCGCGCGTTCCATGTCCAGCGCGTCGTACTTGCGGTGAAGCGCGAGGATCTGCTGTTCGGCCTGCTGATCCGTGCGCGTCGCGTCCGCCTGCGACACTTCCCCGCGCTGCGCGCGCTCCCGCAGCAAGGTGCGTTCAGCCTGCACCTTCCCGGAGACTGCCGCGTCGGCCTGGAGTTCCTTCGTCAGCTCCGCAAAGCGCGCCTGGTCCGCAAGACGCTTCTCGGCAAGCGCCTGGTTCCACTGTTCTCGGAGCGGCACGATACGAACCTGAAACAATGTTTCGGCCTGCTGTGTGATCTCCGTCTGGACCGGGCGCGGCAGGGCGTTCATCGCAGCGCGAATCGCGGCCAGCTCCGTGTTCATCAGGCCAGTGCGTCTTTGCGCCTCTTCGGCGGTGATCTGCTGAGACTGGAGAAGAAACCTGTTCTCCTCCCCTTGAACACGAACGTCCGCCCACCGGCGGGCAAGAGGATTGGTGCCCTGCGCCGACAGCGACACCTGTCCGGAGAAGAGCAGGAGGCCCGCCAATGCGACGAGGGCGATCACTCGCGGGGAACAGAAAGAAAGGCCAGAAACCCGGTCCGTCATGCCAGCTCCAGAACCGCCGCCATACACAGCGAGCGGACTGCAAGATTAGCAGAGTCGTTTGCACCGGGACATGGCTTTCACCCCGGCTTCGGGGAGATGCCGTGAACCCTCGAAGAGTCCGATCCGAGCACCGCGCCGGCGGCTGGCCGATGAGGTCTACGGCCCCGATAGAAACTCACCACGTCGGAATCCCGGTTCCGGCAAGGCGTAAACGGTCGATGTCCGCTCCGGCCGAATGGCCAGGATCTGGCAGTCGGCGCCGGCGAGGGACAGGCGCTCTAATTCTTCAGTTCGGCGTACAGCGCGGTGATCGCGGCCTTGGTCCGTTCGTTCTTGTAGCCAGGATACTTGCCCGTCAAATCAATCGACGCGGCCGCCTCGTCCACGCTCTTGCCAGCCGCCACCGCGGACTGCACCGTCGCGACCAGGTCGGCGAGGAAGCGCTGATACTCCTGGAGATCCTTCGGTGTCGCGATCGGGCTGTGGCCCGGAATGACCGTGTCGATGTTCCTGATTCCCGCAATCGCCTTCGCCACCGTCTTCGGGAGCTCGACCCCGCTGCCACCGTTGTTGCGATCGATGAACGGCGCGTCACGCCACGCGAACATGTCCCCCGTCTGCAACACACGGAGTGAGGGATACACGACCCACGAATCGCCATCCGTGTGACCGGCACCAAAGTAGTAGAGATCGACCTGGTTCTTGCCGCTGCCGATCGACATCTTGTCCTTGTAGGTGCGCTTCGGCAGGAACTGCGCCTTGTCACCTTTGAATGCATCCATCTTCGCCATGTTCGCCTTCGTGTTCTCATGGGCGACGATGTCGACAGAGGCAGGGAATGCGTCGTTGCTGCCGGTGTGATCGCCGTGCGTGTGGGTGTTGATGATCATCGTCACCGGCTTGTCGGTGACCTTCCGGATCCTCTCGAGGATCGTCGGACCGTACCCCGCCAGCTTGGTGTCGACAACGATGACGCCCGTGTCCGTGACAAACACACCGGTGTTCCCGCCTGTGAACTCGGGACCCGGGGTGGACGACATGATGACGTACAGGTTGTCCTTGACCCTCACCGGGTCGGCCAGCGGCGGCCTCGATTGCTGCTGGGCCATCACCGCCGAGAGTCCGCCAATCACGAGCAGGGCACCGAGCACGATGGTTCGCTTCACGTCTTCTTCTCCTTCGGACTCCGAAGATTACAGCAATACTCAGAAGCGGAACAGGCGATTGACCTTGACAATCAACGCACGGTTCTGAAGGTCTGGCCGGCCGCCGAGCAGCGTGTTCCGCCCCTCGTTATAGACGACGAAGATCTCGCTGCCAGGCTGGTACTCCCAACGCAGCCGAATGTTGGAGCCGAGCGTCGCGTTGCTCGAGTTGTACTGCACGAGGGCGCTGACGAACATCAGGGGCGTCACCGTGTAGGTGACGCGCGAGCTCACGAGTCGTGCGGTGAAGTCGCCGTATGGCAGCGTCACGCGGTCGATCGAGAGACCGGGCTCGACCGCCAGGTGTTGGTTGAACTTGACGCGCGCGCTGCTGTAGCTCAGCGCGGTACGACGGCCGCCATAAAAAGGCCCCGTCTCCACCGACCAGTTGCCGGAGGCCATGCGTTGCTGTCCGACCCTGAGCTCCGCCGTGAACGTCCTGAGTGCATAGCCGCCGGCCGGAATCGTGACGCCGCGCGCGATCGTGAACGGCGTCGTGAGAAGCTCGTACCCGTCCTGGTAATTGAACTGGATTCGGTCGCTGCTCTGGAACTCCATGTAGAACTCGCCCTCCCGCTGGCGAGTCTCCAGGTGACCGGCGCCGTTCTCGAAATAGTTGATGAGTGCTTGATACCCGAACTTACGTACCGCCCTGAACCGCTTCCTCGGTCGCGGCGTGAACCTCACGAGCGCGCTGCTCTTGACGAAGTTGTCCCGCCGAAGGAACCCGAGTTGCGGAGTGAAACCGTCGCCGACCGACAGGCGCTCGAATTGCGCGCCGTACCGATCGCCGGTATAGGTGAACTGCCCGCGATAACTCGTGTCGTTATCCGGCACACCGGGCGTCCGCGTTCTTGCCCAGTAGGTGTTGAAAGCCACGTTCTGGTAGAAGGAGAACGAGCCGTCGACGCCGTAGGTCTCCGCGGTGCCCAGTCCGCCTCTTGCCGGGGAACGCCGAGTGAAGATTGCGCCGATGGAGCTGCGTCGCAGGATGTCGCGCTTTATGCGCGCGACGCCGAGGTTCGCCGACGGGATGCCGAACCGGCTGACGTCGCCGGACTGGATGTTCAGCAGGCCAACGCTGTAGCGGCCGACGCGACCGCTCAATCGTCCACCGCCTTCTATCGGCACCTCGCGCCCCGCATCGAGACCAATGCTGCGGCTATAGAACAACGTCGGCGTGTCGCTGTTCTGAGCGGATGTGGCATTGATCGTCGTATTGCCGCCGCTCGCGAAGCTGAACAGCCCCTGATTCTCGAGGAAGAACTCCCGTTTTTCTGGAAAAAACAGGCTGAAGCGCGTCAGGTTGACCTGCTGCTCGTCGGCCTCGACCTGTGCGAAGTCTGTGTTGTACGTGAAATCGGCGGTGAGGTTCGGCGTGACGCTGTACTTCGCGTCGAACCCAAAGGCCGTGCCGACGTCATTGCGAACCCTTGGCGTGGCCGCGAGGTCCGTCGTGACGTCCGACGTCAGGAATGGTTTGACGTCCAGCGCTCGCGAGCCAGGCGGCACTTCCAGCCCAACCATCGTGGCATAGCGTGAGACCCGCTGATAGCCGGCGATGCCCTGTCCCGAGGGCAGGCTCGTGAGGTACGAGATCTCATTCTTCCAGCGGTTGACTCGACGTGTCTGAAAGCCCCAGATCTGGGAGTTGCCAGGCTTGAAGCGCAGCGACTTGAACGGGACGGCTGCCTCGCCCGTCCATCCGCCATCGACCTGCCTGACTTCGAGCTTCCAGATGGGATTCAAATCGAAGTTGGTCTGGTTCTCGTTGGTCACCTGACCGTCCATGCGCCCGCCGATCGGGTTGAACTGGAACATCGCACTGTTGCGCCGGTCGTAGAAGGTATCGAAACAGAACAGGAAGTTCTCGTTCTGCCAGACGGCCGAGCTGTCGCGCCGCATCTCATTGATGATCATCCGCTCGGGCTGACTTTCCGAGGCGCGCACCGAGACGTAGATGTTGTCCTTGTCGAATGAGATCCAGACTTCTGTCTTCTCGCTGGCCGGCGTTCCTGGCTGGGGTTCGACCCTGATGAAGTCCGAGATCGGCGTGACGGTGCGATAGAGCTCTTCATCGAGGTTTCCGTCGATGCGCAGTGGCGCCGTGAGGCGAACCGCGCGAACCGTGGTCCGCCCCTCCGCGTCCCGTGACACGGCGGCAGGCAGTTCCGGTGGCGGCGCACCGTCGAAGTCGGAAGGCAGGTTGAGCTTGGCGACGATTGACTCAGCTTCAGCGGGGCGCAATGCCGGCGGATCCTGGGCGAAAGCCGATGCCGCAACCGTCAGCAGCACGAGCACCAGCCAGCACGGGGTCACCAACTTGTGCGTGCACGAGCCTGAAATGGTTCGGCCGAGAGGAACCGAAGGGCAAGGCGCCATCGTAGCGACTGCATGCGCGGGACGCGTCCAAGGCCAGATCAAACCCGGCAATTGTACTGGATTGTCCCGTTTGATTCCGAGCCGCGCGGTGGAGGTCTAATACTTCCTCATCACCCCCACCACTACCCCCTGGACCTGGACTTGATCCGGATCGACCATGAGCGGTTGCATCGCCGTGTTCGCCGGCTGAAGCCGGACGCGGCCGTTCTCGCGATAGAACTTCTTGAGCGTCACGTCGAGACCACCGACGAGCGCGATGACCATCTCGCCGTTGTCAGCAGACTTGCGGTCTTCCACGATGACGAAGTCGCCATCGCGGATCTGCTCATCGATCATCGAATCACCCTTGACCCGCAGCACGTAGCTGTCGCGCTTGCCGACAAGCGTGTCCGGCACGGCGATGGTCTCATTGCTGGCGACGGCCTCGATGGGAGAGCCCGCGGCGACAAAGCCGAGCAGCGGTAATTCCACGGCACGTCCACCGGCCCGCGTTGACAGGAGCTCGACCGAGCGGCTCCGGTTCCAGGCCCGACGAATGAAGCCTTTCTCCTGCAGGTTGGTCAGGTGCTTGTGCACGGTGGCCAGCGACGAAAGGCTGAAGCGGCGTCCGATCTCCTCGAGGCTCGGCGCGTACCCGTGCTGCTCGATGAACTCATTGAGATAGTCCAGGATCTCGCGCTGACGTCTGGTGAGCGGTTGCACGGGCGGCTCCTTTCGTGGCTTCTTCGGTAGAGGTGCCCGAACTATACGCGAACAGATGGCGAAGATCAACCAATCTGGTGCTACACTCGCACTGCCAGCCAGGGGAGGACGCCATGCGCTTCACACTCGCTCGAACATTCCTGAATGTGGGCGTCTCCCTTGCCCTTGCCGCCGGCCTCGGCGGCGCGTTCTGGCCTAGCCAGCGGCTCGAAGCTGCCAACGTTTCGAAGCAGCAGGCCGACCTCTTTGCTCGCAAGCTGGCCGTAATCGCCAGCTCCGGAGCCTCCACTCCCACGGGGCGACGACGCACGCAGGTCACGGAGGGGGAGCTGAACTCGTGGTTCGCGTATCACGAGCCAGGTCTCTTGCCGACGGGGGTCACCGCCCCTCAACTGACCATCGTCGGCAACGGAAAGGTAGCGGGGCAGGCCGTGGTCGATCTCGAGGTGCTGGGCCGACGCCGGGCGTCTGGCGGCGTCCTGGATCCCTGGAGTTTCCTCACGGGCAAGGTGCCGGTTCGCGTCGTGGGCGCCCTTCGCGCCGTGAACGGCATGGGCCGCTTCGACATGGAGTCGGCCGACGTCTCCGGCGTCCCAATCCCGAAGACGCTGCTGCAACAGCTCGTGAGCCATTACTCACGCAGCACGTCACGCCCGGACGGCATCGGCCTCGACGACACCTTCCCGCTGCCGGCACGTATTCAGGAGATCGAGGTCGGACAGGGCCAGGCTGTCGTTGTCCAGTGACTTCATCTCGACGCCGCTTCAGTTCCTGAAGGGCGTCGGCCCGCGCAAGGCGGCGGACCTCAAGCGCGCCGGCCTGGTCACCGTCGAGGACCTGCTGTACCGGTTGCCGTTCCGCTACGAGGATCGCAGCCGGATGCAGCCGATCGCCTCGCTACGGCCCGGCCAGAAGGCGGCCGTCCTTGGCGAGGTCACGAGTGCCAATCTTGCCGTGACGCGCCGCCGCGGATTCAAGATTTTCCATGCTGTCGTGAGTGACGCCAGCGGTGCAATCCGCTGCACCTGGATGAACCAGCCGTACCTGGCCGACGTCCTCAAACCACATCTGCAGATAGTCGTCTTTGGCGACGTGAAACTCGACTCCAGCGGGCTGCACTTCCTGAATGCCGAGTTCGAGGTTGTCTCGGACGATCTTCTGAGGCTGCACATGGGCCGCATCGTCCCGTTCTACGAGAGAGCTGGCACGGTCACGCCGAACATGCAGCGGAAGCTCGTGCGGACAGCGCTCGACTTGCTGCCGCAGGACATCGCAGACCCGCTGCCAGCCGTGGTTCGGGAGCGCCAACAGCTCGTGCCCCGACGGGAGGCGATCGAACACACGCACTTCCCACCCAACGAGGCCTCGGTCGATTCTCTCAATCGGTTTCGCACACCCGCGCAGCGGCGACTCATCTTCGAGGAGTTCTTTCTCTTTCAGGTCGGCCATGCGTGGCGGCGTCATGCCGCGAGCGCAGAACTCAAGCCGCATGTGGTGGTCGTGGACGATCGAGTCCGAGCGTCGGCGGCCAAAATCCTGCCGTTCAAGCTGACACCTGGCCAGCGCACGTCAGTCAAGGAGATTGTCGACGACCTGCGGCGACCACAGCCGATGCACCGGCTGTTGCAGGGCGACGTTGGAGCAGGCAAGACGATCGTCGCGCTGCTCGCCGCCATCGTGGCGATGGAGAACGGCCTGCAGGTGGCCTTCATGGCCCCCACGGAGATTCTTGCGGGGCAGCACTATGGGACGATTGCGCGGCTGCTGTCGCAGTCGCGCTTCCGGGTGGATCTGCTCACGGGCAGCACGCCAGAGCTGCGGAAGCACACGCTGTCGGCGCACATCGAACGCGGCAGCACCAACCTCATCGTCGGTACTCACGCGCTCGTGCAGGAGAAGGTGAAGTTCCACAAGCTCGGGCTCGTTGTCATTGATGAGCAGCACCGCTTTGGCGTGGCACAGCGGGCGTCACTCCGCGCCAAAGGGCTGCGGCCGGACGTGCTGCTCATGACGGCGACTCCTATTCCGCGGACGCTCGCCCTGACCGACTACAGCGAGCTGGACGTATCGCAGATTCCCGATCTTCCACCTGGGCGCAAGCCGATCAGGACGTGGGTCAAGCCCGAGTCGCGCCGTGATGAGGTCTACCAACTCATTCGTGACCAGCTCGACGCCGGCCGTCAGGCGTACGTCATCTATCCCCTGGTGGAGGAGTCGGAAAAAATCGATCTCAAGTCGGCCACCGCGATGGCCGACCACCTCCAGGTCGAGGTGTTTCCTGCGTACCGTGTGGCGCTGCTTCACGGCCGAATGAAGCAGGAGGCGAAGGACCGCGTCATGCACGCGTTCGCGGCAGGGCAAATTCACATTCTGGTTTCCACCACCGTGGTCGAAGTTGGCATGGACGTGCCGAACGCATCGATCATGGTGGTCGAGCACGCGGAGCGATTCGGGCTCTCACAGCTCCACCAGTTGCGCGGGCGCGTTGGACGAGGCCAGTGGGATTCACATTGCGTGCTCCTCTATCAGGCTCCCTGGACCGACGACGCCAGGGAGCGGCTCAAGGCGATTGCGGCCACGACGGATGGCTTCGCCATCGCGGAGCGCGACCTGGAGCTGCGAGGGCCGGGCGATTTCTTTGGCACGCGTCAATCAGGACTGCCACGCCTTCGGACAGGCGACCTCGTCCGCGATCGCGATGTCATGGAAGTGGCCCACGGCGAGGCTCGCGGACTCGTCGAAGGCGGCGGCCTGACGCCGGAATTGCAGGAGTTCGTCGAGCACCGATGGGAGAAGCAATTCGGGCTGATCGAAGTCGGATAGCGCTCTCATCGCGAACGCGATAGCGAGATATCGATGCGAATCATTGCCGGCACGCTCAAGGGACGCCGTCTGAAGACGCCATCGTGGCGCGGACTTCGCCCCACATCGGATAAGTTGCGAGAAACGCTCTTCAACATCCTCGCCCCACGGATCGCCGGCATGCGCGTGCTCGACGCTTTCGCCGGCACGGGGGCCGTTGGGATTGAGGCCATCAGCCGCGGGGCTGGAGCGGTGACGTTCGTAGAGCGAGACCGCCGCGCGGTGGCGCTGATCGAGGCCAACCTGGCGTCCTGCGGCCTGCAGCAGCGTTATACTATCGACTGTGGCGACGTGCTGGCCGCACTGCGACGAATGCCGCCGGGCGCCGGCTTCGATGTGATCCTGCTGGATCCGCCTTACGACTTCGACAACATGACCGGGCTCCTCGATGCCGTGGCTGCGCGACTGGCTCCGAACGGCCGGCTGGTGCTCGAGCGGGCGACGCGGCGCGAACTGCTGATCCCCGAGTCGCTCGTGCGCGAACGCGACGTCACGTCAGGCGACAGCACGCTGACTTTCCTGGTTCGTGCATAGGACGGGCCCTGTCGGGTTCGTCGAGCAGGAGATCTGAATGACCGCGCCCTCAGGCCGTCTTGCAATTTTTCCCGGGTCGTTCGATCCGCTGACGAACGGTCACGTGGACATCATCCTCCGGAGCGCGCACCTGTTCGAACGCATCCTGGTGGCGGTCCTGGTGAACACGGAGAAGCAGCCGCTCTTCACGGCCGAGGAGCGAGTGGAGATCGTGCGCGAAGTGTTCCGCGAGTATCAGAATGTAGAGGTCGAGACCTTTGACGGCCTGCTCGTGGAGTACGCGCGGCGGCGCCGGGCAAGCGCGATTGTGCGAGGGCTGCGCGCGGTCTCGGATTTCGAGTACGAGTTTCAGATGGCGCTGATGAACCGCCACCTCGAGCCGACGCTCGAAACGGTCTTCATGATGCCAGCGGAGCAGTACACGTATCTGAGTTCGCGGCTCATCAAGGAAGTCTTCCGCCTCGGGGGTGAGGTCCGGGGCCTCGTGCCGCCGGCGGTCGAACGGTGGATGCGACACAAGCCGGCGGTTGGAGTGAAGTAGGGCTCGTCGAGTTCACAACGGTTTACAGGTTTTCGTTTACGAGGTTCACAACGTTCATGGGTATGTTGGCAGATCGAATGGCGCAGGTGTCGGCCTCGGCCACCCTGAAGGTGGCGGCGGAAGCGGAGCGGCTTCGGCGCGCGGGTCACAGTGTGGTTGATTTCAGCGCGGGTGAACCGGACTTCCCGACGCCGGAGCACGTCAAGGCGGCGGGGAAGGCGGCCATTGACGCGAACTTCACGCGCTACACCGTGGCGGCCGGGATTCCCGAGCTGCGCCAGGCCATCTGCGATCGCTATCGCAACGACTATGGCGTGGAGATCACCCCGGGCGAAGTCCTGCTGACCGCGGGCGGCAAGCAGGCGCTGTTCAACACCGCGCTGGCGCTCGTCAATGAAGGCGACGAGGTCATCACGCACTCGCCGTACTGGCCGACGATTCCCGAGCAGGTGAAGCTCGTGGGCGGCGTGCCCGTGATCGTGCCGACAAGTCCGGACGACGGATTCACGGTGCACGCGGAGGCGATTCTTGCGGCGATCACTCCGCGGACGAAGGCCATCATCATCAATTCGCCAACCAATCCCACGGGAGGGCTGATTGACGAGGCGACGATGGGCATCGTCGCGGATGCGGCGGCCCGCCGCGGCATCTGGATCGTCGTGGATCTGTGCTACGAGCAGCTCATCTACGATCGCGTGCCGCACAATTTGCCGAACGTGCTGTTCGAACGTCATCGCGATCGCACGGTCCTGGCCGGCTCGGCCTCGAAGGCGTACGCGATGACCGGCTGGCGCTGCGGCTGGACGATTGCGCCGAAGGAGCTGACCTCGGCGTTCAACGTGATCCAGGGACAAACGACCTCGAACATCACATCGATCACGCAGAAGGCGGCGCTCGCGGCAATCACCGGACCGCAGGACGCGGTCGGCGACATGCTGTCCGAGTACCGGAAGCGTCGCGACAACGTCCATGCGTGGTTGACGGCGCACCCGGGGATCAAGTGCGTCAAGCCCAAGGGGGCCTTCTACCTCTTCCCGGATATCTCGGGGCTGCTGTCGCCGGGCGGAATGAAGACCTCAACCGACTTCGCTCAGGCGCTCATCGAGAAGGAGCACGTCGTGGTGACGCCGGGCGAGGCATTCGACGCCCCCGGCTACCTGCGTATCTCCTACGCGACCTCGATGGAGCAGCTCCGCGAGGGGGCGGATCGAATCCTGCGATTTGCCGAGTCGCTGCAGCCTGCACGGGCCGGCGCGTAGCCACGCAGGGCGCGGGAGGGATCGAGCCGCGGCGGACACGAGGTGGCACATCTGTCTGGTCCTCGTAGTCGTCGTGGCTCGTCTTCATTGTGGCCGTTGTGATTGACCTGTCAACGCGCTCTCGGCTCGCCGCGATCGTGGGCGAGGCTCATCTTCTGAGCGACCCTGGCGCGCTGGACGCATACGGGGTCGATGCCCTCGGCAAGGGGCACGCTGCGGACCTCGTCGTCCTCCCGGGCACCACTCTCGAAATCGCGGCGATCGCGCGTCTCTGCAACGATCAACGCATTCCTCTCGTCGTCCGCGGCGCCGGCACCGGCTACACGGGTGGCGCGGTGCCGACCTCGGGTGGTGTCGTGCTATCCATGGAGCGCCTCAATCGCATCCTGGAGATAGACGAGACCAACCTGCTCGCGGTGGTCGAACCGAATGTCATCACGGGGGATCTCCAGCGCGCCGTTGAGGCCGTCGGCCTCTTCTACCCGCCTGATCCCGCAAGCCTCGACCGCTCGTCCATCGGCGGCAACGTCGCGGAGTGCGCCGGCGGCCCACGGGCATTCAAGTACGGGACGACCAAACACTACGTGCTCGCCCTGGAGGCGGTGCTGCCGACGGGTGAGATCGTGCGAACCGGTTCCAAGGCCGTGAAGAACGTCGTCGGCTACGATCTTACGCATTTGCTCGTGGGGTCTGAAGGCACACTGGCGATCATTACGAAGATTACGCTGCGACTGGTACCGAAGCCTCCGGCCCAGGCCACGCTGCTCGCCACATTCGATTCGATTCAGGGTGCCGTGGACGCCGTATCGGCGCTCATCGCGCGCCGGGTGGTGCCCGCCGCCGTCGAGTTGATCGACAAGGACTCGCTCGACGCCGTCCACGCCCACACGGGCGAGGCGATCGTCCCAGCGGGTACCACCGCGGTCCTGATCGTCGAATCCGATGGGACACCCGCCGCCGTGGAGGAGGAGATCGCGCGGGTGGAGGAGGCCTGCAGGGCGACCGGCGCCGCCGCCGTCACGCGCGCCGCCACGACTGCCGATCGCCACCGCATCTGGGCGGTGAGACGCCAGGTGTCGCTGGCGCTCAACGCGGCGGAGCTCCGGAAGGTGAACCACGACGTCGTCGTGCCGCGCGGCCGCGTGCCGCAGCTCTTTGCCGTGGTCGCTGCGCTGAAGCAGGAGTACCGCCTGCGGATCGCCTCGTTCGGCCACGCCGGAGATGGCAACATCCATGTCAACCTGATGGTGGACGCGTCGGATGTCGAGGAGCTCGCGCGCGCCAAGCAGGCCGAACGCATTCTGTTTGAGCGCGTGGTTGCGCTCGAGGGATCGATCAGCGGCGAGCACGGCATCGGTTTCGCGAAGAAGCCTTATATCGCCCTTGAGCTCTCCGCGGACGAGATCGCGCTCATGAAACGGGTCAAGGCGGCCTTTGATCCCAACGACATCCTGAACCCGGGCAAGATCTTTCCGTAACTGTCGCGCGGACCAGGCTTCGCGTAACGGCCGAGTTTCGCTTTCGGGTACCGACTGTCTGTCCGTCAGGCAATGTCGGCGAGCACCGCGGGGACGTGCCGCCGCAGAATGGCGTTCTGCGCTTCCCATTGCTCCTGTGGATCGAGGTCCTGCGCCAGGAGGCGCACCTCGCCTGCGGCGAGAATGGCGATGGGCAAGCCGTCGCGGTACAGCACACGGTTGCCAGTGATCGCGGGCAGCCGGCCCTCCGGCGTCAAGACGCCGACAAGGTTTAGAGGGTCCGCGGCCGACAACGCGATGAGCTGTCCGTTGCCGGCCTTCTTACGAACATCCCGCAGCAACCCCACTGCCTCCGGGGTGGCGTACTGCTCGCCGGAAAACCCGGAGACGAAGCGGCCGCCGCGGATCTCGCCGCGCGCCTCGAGCCTGCGGCAGCACATGAGCAGGTCACGCCAGGGCGGTAGCCAACCCGCCTCGAGTGCGACCAGTTTCCAGAAGATGACGCCCCAGCGCCTCAGCAGAGTTCGCACGACGTTCTCGATGGCCTCGTCGCGGCGTGTTTGCCCGGCGGCGCGCACTCCGGCGCCGCTGCCACTATCAGCATCCCCAGGCGCGTCGGGCGACATCGTGCGACGAACGAGCGCCCAGCGGCCCGACTCGGCCATGCCAAAGAGCGCGGCCCGCCGGCGCCGGTGCGTGCCGTCCGCCCGTCGGCGGCGGTCCGCCGGCACCAGCAGTGCGCGCAGTCCTCCGAAGCTGTCGGAGTTCACGAGTCCGAGCGCGACCAGCTCCGCGAGCGCTTCTTCCGCCTGTGCAGGCAGGAGCCGCGCCCCCTCGACAATCTCGTCGAAGAATGACGCGCCCCGCGCCTGAATATGATCGGCCACCTCCCTCGCATTGGCGGTGAGGTGTGCGGGATCGGGTCGATCCGCAAACACCGACCAGAGCCTTACGTTGCGCCTGGGCAGCAGCACGATTGGCGTCGCGCGCACGGGGGCCGCGCCGCGCTCCGGACTTGCCGTACGCTTCGCGAGACGCGTCCAGACGAAGCGCCCGGCCAGGCAGTGCTCGTCGAGCCACGCAGGCTCGTACTCATTGACGCGCGCGGGAAGAATCTCCGTTTCCCACGAACTGGCGGGGGCCTCGAAGCCTTCGAGCTGCGTGAGCACAGCTGCCAGCGCGTCCGGCCCCTGCATACGCGCTTCCGGCGTCACGCGTTGCCACTCGAACAGGAAGCGCATGAAGTCGCGCGCGAGCACCGGCTCGACCTCCGCGCGCAGGCGTTTGACTGTGTAGCGATGGATGCGTGCGAGCAGCCTGCGCTCGCACCATTCCTCGCCGTCGGCGCCGGCTGTAAACCGGCCACGCATGACAAAGCCTTCCCCCTGGAGCGCGGCGAGCGCCATTTCGACCCCTGAGACGGCCATGCCGCACAGTGACTCCGCCAAGGACACTGTCGTGACCGGCCCCAGTCCTTCCAGCCGCCCGCGAACGATTTCCACCAGCGCTTCTTTGGATGCCCAGGACTTCGCGTACTCCTCGGGCACCGAGACCTTCGGTGTGCACGTCGAGCACGGGAAGATGGCATCGAACATCGGCCGGCGCTCGGCGGCGATCCAGAGTCCGCCCGACACGTGGGTGACACGTCCCTCGGAGGCCAGCTCTTCGAGCAGGCCTGGCCATGCGGGATCGCGGTGCGCTTCCTCGTCGGTCAGATAACCAAGCCACAGCAAGGAGTCGTGCAGCTCGTCCTTCGAGGCGGCGTCGGGCCACGCTTCGCTGCGCACCCGCTGAATAGCATCCGCATCGAGCTTGCCGATGTCCGCCGCGGATTCAGGATCAAGCCAGCGGCGGCCCATCACGGCCTGTGTGCGGCGTTCCTCAAGCGGGGCATCGTCGAGGTAGGCATAGGGCCGAGCCGACAACACTTCCAGCGCGAGCGGCGAAGGTTCCGTCAGATCCCTCGCGACCACGCGAATCTCGCCAGCTTCGAGAGCACGGAGGAGTCGCTCGAAGCCGTCAACGTCCATCGCGTCTTCGAGACAGTCTCGAATGGTCTGGCGTACCAGGGGATGATCTGGCACTTCGATCTCTCCCGGCAGGTTCTCCGCACATGCCACCTGGTCCGGGAACACCGATGCCAGTAGGTCCTCGGCATTCATCCGCGCAATCTGAGGCGGCACTCTCTTGCCGCCGCGGAAGCGCGGCAGCGCCAGTGATATCGACGCGTCCCACCGCCACCGCACGCCAAACATCGGCGCTGCGAGCAGTGCCTGCACGAGAATCTCGCGCGCGGAGTGTGAATGCAGATAGCGGGCCACCTCTCCAAGGTCGAAGCTGTGCGCGGTCGTGAGTGAGAGGACCAGCGTGTCTTCGGTCGCGGCCGCCTGCAGCTCGAAGTTGAACGTACGGCAGAATCGCTTCCGTAGGGCCAACCCCCACGCGCGATTGACGCGGCTGCCGAACGGTGAGTGAATCACGAGCTGCATGCCGCCGGCTTCGTCGAAGAATCGTTCGAACACAATCGTGTCGTGTGTGGGGAGGGACCCAAGGGCCGCGCACGCCGACGCGAGGTAGCTCACCAACTGCGCTCCCGCCGCCCTCTGGACACCTACCTCGCGTGCCAGCCACTCGACAGGTGAATCGATTCCGTCCTTCAGTCGTCGCTCGACCTCGCCACGCAGGCGGGACACGGCGGAGGAGAGTTCGTCCGTGCGTCCGGTGGCCTCGCCAAGCCAAAAGGGAATCGATGGCGGCGCGCCCTGCGCGTCCTGCACCCGGATCGTTCCACGCTCCACTCGCAGGATCTGGTACGAGGTGTTGCCAAGCTGAAACACATCCCCGGTGAGGCTCTCGACGGCGAAGTCTTCGTGCACGGTGCCCACGACATGACCCGCCGGCTCCAGCAGCACTGTGTAGTCCGCGGTGTCTGGAATCGCACCGCCCGAGGTGAGCGCCGTGAGCCGCGCCCCTCGGCGGGGCCGCAACACTCGGTTCACGGCGTCATGGTGAATCATGGCGCCGGTTCGGCCTCGGCGCGTGCTGAAGCCCTCACCAAGCATCTGCACGATCTCGTCGAATTCCTTGCGTGCGAGATGACGGTAGGGATGGGCGCGCGTGAACAACTGGAACAACGAATCCGAGCTCCACTCGCGTGCGGCCACCTCCGCGGTGATCTGCTGAGCGAGCACGTCGAGCGGGTTCCGCGGTACCCGCAATTGGTCGAGTTCGGCACGCCTCACCGCGTCAAGGAGCGCGGCGGACTCGACGAGATCATCGCGCGACGTCGGAAACAGCCGGCCTTTCGGGGTTCCGCCAACGGCGTGGCCCGAGCGGCCTACGCGCTGGAGAAAAGCGTTAATCGAACGCGGCGAGCTCAACTGGCAGACGAGATCGACGTCGCCGATGTCGATGCCCAATTCGAGGGACGCGGTGGCGACGAGCGCCTTCAGCTCACCCCGCTTCAGCCGGTGCTCCGCGTCCAGTCGTAGCTCCTTCGCCAGACTGCCGTGGTGCGCGGCGACGTTGGCCTTGCCGAGTCGCTCGGATAGATGCCGTGCGACACGCTCCGCGAGCCGCCGTGTGTTGACGAACACGAGCGTTGTGCGGTGCTCGGCGACAAGCTCCGCCAACCGGTCGTACACCTGCGACCAGACCTCGGTTGACATCACAGCCTCGAGCGGTGAGGCTGGCACTTCTATACCCAGGTCGCGCTGCCGCGCGTGACCGCTATCGACGACAGTGCAGTCCGCGGTCGCACCGCGCGGCTCCCGAGCATCGGCGTCCAGCCACGGACGCGGCCCGCCAGGAAGTGACGGGCGCACGATCGTCGCGCGCTGGGTGCCGACGAGGAACCGCGCAACCTCCTCGATGGGCTTCTGCGTGGCCGACAGCCCAATCCGTATCAACGGTCGCGACACGAGCGCCTCGAGTCGCTCCATCGACAGCGCGAGGTGCGAACCTCGCTTCGTTCCCGCGATTGCGTGGATCTCATCCACGATGATCGTCCGCGTCGTGGCAAGCATGCGCCGACCCGACTCGGAGCCGAGCAGGATGTACAGAGATTCGGGCGTGGTCACCACTATGTGCGGCGGCTTACGCGCCATTCGTGCACGCTCGGACTGTGGCGTGTCGCCGGTGCGCACGAACGTACGGATGCCCGAGTGCGGCAATCCGAGCACGCGCAGCTCCTCGTTGATTCCGGCAATCGGCGCGGCGAGATTTCGGTTGATGTCGTTCGACAGTGCCTTCAGCGGCGAGACGTAGACGATGCGCGTCTCGTCCGGCAGGGTAGCCGTAAGCGCTTCGCGCACGAGTCCGTCGATGGCCGCCAGGAACGCCGCGAACGTCTTGCCAGAGCCGGTTGGCGCGGCGATGAGAACGTGCCTGCCGTCATGAATCGCGGGCCAGGCCTGTACCTGCGCGGGTGTTGGCGCCGCGAACGCGCGACGAAACCACGCAGCTACGGCTGGATGAAACGAGGACAGCACGTCCATGCGCTTAGCATAGTCGGTGACGACATGCGTCAGGGTGCACACGCTGACTATCGATTCGTGACCAGCAGCACTGTGTCGATATGCGCCTGAGGCGACGGCACGAGGAAGGTGCGCAGCTTGATGTTGGCCGGATCCAGATACGCCACCGAGCCGAGGGTTCGAAGTGCGACGCCCGACAGCGCCTGGAGACGTGGAAGATCCTGTTCGCGCACGACGAGGAGAACGCGCTCGGAAGACCTCACGAACTCGAGGGCACTGGCTTCTGGGAAGAGTTCGACTTGTTTGAAGCCGGCGTAGAAGACCAGATTCCTGACGAAGACCTGATACTCGCCCACCGGCTCAGCTCCGGTTCGGTGGGTTCGCACGAGCATCGCCATCTCCTCAACTGGTTCCGGCCGCACGCCTGCGAGCGCGCCGAACTGAATCGACAACAGAACCACGCAGGCCGAAAGCGTCATGACGACCGGCAGGCGGCGCCAATCGTGGCTTGCCGCCACTCGTGCCAGGGCGGCCGCCGCCACACCGAGGGCACCGATCCCAATCCACGTCAATGCCGGATACGCCGTGATGAAGAGTCCGCGCGCGCGAAAGAGCACCACGGCGACGATCACGTATGTCGCGGCCGTCAGCCACGTCGCCACGGACAGTCCGCGATTGGCCGCGGCCGTGCCCACGGTGTCCCGCCCGGAGGCCACACGCGTGGCGATGGCATGCGCGAGAAGAATCGCGAGCGGCGGGAGCACCGGCAACACGTAGCGGGGCTGTTTGCCCACCGACAGGGTGTAGAACACAAGAGGCACGAGGGCCCAGATCACGAGCCGCCACTCCTCCTCGGCCAGTCGCTGTCTCGCTCGCAGGATATCGACACCGCGGCGCCACGGCAGCACCAGCAGATAGATTGACCATGGCATCATGCCGCCAAGGACAACAGGCAGGTAGAACCAGAGCGTACGTGGGGCATTGAAACGATCTGTGGCAAACCGCTCGAGGTTGTCGCCGACGAAGAAGCTTCGCAGGTAGTCAGCCCCATGGACCGTCGTCATGATCGCGTACCACGGAAGTCCGATCGCCGCGAAAGCCAACGTGCCCAGCAGGATGTCGCGCGCCGTGATCCCGCTTGTTCGTTCACGCAACCAGATGGGAACGAGCACGATTCCCGGAATCACCACGGCCACAGGTCCCTTCGTCAGGAATCCGAGGCCTGCCGCGGCGCCGGCCAGCGTCCACCTTTTCTCGAGGGCTGCCCAAATCGTCAGGGTGATGAAGAACGCCAGGGGAAGGTCTGGCAGGGCCATGCGTGCGATCGCGACGTAACCGTACGAAGTGGCGACAATGGCGCCGGCGATCCATGCCGCGTCGACATTCCGCATGCGACGCGCAACGACCCACGTCAAGAGCGTCAGCCCCACCCCGGACAAAGCGGACCAGAAGCGAGCGGCGCCTTCGGTCGGTCCGGTCACGAGGTACAGGGCGGCCGCTCCCCAGTAGTAGAGCACCGGCTTCTGCCACCGATCGGTGTAGTTGAAGTGGGGAGTCAGCCAGTCGGCGCCCTCGACCATCTCGCGGGCCGCCTCCGCATAGAAGGCCTCATCGGCATCGCTGATCGCCTGCTGGCCTAACCCGAGGAAGAACATGAGACACGAAAGCAGAACGAGTGCGAGAACTGGCCGGCGCATCCCTCGACGCGGCTCGGGATGCCCTGAGCGATGGTCGAAGGGCACGCGGAGGCATTGTACCCGAGGTGAATCGCGGGTCCCGGCTTGTCCTGCCTGATAATGGACCATGGTCAAAGTCGTCGCGGTGATTGGGGCGTCGAGCGATCGAACGAAGTTCGGCAACAAGGCACTTCGCGCGTTTACCGCGGAGGGGCATACGGTGATCCCCGTCAACCCGAACGAGACGGAGATCGAGGGCCTGAAGGCCTACGCATCGGTGCTCGACGTCCCAGGGGCCATCGACATGGCGACGGTCTACGTGCAGCCCGAGGTGACCGAGCGGCTCCTCGAAGAGTTCGAGAAGAAGCAGATTCCTGAAATCTGGATAAACCCTGGGGCGGAGAACGACGCTGTCATGGCAGCGGCGAAGCGGCGAAAACTGAACGCCATCTTTGCCTGCAGCATCGTCGCTATCGGGCGCAAGCCCTGGGAGTTCTAATGACGACTGTCCGGCTGCGAAGAAACGGGCCGTACGTGATCGAGAGCGACGAAGTGACAGTCGTGGACTGGAACGGCGTCGAGTACCCGGTTGACCGCCGCCCGGTGGCGCTCTGCCGGTGCGGCGCCTCGGCGAAAAAGCCGTTCTGTGACGGCACGCATTCAAGAACGGCATTTCAGGCGGACGAGACTGCCGAGGGACGGGCAAAAGCCGATATATCAAGAGAATAGATGCGCGATGCCAGGTACCGAGCGCCAAACCGTGCCGTATTGGTGGTCGTCTGGCTGTTTGCGTTCGTCATGGCGCATGCCGGTGCCGCCCTTGCCGACGGCGCGGAGCTGAAGCCGACACCGAACGCACCGCGAGTTTCCATCCAGGCAGCCCGTGTGAACGGAACGACCGTGAACGTCAGCGGTCGAGTCGAGGCCCCAGCTGAGCGAGGCGACCTCCAGTTCGACTACGCCGCGCCCCCCCCGGTCGACTCCGCGCCACTCCAGTTCGAGTACCAGCTCGATAACTTCGACAAAGGATGGATTGCAGCCGGCTCCCGGCGCACGGCCTTCTACACCAACATTCCACCCGGGACGTATACGTTCCGGGTTCGCGCCGCCGGGCCGACCGAAGGGCAGCCTGCACCGGCGGCGCTCGCCTTGTTCCTGCAGCCGCGCTTCTACGAGACGCGTCCCTTTCTCGCAGGCAGCGTTCTTGTCTTCGTGCTGCTCCTCGTGAGCGGCTACCGGTGGCGTCTCCGTGTGCTGCGGGATCTTCAGGCTGATCTGATGCGACTGGTGCGCGAACGCACCGACCAGCTCGAAGACGCCAACCGCAAGCTCGCGGAGATGTCGTACGTGGACGCGGTGACCGATGTCTCGAACCGACGGTCGTTCGAGGAGGTCTTGACGATGGAGTGGCGACGGTCCTGGAGGACGAAGTCACGCCTGTCGCTGCTCATGGTCGATGTGGATGCCTTCAAGGCGTTCAACGACGCGCTCGGTCATCGTGCGGGGGACGATTGTCTTCGTGTCGTTGCCGCTGTCATTCGGGACTGTGTGCTGCGTGCGACCGACACGGTGGCGCGGTATGGCGGCGAGGAGTTTGCCGTGGTGCTGCCGGACACCAGTGGGCCCGGGGCTGAGACGCTGGCCGAACGCGTTCGCGCGGCGATCGAAGCTCAGAACATCCGACATCCCGGTGTCGATGGCGGCCGATTGACCGTGAGCATTGGCGTGGCCACCGCGGTAGGCACGGAGAGCGTGGAGCCGGCCTGGCTTGTCCGGGTTGCGGACGAAGCCCTCTACCAGGCCAAGCGGGATGGGCGGAACGCCGTCCGGGTCTTTCGCGACCCACCTGCCTAGGTTCAGCCGAAGACTATTTGACTAGCTTATCATCTCCGAAGGACTATCAATTTGACTGATGCCTACCAGGCAGTGCAGACTGACTGACCATGGCCATGAAACGCACCGGTGCGCAGATCATCTGGGAGTGCCTCGTTCACCAAGGCGTACACACCGTCTTTGGCTACCCTGGCGGCGCCATTCTTCCTGCCTACGACGCGATGTTGGAGTATCCAATCCGGCACGTGCTGGTCCGACACGAGCAGGGCGCCTCGCACATGGCCGATGGCTTCGCACGGGCCTGTGGCGAGGTCGGCGTGGTCATCGCGACTTCCGGTCCAGGTGCGACGAACCTTGTTACCGGCATCGCGACCGCGCAGATGGATTCCTCCCCGATGGTGTGCATCACCGGCCAGGTGCCGAGCAAGATGATTGGCTACGACGCCTTCCAGGAGACCGACATCACTGGCATCACCCTGCCGATCACGAAGCACAACTACCTCGTGACACGCGTGGCCGACATCATGCCGACCATCAAGGAGGCATTTCACCTGGCCAAGTCAGGGCGCCCTGGCCCGGTGCTCGTGGACATCACCAAGGACGCCCAACAGGCCACGATGGACTGGGCATGGGACGAGAGTGCCGTGAAGATGCGCTCGAGCCGCCCGAAGCAGACGATAGGTAGAACCGAGCTGGCGAAAGCCGTGGAGCTTGTCCGTGCCTCACGCAAACCGGTGATCCTGGCGGGACAAGGGGTCATTCAGAGTGGGGCCATGCGGGAGCTTCGCGCCTTCGCGGAGATGGTGAACGCGCCGGTAGCACCGACGCTGCTGGGCCTTGGCGGGTTTCCGGCCAGCCACCCGCTCAACATCGGCATGATGGGCATGCACGGGGAGGCGTGGGTCAACCACGCCATCCAGGAGGCGGACCTGCTTCTCGCTTTCGGCATGCGATTCGACGATCGCGTGACGGGCAACCTCAAGACCTACGCCCCCAACGCGAAGAAGATCCACATCGACATCGATCCGTCGGAGCTCAACAAGAACGTCGTTGCCGACGCGGCAATCGTCGCGGATCTACGCGAGGCGCTGCGGGACCTTCTCGACGCGCTTGGGCCGGCGGACCATGAGCCATGGCTCGAGCACATTGCCTCAATGAAGGGCGACACGGCGGTGCGCGATATCCAGTCGCTGCCCGACAATGGGCATCTCTATGCCGCGCACGTCATCAACGACATCTGGCGCATCACCGAGGGCAAGGCCGTGGTCGTGACCGACGTAGGCCAGCACCAGATGTGGGAGGCGCAGTACTATCGCCATGAGTCTCCGCGCTCGCTCATCACCTCTGGCGGCCTCGGCACCATGGGCTTCGCACTGCCCGCCGCCATCGGCGCCAAGATGGCACGTCCCGAGGCCGAGGTCTGGTGCATCGTCGGCGACGGCGGCTTCCAAATGACCCAGGCCGAACTGTGCACGGCGGCGCAGGAGAACGTCAAGGTCAACGTCGCGATTATCAACAACGGCTATCTCGGCATGGTCCGACAGTGGCAGGAATTCTTCTACGAACGTCGCTATGCCGCCACGCCGCTCCGGAGCCCCGACTTCGTCAAACTGGCCGATGCACACGGCTTGCTCGGTCTGCGTGCTGAGAAGCGGTCCGAGGTGATCGATGTCGTACAGCGGGCGCGGTCCGCCGAGGGCACCGTAGTCATCGACTTCCGTGTCGAGCAGGAAGACAGCGTGTACCCGATGGTACCGGCGGGCGCGGACCTCGGCGCGATGATTCGGCGGCCCGAGCCGTCGGTTCTCGCGGAGACCGGGAGCGACCCGATTTAGGGATAGCACGATCCCGGCATTCCAGGTCCCAGAACCCAGATCCCAATTTGATGCTTGGGAACTATTGGAACTTGGGATCCGGGACGTGGGATCTGGGATTTGAATATGCATCACACTCTGGTCGCGCTCGTCGAGGACAAGCCGGGCGTCCTGAATCGCGTAGCCTCTCTGTTCCGCCGGCGCGCGTTCAATATTGAATCGCTCACCGTGGGTCGAACGGCGGAGGCGGGCGTCTCCCGGATGACGGTCGTGATCGACAGCGACCAGGTCAGCGCCGAGCGCGTGACGGCGTATCTCTATAAGCTGGTGAACGTGCTGCAAGTGGAGGACCTCGGGTTGGTCCCCTCGGTGGCACGGGATCTCGCGCTCGTGAAGGTGGCCGTGGCCGGGCATGACCGTGCGGCGCTGCTGCGCGTGGTGGACGAGACTCGTGCGCACATCGTGGACACCGGCGAACAGACGATAACACTCGAGATCACCGGAGAGCCGCCTCACGTGGACGCCGTGATCGCGCGGCTCGAGCCGCTGGGGATCGTCGAGATGGTACGCACGGGCCAGGTAGCCATGCGACGCGGCGACACGGCGCTATCAGCCGCGCGATACTCGTAAGTAGGGCGCAATTTGCCCTGTGCTTTTTGCATTGATGAGGAGTGAGTAATGGCAGCGACGATGTACTACGACAAGGATGCGAACCTCGACCTGATCCGCAGGAAGAAGGTCGCAATCATCGGCTACGGCTCGCAGGGGCACGCCCACGCGCTCAACCTGAAGGACAGCGCGGTTGACGTCGTCGTTGGCCTGCCTTCCACGAGCAAGTCCGTGGACAAGGCGAAGGCCGCCGGCCTCAAGGTCATGAGCGTGGCCGACGCGGCCAAGTGGGCCGACGTGATCATGCTCCTCATTCCCGATCAGCACCAGGCCAAGGTCTTCAAGTCCGATATCGAGCCGCACCTGACGGCGGGGAAGATGCTGATGTTCGCTCACGGTTTCGCGATTCGCTATAACTGGATCGTGCCGCCGAAGGATGTGGACGTCACCATGATTGCGCCAAAGGCGCCCGGACACCGCGTGCGGGAGGTCTTTACCGAGGGCGCCGGCACGCCGGGTCTGCTCGCCGTGCATCAGGACGCCACCGGCAACGCCAAGGCGTTGGCCCTGTCGTACGGGCGGGCCATCGGTTGCGCCCGCGCGGGCATCATCGAAACGACCTTCACGGAGGAGACCGAGACTGACCTGTTCGGCGAGCAGGCGGTTCTCTGCGGCGGCACGAGCGCACTCGTCAAGGCCGGTTTTGAAACGCTCGTCGAGGCGGGCTACCAGCCGGAGATCGCCTACTTTGAATGCCTGCACGAGCTGAAACTGATCGTGGACCTGATGTACCGCGGCGGCCTTCAGTACATGCGCTACTCGATCAGCGATACGGCGGAGTACGGCGACTACACTGCCGGAT
Organism: Acidobacteriota bacterium; assembly: GCA_021731165.1. Lineage (GTDB taxonomy): Bacteria > Acidobacteriota > Vicinamibacteria > Vicinamibacterales > UBA2999 > JAKFXY01. Next base: position 32,597 of record JAKFXY010000027.1, on the reverse strand, counting down.
CGCGCATCGTCACGGCCGAGACGAAGGCGACAATGCGACAACTGCTCAAGGAGATCCAGAACGGCGAGTTCGCACGAAAGTGGATCGCGGAGAACGAAACGGGCTCCGCCGAGTTCACGGCGATGCGCGAGGCGGATCGCAATCACCCCGTGGAGATCGTGGGCGCCAAGCTCCGCAAGATGATGCCGTTCCTCGATCCCGTCACCGCGCCGCAGCCCGTCGTCGTATGAGCCTGAACAAGTACAGCGCACGGGTCACCCAGCCCAGGAGCCAGGGGGCCTCGCAGGCGATGCTGTACGGTGTCGGATTGACCGATGCCGATCTGCAGAAAGCCCAGGTCGGCATCTGCAGCATGTGGTACGAAGGCAACACCTGCAACATGCACCTCGATCGGCTCTCCGCGCACGTGAAGGAAGGCGTGGAAGCGGCAGGGCTGGTCGGGCTGCGTTTCAACACGATCGGCGTGAGCGATGGCCTCTCGATGGGTACCGAGGGGATGAGCTATTCGCTGCCGTCGCGCGACCTGATTGCCGACTCGATCGAGACCGTGATGGGCGCACAGTGGTACGACGCCCTTGTGACCGTTCCGGGCTGTGACAAGAACATGCCAGGGTCCATCATCGCGATGGCGAGGTTGAACCGCCCGGCACTCATGGTGTACGGCGGGACGATCCGCGCCGGCTCCGCCCTCGGCAAACCGCGGGACATCATCTCCGCCTTCCAGTCCTACGGCGAGTATCTCGCCGGAACCATCACTGACGCGCAGCGTCTGGACATCGTTCGGCATTCGTGTCCGGGAGCCGGGGCCTGCGGTGGGATGTATACCGCGAACACCATGGCCGTGGCCATTGAAGCGCTGGGACTGTCGCTTCCGTACAGTTCGTCATTGCCGGCAGACGATCCCGGCAAGGCCGACGAGTGTCGGCGAGCGGGATCGGCGGCGCGGTTACTCCTCGAGCGCGACCTCAAGCCGCTCGACATCTTGACCCCGCTGGCGTTCGAGAACGCCATGGTCATGGTCATGGCCGTCGGGGGATCAACCAACGCTGTTCTGCACCTTCTCGCCATCGCAAGGGCCGCAGGCGTACCGCTCACGCTGGACGACTTCCAGCGCGCCAGCGATCGTGTGCCGCTGCTCGCCGACCTCAAACCGAGCGGCGTGTATGTACAAGAGGACCTGCACGCGGTGGGTGGAACGCCGGCCGTGATGAAGTACATGCTCGAGCGTGGATTTCTCCATGGCGACTGCATGACGGTCACGGGAAGGACGCTCGCGGAGAATCTCCGGGACGCCGCGCCACTCACGCCTGGGCAGACGGTGATCCAGCCTATCGAGCAACCCGTGCTGCCCCGCGGCCACATTCGCATCCTCAGGGGTAACCTCGCACCCGACGGTTCGGTGGCGAAGATTACCGGCAAGGAGGGTGAGCGGTTCGCCGGGCCCGCCAGGGTATTCGACTCAGAGGAAGCCATGCTGGCGGGACTTGAGCAGGGCCAGATCGCCAAAGGCGCCGTGGTCGTCATTCGCTACGAGGGGCCGAAGGGAGGGCCGGGCATGCCCGAAATGCTCACGCCGACTTCAGCCATCATGGGAGCAGGGCTCGGCAAGGACGTCGCTATGCTCACCGACGGCCGCTTCTCTGGCGGTTCGCACGGATTCATCATCGGCCACATCACACCGGAAGCTCAGGAAGGCGGACCCATCGCCCTCATCCGAGACGGCGACCGTATCGTTATCGACGCAAACGCCTGCGCCCTCGATGTGGAGGTGGACGCCGCGGAATTGACCGCGCGACGCGCGGCTTGGAAGGCTCCTGCTCTGAAAGCTCAGCGCGGCGTGCTCGCGAAATACGTCCGTCTCGTGAAGTCGGCCTCGGAAGGCTGCGTCACGGACTGAGCGCGTTCCACCTTTACGACTTCGCCTCAGCATCTCTCATCAGCTGCCATCTCGGACAACACGGCATGACTCGATGTCGAAGGTGACGTCACCGATGGTCAGTTTGGTCTGATCGCGGAAGCCGGCGATGAAACGGACGAACCGCCAGGCATCGGCGAAATTGCTGACGAGACCAAACGAGGCGCGAATGGCCCCCGCGCTCTTGCCGCCTCGGTGCTGGATCACCTGCACGAACCTGGGGAGGGTCAGGTCGAGGCCGCTCTCCAACGCCGCCCGCACGTCGTCGTCGGTAATGCCTTCGGCTGTTTCTCCAGACCCCGGGTTGCAAAAGCAGCCGGTGCGGAGGGAGATCCGGTCGGCGGTGGCCAGTTCCTCAACCCGGCGGTAATCGAGCAGGCGTCCTTCCGGATCATACAGATTGAACGTGAGTGTCCCGCCGCGATCCGTGGTGTCGGATGGACCGTAGATTCGCACCATGTGATGACCGTTCCCGTGCTTGAGGGCCATCAGCTCTCGAAGCGTCCACCCGGCAAGACAGCGAACGCGCTCGTGGATGGCGTCAAGACCCACTGCCGCCAGGTGCCGAAGGCCGATCTCCACGGCGGGAATCGCCAGGAAGTTGATCGTGCCGTCCTCGAACCCAGCCTCGTGGGGGGCGAGGATGTGGGCGAGCCCGTGCGCCGAAGCGAAGTTCACGGTCCCTCCCGAAAACCAGGGGCGCCGCAGACGCGCGAGGGTGGCGTTGCGCGCGATCAGGCAGCCGACGCCGGTCGGGTAGCCGAACAACTTGTAGAAGGACACTGCGACGAAGTCCGGCCGCACGGAAGCCACGTCAAGCCGGCTTGTCGGGGCAAAAGCGGCCGCGTCAAGCAGTACGTCCCAGCCATGCCCCTGTGCTTCCGCCACGAGCGCGAGCGGGTGGCGGACACCCGAGAAGTTCGACTGCGCGGGGTAGGCGAACAGGTGCGGATGTCCGGGCTCAGCCAAGCGCAGCAGGTTCGAGAGCCGGTCACGATCGACCCGCAGGTCCGGCATGGTCAACGGTGCGTAGGCGACCGTGGCCCCCCGCGCGCGCGCAAACTCCCGGATGCCGTTCACCGAGTTGTGATTGTCAAATGTCAGGAGCAGGCGGCTGCCTGTGGCAAACGGGTACGACTCGCCAACGTGCTTGAGGGCTGCAGTCGCGTTGGCCGTGAATATCGCCGTGTACTCCCCGGGCGGGGCGTTGAACCAGGCGAGCACTGAGGCGCGGGCACGTTCTACAAGGCCGGTTGTTGCGCTCGAAGCGAGACTGCCCGAATGTGGGTTACCCAGCACGTCGGCTGAAAGGAGCTCCACATGGGCACGAATCTGCGAATCCCCGTACAGCCCCGCACCCGTGTAATCGAGGTACACATGGTTGAGAGCGTCGAGGCGAGAGTAGTCGGACTGGCGAAGACGATCGAGGTGGCTGGTGGACGAGTAGGTCGCCCAGGAGGCGAGAAACTCGGAGAGGCCGGAAAGGGAGGTCGGATCCGGATCGCCGGAGCCGGCCTCCATCACACTAGTAACCGCAGTAGTTCTGGGTGTAGACGTTCACCGTGCGGCTCGCAGGGTTGCTGACGCCGCTCGACGTCTGGATCCGCAGGGTGATTGTCATCACCACGAACTTGTCGCCGTTGCCATCGGTGGATACCGAATAGCCCCCAAGAAAACCGCACCCGTCTTCCGGCTTGGTCGCCGGGTCGGAGCTGTCATGTTCCGCCGTGGCGCCGCCCCCGACACTGAACGTCCAAAGGAAGAACGCATTACCTGGTGGGTTCGTCACGAACAGACGGCAGTCCAGATCCCCGCCACTATTCTTGATGAGGCAGATGTCATTGCCGAGGTCGCCGACAATGGTGAAAGCCGAGGACGACTGGAAGGCAGGCGTCAGCCGCATCAGCGCCGTCCGGGTCTCTCCACCGCCCGTACCCGTAATCGTGATGCGAAGGTCCGAGCTCGGCTCAACCGTCGGGATCGGGAACGTCACGCTGCTCGCGCCAGCCGGCACCGTTACCGAGGCCGGAGGCGTAGCTTTGCCGTCGCTACTCGACAACGTGACGACCAGGCCACCGGTCTCGGCGACGGTGTTCAGTGTCGCCGTTCCCGTCGTGGTCCGCCCGCCAGTAAAGACCGACGGGTCCACCGACAGCGCGGCGAGGAAGACGCTCGGTGTCGGCTCTGGTGCCGGCGCCGGGGCGGGCGCAGGTGCTGGCGCCGGAGCGGGTGCAGGCGCTGGTGCCGGCGTCGGCGAGGTTACTTTCGATGGCCCGCATCCGGCGGCCATCACCGCGCCGCTGACGGCGAGCGTCACGGCAAGAATCAATTGAGTCAGATTAGACCTGTCGTGGCGCATTCAGGTGCTTCCTCAGCTCTTCGGCGAAAAAACCGGCGCGGGGAGCCGAACCCGATCGCTCGGTTGGTGCTGGGCGTGTCAATTGTGCCCGCGAAACCGTTCCGGGGCAACTAGATATAACGTCTCGGCTATAATCCGCACCCACGATAGGCGTCAGGTTGGCACACGACCAATCTGGCTGCCCATGAGGCCGTGAACAACGTGGCATCCAATGCCGATTAGAGACCCAATGAAGCGAATCCTTGTTAGCTCAGCCATGGCTCTGTCGCTGATGACGGTGGCCTCCGCGCAGGCACCGCCGGCCTACCGTCTTGGCACGTTCCAGGTGCAGTCCCACACGTTTGTCGGCATCGTGCTGAACGATGCGCTCGTCATCGACTTCGCAGCCGCGAACGCGGCGATCCGAACCCCTGCGTCCCGGGTGACCGCGCCTTCGGACATGAAGGATCTCATCGGCCGTTACGACACCGGCCTGCGCGACCGGATCGTAGAAGTGGCGGCCTTCGTGCGCCGTGCGGTGACCACGGGTCGACCGGCATACGTGTTCGACTTGGCCGCCGTCAAGGTGATGCCCCCGGTCATGTACCCGACGACGATGCTGAACGTGGCGGTGAACTACCGGGAGCACGACGTCGAGATGGCGCGCGTGCGCGACGGATCGCCTGGGCAAGCGGCCCCGACTGCCGGCAACGCGCTGCCTGGGACCAAGAGCGCCCCCGGCATCTGGGAGCGCCGGGAAGGGGACACGCGGTGGAACCCGTACATGTTCCTGAAAGCACCCGCGGCCATCGTTGCCAGCGGCGAACCAGTTCGTCTGCCTCCTCAACGGACGCAAATCGAGTGGGAGTGCGAGCTCGGCATTGTCATCGGCAAGACCGCCAGTCGCGTGTCGGTCGAGCGGGCATTTGACTACGTGTTCGGCTACACAATCGAAAACGACATGTCCGACCGGGGCGGACGTGGAGACACGCGATACGGAACGGACTGGCTGGTAGGAAAGAACCGCGACACCTTTGCGCCGCTGGGCCCGTTCATCACTCCGAAGGAGTTCGTCGCCGATCCTGGCAACCTCGGGATCACCTTCTCGCTGAATGGCGCCCTCCTGCAGAAGGGGAGCACGAACCAGATGATCCACAGGATTGACGAGCAGGTCGTATACGCCTCGAACCTGCTGACGCTGCGCCCGGGTGACGTCATCGCGACCGGTACGCCGCCCGGAGTCGGATCGGCCCGGACGCCGCCCGTGCTCCTCAAGGCGGGGGACCGGATGGCGTGCAGTTACAACGGAATTGGCACTCTCACCAACCCGGTCGTCGCATCGGACGCTCCGAGCAGATAGCCTATAATCTGCCGAATCTCCGCATCCACTCCGTCTCCTTCAAGGGCAGTGTTCATGACTATCGAGCAGCGCAGTGTCGGTTCCGTTACAATCCTCGATCTCAACGGCAGGTTGGTGCTCGGCGACGGCAGCGGCCTCCTGAAGGACAAAGTCCACAGCCTGGCGTTCCAGGGGCACCGGCAAATCGTCCTCAATCTCGGCGGCCTGAGCTACATGGACAGCGCCGGCCTCGGCGAGCTGATCGCCTCGCACACGACCGTGAGTCGTGATGGCGGCAGGATCAAGATAGCCAACCTCACCAAGAGCGTGTCGGACCTCCTGACGATCACGAAGGTCTTGACGGTGTTCGACGCCTACGACAGCGAGAGCGAGGCAGTGAAAAGCTTCGGAGCGTCTTCGTAGATCGGTCGAACAGCAGGACGAGGTCGGCGCCGATGAGCACCGCGGTGGGGCCACGCCTCGACGTCCACGATCTTCTCGGCCCGCGCACGGTGCCGATCACCAAGTCGGAGTTCACAATCGGCAGGAGGTCCAGCAACGACCTCCACCTGACCGGCGCCGATATCTCGCGCGATCACGCCGAGATCGTCCAGGTCAACGCGCTCTATCTCATCCGTGACAAGGGATCGCGATACGGCACCTTCGTCAACGGATCGCGAATCACCGAGCGCACGCTCAGCCACGGCGATCGCATCGAGCTTGGACGGGGCGGCGGGGCGGAACTCGTGTTCCTCGTCAACGACGCCCCGGCCGACAATGCGGATCCGTCGATCGGCGGAGACCTCCGCCAGATGTCGATGCTGCTCGAAACGCTCCGAAACATGGGGAGCGGCAGGGTGCTCGACGAGGTCCTCATGATGGCGCTCGACTCGGCCATCGAAGTCACGGGTGCCGAGCGCGGCTTCATCATGCTGCCGAACGAGCGCGGTGCGCTCGAAATGAAGATCGCGCGCGGAACGGGTCGTCTGTCGCTCCCGGTTGGAGGCTTTGCCACCAGTCGCAAGATCCCCGAGGAGGTGTACGCCAGCGGTCGTGAAAGGATCGTGGCCGATCTTCGCGAGGGTGACCTGCTCCAGGCGCACCAGGGGACTATCGCGATGGGTATTCGGCACGTCCTCTGTACGCCGCTGAGACTGGTACGGTATCTCGACCGCATCGACGCCCATGCCGATCCAACCAGTATTGGCGTCCTCTACCTGGACAGCCGCGAGAAGGGGAAGCTCCTGTCGCAGGCGACTCGCGGAGCCCTTGAAACGCTGGCGCGCGAAGCCGCTGCCGCCATCGAGAACGCCCGCCTGTACCGCGAGACGCTCGAAAAGGCGCGCATCGATCAGGAGTTGCGGACAGCCGCGGAAATTCAGCAGGCGCTGCTTCCGTCGCCGCGCAAGTCGGCTGGATTCTTTTCGGCCGTGGCGAGCTCTATTCCCTGTCGGGCGATCGGCGGCGACTTCTATGACTACCTGGACCTGCCAGACGGGAAGTTCGGCTTCGCGCTCGGCGACGTGGCCGGCAAGGGGCCGCCCGCGGCGCTGCTCACGGCCGTGCTGCAGGGCATCTTCTCGGCGCAGGCCTTTACCCAGGACGACGCGTCGGCGATCACGGCCCGCGTCAACCGGATCTTGCTCTCCCGCAATATCGAGTCGCGGTTTGCGACCGCGTTCTTCGGAATACTGACGCCGAGCGGCGAGCTGACCTACACCAACGCTGGTCACAACGCCCCCTTTCTATTTGGCCGTACCGGCGTCCGGCGTCTCGAGACCGGGGGCATGGTGCTGGGGTTGTTCCCGCAGGCAACCTACGCACAGGAAACCGTGCGCCTCGATCACGGCGATCTTCTCGTGGTGTTCAGCGACGGCGTTTCGGAGGCGCTGGCGGCCAATGGAGAGGAGTTCGGCGACGAACGCATCTACGGCGCGCTGGCCGGCTTCCTGGCCGAGGCTCCGGATCAGCTCATCGAGCGGCTGCTGGCTGCCGTGCACGACTTCACGCACGGCGCGATCCAGAACGACGACATCACCGCGCTCATCGTCAAGTACGGGTAGCGGGACATGTCGAGATGCGCATCAGAGCAAGAGCGTCTCGACTCTGTGTGCGTGGACCATGTCGTCACACGGAGACCACGCGAAGATGGTGAAGTGCCCGTCCTGCGACGCGACGAGTGCGAGCGCGTCTCGCTGATCGGTCACAAACTGCGCGGCCGACATGTGGCGCGTCCCACCCAGCTGTCCCGGCGCCATCCGCTCCGCCACGCCCCCTTCGATCGGCTCGGTCACCAGAAGCCGATCCACCGGCGTGCCGTTCTGCTTCCGGCGAATCTTTGCGCCGAAGGCGAGCAGTTCATAGCGGTCGGTGAGAATCGTGGCGCCGTCCACGGCCGTGAGTCCAGCGACAGCGTCCACCGCGTGCGCGAGCGATTCGAGCCATTCGTGCCGATGCTCGGCGATGGCCTCTGCGGCAATGAGGTCAGCCAAGGGCGTAAACGCCGGGTTCACGGCGTAGGCTATCGGCTGGACGATGGACGCGCGCCACGCGTCGGACTCTCCAGGCACCACGAGCAGGGCGCCACCCCGTCCGTGCTTTCGCATCGACACGGCTATCTGCACGAGCACGTTCGCCACCCCGCTCATCGACTGCGGCGCATCGAAGCCGAGCAGTGAGCTCACGAGAGCAGGGCAGTCGGGCATCAACGACGCTCCCTCGTCAACGATCTTGATCTGATCGCTCTCGAGCACGGCGAGGTTGACGAACTTGCGCGACTCATACCGTGGCCGGTGCTTCAGGACGAGCAACCCCGGTGACACGACCTCGACGACGAAGCAGAAGGGCGGGATCGTACGCGTGGCCCCCCAGACCATCAGGTCTGGTCCGACACCCAGGTGGATGCCCGGACGCTCGACCGCGGGCGCCAGCCTGGCGAGCGCGCCCGACTCCAGCGGTAACGGTCGTTCGAAGATCATCGGCTCGACCTCCTCGAGCGGTGGGAGATAGGCGAGTGAGATCTTTGGTGCGTAGCCCTCTTCTCGGCGCAGGCTGGCCCAGAACGCGGCGTCGACAAGGGCTTCAATGGCGTTCGCGTCGGGGAGCAGCGACGCCTGGTGGCGATCCGCTTCGTTCTGGAGGCTCGCCCTGTGTATGGCGATACGCTCGGCGACCTTGGGCGCGACCACGCGCGCCACGCTGTATGCAGGGCTTGTCACTGGGAGTGTGGAGGGCCTTGACGGGTTCCTAGTGGACGCCTGGCGGCCGCGGCGTCGTTTCGGGCGACTCCTCAGGGGCACCCGGCGGCGCGCCGAGTATCTCTCGGAGTTCGGCGCCTTCCATGACTTCCTGTTCCAACAGACGGCGCGTCACGATGTCGAGCAGGGGACGTCTCGCCGTGAGGAGGCGGCGCGCCGTGTTGTGTGCTTCCGTCATGATGCGCTTCACCTCGGCGTCGATGATCCGCGCCGTGTCCTCGCCGTAGGGTCCACGCTCGGGCCCGACAGGAATGTCGAGAAATTTGCTCCGCTTGTGGCCGTCGTAGTTGATGGCGCCGAGCACGTCGCTCATGCCCCACTCGGTGACCATCGCACGAGCGATGTCGGTGGCGCGTTGAAGGTCGTTCTGCGCCCCCGTGGAAATCTCACCGAGCGCGATCTCCTCGGCAGTGCGCCCGCCCAGGAGCACCGCGAGCTGGTTGAGCAGATCGCCCCGCTGCATCAGATAGCGGTCCTCCAGCGGTAGCTGCATCGTGTAGCCCAATGCGCCGAACCCGCGTTGCACGATCGAAATCTTGTGCACCGGATCCATGCCTGGGATGGCCGTGGCGACGATGGCGTGGCCTGATTCGTGGTACGCGACGATCTCGCGTTCCTTGCCGCTCATCACCCGCTTCCTCTCGAGCCCCGCAATCAGACGATCGATGGCCGCCTCGAAGTCCACGGCTTCCACCGAGACCTTGTCCGTGCGCGCTGCCAGCAACGCCGCCTCATTGACCAGGTTGGCGAGGTCCGCGCCGGCAAAGCCCGCCGTCCGTGCCGCGATCAACCTGAGGCTCACGGCGGGCGCCAGCTTCACGTTTCTCGTATGGATGCGCAGCACCTCTTCGCGTCCCTTCACGTCAGGCTTGTCCACAAGTACCTGCCGGTCGAATCGGCCGGGGCGCAGAAGGGCCGGATCGAGCACCTCGGGGCGGTTGGTGGCAGCCATGATGATGATCGCCTTGCGGGAGTCGAAGCCATCCATCTCGGCGAGCAGCTGATTGAGGGTCTGCTCGCGCTCCTCGTGGGAGCCCATGGGCCCTTGCGCGCGTGCCCGCCCCAACGCGTCGAGCTCGTCGATGAAGATGATGCAGGGAGCCTTCGCTTCCGCCTGCTGGAAGAGATCGCGAACGCGCGCGGCGCCAACCCCGACGAACATCTCAACAAACTCGGAGCCGCTCAGACTGAAGAACGGAACCTTGGCTTCGCCGGCGACGGCGCGGGCGAGCAGGGTCTTGCCGGTGCCAGGAGGCCCCACGAGCAGGACTCCCTTCGGGATACGCCCGCCGAGGGTGGTGTACTTCCCCGGGTTCCGCAGAAACTCGACGATCTCCTTCAGCTCCTGTTCGGCCTCGTCCACGCCGGCCACGTCCGCGAAGCTCACCTTCACGTCGTCCTCGGCGAAGACGCGGTGCTTGCTTCGCGCGAAGGACATGACGCCGCCTTCGGCGCCGCCCATGCGGCGCAGGAAGAAGGTCCAGATGCCGAAGAGCAGCAGCAGCGGCACGATCCAGCCGAGCACCTCCGGGAGCCACCGGCTCACGAACTCCCCGGTGTACTTCACGCCCGCCGCGTCGAAATCCTCGATGAGCTTCGGGTCCTCGATCCGCGACGTCGTGAAGCTCGAGCCTCCGTTGGTCTCTTTCTTGTACGTGCCGCGAATCGACTGTTCGCCGACGAAGACCTCGACAACCTGGCCGCTGCGGATGGCCTGCTTGAACTCGCTGTAGGAGATCGGTTTACCGGCCGGCGCGACGAAATACGCCTGGACAATCGCCATGACGAGCAGAAATCCGAGCACGTACCACACGGCGCCGGCCGGCCGGCCGCCACCGAAGGTCCGCTTCTCTCCAGGCCGCTTGTCCCGCGGGTTCATGCCCGGTGGCGTTCTGAATTGTGCCATTCGCTACGCGCTCACGGTCTGGCGTTTCGCAAACGTCAGTCCGTCATCCCCTGCATCGACAGTAATCCAATCGCCCTCCCGGAGTTCGCCCTCGAGCACCCGCAAGGCCAGCGGATCGAGGATCCGGCGCTGAATCGTCCGCTTGAGCGGTCGTGCCCCGTACATCGGATCGTAGCCCTCGGTCACCACGAACTCCCTGGCGGCATCGCTCAGCTCGACCTGGATCTTGCGCTCCTCGAGTCGCTTCAGCAGTCCGCGGATCTGGATATCAATGATCCGCTTCATGTGCTCGAGACCGAGCGCGTGGAAGAAGATGATCTCATCGATCCGGTTCAGGAACTCCGGTCTGAAATGCTGCCGCAGCGTCTCCATGACCTGGCGCCTGACCCCCTCGCCCAGCTCGCCGGCAGGCGACGCATCGGATGACTCGGCGATGTGATGGCTGCCGAGATTCGACGTCATGATGACGATCGAATTCTTGAAATCCACGGTCCGCCCCTTGCCGTCGGTCAGCCGGCCGTCGTCGAGCAGTTGCAGCAGAACGTTGAGAACTTCCGGGTGTGCCTTCTCGATCTCGTCAAACAACACCACCGAATAGGGACGGCGCCGCACCGCCTCGGTGAGTTGTCCCGCCTCATCGTAGCCGACATAGCCGGGGGGTGCCCCGATCATGCGCGACACCGAGTGCTTTTCCTGATATTCCGACATGTCGATCCGGATCATCGCCTGTTCGTCGTCGAACAGAAACTCGGCGAGCGCACGCGCGAGCTCCGTCTTTCCAACACCCGTAGGGCCCAGGTAGATGAAGCTGCCCAGCGGACGATTCGGATCCTGCAGACCGGCGCGAGCGCGGCGTATGGCATTCGAGACGGCCCGGACGGCTTCGTCCTGGCCGACGACGCGCCGGTGGAGCCGTTCCTCCATGTTCACCAGCTTCTGGACCTCGCCTTCCATCAGTCGGCTCACGGGGATGTTGGTCCATTTCGCCACGACCTCGGCGATGTCCTCCTCGTCCACCTCCTCCTTGAGCATGCGCTGCGACTTCTGCAGCTCGGCGAGGCGCGCCTCCTCGTCGCGGATCCGTCTCTCGAGCTCCGGCATCTTCCCGTATTGCAGCTCCGACGCCCTGGCGAAGTCTCCGGCCTTCTGGGCGTGGTCGAGCTCCAGCCGGACCTGTTCGAGCGCCTCTTTCAGCTTGCGACCGGCCTGGATAGCCTCCTTCTCCTGCTCCCAGTGCGCGGTGAGCCGCGTTTGCTCCTCCTTCAGATTCGCCAGCTCCAACTCGAGCTTCTCGAGTCGCTCGCGAGAGGCCTTGTCCTTCTCCTTGCGCAGGGCCTCCCGCTCGATCTCGAGCTGCATGATGCGTCTCTTGACCTCGTCGAGCTCCGCCGGCATGGAGTCGATCTCCATCCGCAGTTTTGCGGCGGCCTCGTCCACGAGATCGATCGCCTTGTCTGGCAGAAATCGATCGGAGATATAGCGATGGGAGAGCACGGCCGCCGCGACCAGTGCCGCGTCCTTGAACTTCACGCCGTGATGGATCTCGTACCGTTCGCGGAGGCCGCGCAGGATGGAGATGCTGTCTTCGACGGTCGGCTCTCCGACCATCACCGGCTGGAAGCGCCGCTCGAGCGCCGCATCCTTCTCGATGTGCTTCCGATACTCGTCGATCGTGGTGGCCCCAATCGTGTGAAGCTCTCCCCGGGCGAGCATCGGCTTGAGCATCTGCGAGGCATCCATCGCCCCCTCGGCGGCGCCAGCGCCGACCACCGTGTGCAGCTCGTCGATAAACAAGACGATCCGCCCCTCGGACTCGGTGATCTCCTTGAGCACGGCCTTCAGTCGCTCCTCGAATTCGCCGCGGTACTTCGCCCCCGCCACCAGTGCGCCCATGTCGAGAGCGAAGATCTTCTTGTTCTTGAGCCCTTCGGGAACGTCGCCGCGAATGATGCGCTGGGCCAGCCCCTCGACAATGGCCGTCTTGCCGACTCCCGGCTCGCCGATGAGCACTGGGTTGTTCTTCGTTCGGCGGGAAAGAACCTGGATGACCCTCCGCACCTCCTCGTCCCGGCCGATGACGGGATCGAGCTTGCCTTTGGCGGCCAGTTCGGTGAGGTCCCTGCCGTAGCGGGCCAGCGCCTCGTAGGTGGACTCCGGGTTCTGCGAGGTCACCCGCTGATTGCCACGCACCGCGGTCAGGGCGGCGTAGAGCGTATCCTTTGTGACGCCGCTCTTCTGCAGGAGCTGCGCGGCGGGGGAGCGACCAGCCTCGGTTGCGATGGCGACGAGTAAGTGCTCGGTGCTGACGTAGTCGTCCTGGAGGCGTGTCGCCTCTGCCAGCGCCGCGTCGAAGACAAGCTTCACCCGAGGCGAGGAGCGAACGTCGCCCCCACGTGCCTGCGGCAGATTCTTCAACAGCGCGCGCACGTCGGCGCCGACCCTGGCGGGGTCGAGATTCATCTTTCGCAGGACCGATGCCACGATGCCACCCTGCTGCTCAATGAGCGTGACCAAGAGGTGCTCAGGCACCATCTCCGAGTGGCTCTGCTCGGTGGCCAGGCTTTGGGCGGCGACGACAGCCTCCTGGGCTTTTTCGGTGAACTTGTTCAGATTCATGGATCCTGCATTCCTTTTCAGGCGGCTGAGTGTGCCTTGCCTGTTCCGCTCAATTTCGCCAGCGCCTCGTAGTGCTCCCGCTCGGCGGGGGAGAGCGCCGTGGGCATCTGCACATCAACACGGGCATACGAGTCGCCGATGTCATCAGGCTTTCCGATCGCCGGCATGCCGTATCCCTTGAGCCGGAAGACCTGTCCGTTCTGCGTCAGCGGAGGGATCTTCAGCCTGACCGACTTTCCCGAAATCGTCGGGACCTCGACTTCGCCACCGAGAACTGCCGTCGCCACTGGCAGGGGCACCTTCACATAGAGGTCGCGTCCCTTGCGTTCAAAGAGCGCGTGTGGCGCCAATCGAACCCGTAGGTACAGGTCACCCGAGATCGCACCACCCGCACCGTGCTCGCCCTCTCCGGCCACACGGACCCGCGAGCCGTCGGAGACGCCGGACGGAATCCGGACGTCCACGGTGCGCGCGTGGCCGTCGTGCTTCAGGGACAGGCGCCTCGTCGTCCCGTGATAGAGGTCCTCGAGGGTCAGTTCGATTTCGTGCTCGACGTCCCGTCCAGCCCGCGGCCTTCCCCGGCCGCGGCCACCAACGCGAGGGCCGGCCTCGCTGCCGCCAAAGAAGGTCGTGAAGAAGTCGGAGAACGGGTTCTGATTGCCGAACAGCTCCTCCATCTCCTCCTGGGACATCGTTCGGAAGCCTCCAGGTTGGGCGCTCGCGCCACCGCCCATGTTCGGGCTCCATCGGCCGGCAAAGGGGTTCGCCCCACCCTGGGCCTCGGCCTGCTCGTACATCCGCCAATTGGCTCCCAGTTCGTCGTATTTCTTCCGCTTGGCTGGGTCGCCGAGCACCTCGTAGGCCTCGTTGATTTCCTTGAACTTTGCCTCCGCCGCCTTATCGCCGGGGTTGACGTCCGGATGGTGCTTGCGCGCGAGCTTCCGGAAAGCCTGCTTGATCTCTTTTTCAGAGGAGGCTTTGGTCACCGCGAGCGTGGCGTAGTAGTCCTTGAATTCCATCTCTTCGTTTGGCCTTCGCGTTCCCTCGTGCTTCGTGGCTAGAGGTCTATTGCGTCACTCAGCCGCCGCATCTCCGCCAAGAGCTGCCGGCGGCCCGCACCGGTATTGATCGCCCTCTCCTCCAGCAATGGTCGGATGCGACCCATGACCTCGGCGATAGAGAGCAGCCGCTGAACCCCGGCCAGGTTGATCCCGAGCTCGTCCACCAGATGTTTGATGAGACGCACTCTTTCGAGCTCCTCACGCGAGTAGACACGCATACTTCCGACAGTTCGCGACGGCCGGATCAGCCCAAGCCGTTCGTATTTGCGAAGCGTCTGAGGATGTACCTCGAGCATCTCCGCTGCAACGCTGATGAAGAAGAACTCGTGCTCGACCGTCATGCCTCGTGTGAATCAAGCCTAGGCCTTGATACGACGCGTGTCAACCTCGGCGGGTTCCCGCCAGGCCTGCGCCCAGGCCGCCCACCCGCAGTCCGCGATACCATGAGGACTTCATCTTGGATTTCCAGTCCGTCGATCTCGTCACCATCGCGCTTCTCGTCGCACTGGAAGGGCTCCTCAGTGCAGACAACGCCATGGTGCTGGCAGTGCTCGTGCTCGGCCTGCCGAAGCACGAACAGCGGAAAGCCCTTCAGTACGGGATAGTCGGCGCTTTTCTGTTTCGCGTGATCGCCATTCTCCTGGCCGCGTATCTGATTGAGATCCGCGTGGTCATGCTGATTGGCGCGGCATATTTACTCTGGCTGCCGTACAGCCACTTCACCAGCCACGGCAACGCCGTAGAGCGCCAGCGCCCGAAGAAAGCGCAGGCCTGGATGGGGCTGTCGCCATTCTGGGCAACGGTCGTGAAGGTGGAGCTGACCGACATCGTCTTTGCGATCGACTCGATCCTCGTCGCCGTCGCGATGTCGAACAAGCTGTGGGTGATCATCACCGGCGGTATCCTCGGGGTCATCGCCATGCGGCTGGTCATCGGCCAGTTGCTCGTGCTGGTGAATCGCTATCCGCCGCTGGTTGACGGCGCATTCGTCATCATCGCGTGGGTCGGCATCAAGCTCCTCCTCGAGTACCTGCACGACGCGGGCTACGTCGGCTTCGAGATGCCGAAATGGTTCTCCCTCGGGTTGGTCGCCGTGATCTTCGTGATCGCGTTCGTCTACGCGCGAATACAGGGCCCCCAGGAGGTGGATACGCTCGCCGAGAAGGCGGGGGATCTGCTGGACGTGGAAGACCAGGCAATCGATGCGGTGGACGGGGATGTGACGAAGTAGAACCCGGCCGCGCTAACGCCGAGCGCCCGGCGTGAGCGCCGTCTCCCGCCGCACGCCCATTCGGGTGTACACAACCTTGACTGGCTGGTTCACCTTCAGAAGTTCGAGGGCGTAGGTGTAGTCGTATATGTTGGCGATCGACTGGCCGGCGATCTCGACGATGATGTCGCCCTTCATGAGACCCGCCTGGTCCGCCGGCCCCCCGCCGATGACGCCGCCGAGGAGGAGCCCTTTCGCCTCCGTTGCGTAGTCCGGGATCGTGCCTGTCGTGACGCGGACGCCGGCAATCGATCCCCCGCGCGACGCCGGCTGATCGACTTTGGTGAACGGCGGCGCCTGCTCGGCATCGGCCGTGGCCCGCACAATCGCCGCGGCAAACTCCACGACGCGGTCCAGATCCTCGAAGGAGATCTTGTCGGCCGTGTCCGAGGGCTTGTGATAGTCGGCGTGTGAGCCGGTGGTGAAGTTGAGGCTCACGATCTCGGCCTGATTGAAGCTGGCGCTGTCGGTCGGCAGGTAGGGGTCGGGCTGCACGGTGAGATCGAAGCCAGCGGCCACGTTGGCGCGTTCGAGCGCACGCCCCCAGACAGGGCTGGTGCCGGCAGCCTGCACCACCAGCTTGTTGTCGCTCATCCGACCCACCATATCGAAGTTCAGATAGGCGGCAATCTGGTTGACGGGGACCGGCGGCGTGTTGACGAACGCGCTGGATCCCACCAGGCCGATCTCCTCAGCTGACCAGAGCGCAATGAGGACATTCCGGCGCCGAGGATATTCCGCCAATGCTTCTGCCAGGGCGATCACAGCGGCGGTGCCTGAGGCGTTGTCGTCGGCACCATGATGAATCTGCCCGGCGTCGTCCTTCGAGGCGAGCGAGGTGCCCTGGTCGCCGTGACCCAGGTGGTCATAGTGGGCGCCGACAACGACCCACGGCTTGTCCTCGGCGGCTTGCGTAGTGGCCGGCAGATAGCCGATGACATTCCGTGCGGTTTGTCTTTCACGCACGACCGACGTCTTGATGGTCACCGTGGACGTGAGGGCGATACCGGCGACGTGCGGGTTGCCCGAGTCGAGATCTTGCTGGGTCGCGGACAACGTCGTCGCCGCCCCGGCAAAGAGCGCCGCCGCCACGTCGTCGCTGACGCTGGCGGCGGCGATGCCCGAACCGGCCAACGCCGTGTCGAAGGTCATCGGTACCACCTGTCCGGAGTTTGGGGATCGCGGCCCGGTGACCACGACGAGTGCCCTCGCGCCGCGCTGCCGCGCGGCAAGTGCCTTATAACGCAGGTCGGCGTACCGCGCCAGGATCGACCGCAATCGCGGCTCGGCATCCTCCGGGAAATAGCGCAGGACCACGACAACCTTGTCTGTGACGTCAAGCGCGGCATAGCTGTCGTAGCCCACGCCTTGCGACTCTGGAACAACGAGACCATAGCCGGCAAACACCGCCGGGGCAGTCACCTCCGCGTCATCGGAGAACGACAGCGCCTGGATGTCCTTCGCGCCGCGAAATGTCGTGGTGCTCCCGGCGATACGGGTAACCGACATGATTGAGCCACCATCGCGGCTGCCGGCGGTGAACTCGAATGGCATGAACAGGTCCGGCCGGCCAGGGAGCGGCAGCACGCCGATGCGCCGGAGCTCGGCATCGATGTAGTCGCCGGCGAGCCGCTCGCCGGACGAGCCGGCTTGACGCCCGTCAAAACGGTCCGATGCCAGCGTTGTCACATATGGTCGCGTCCTCGAACCCGTCGATTGCGCCGAAGCTGCCGTCGATCCAAGGAGAACGACGATGACGAGCCTAGAGAGTCTGCTCACCGCGACCTGGCCTTTTCGGGAGCCGCGGCAAGGGCCGCAAGCGCCTTCTCGTGATTCCACTGCGCCAGGAAGATCTGTCCCTGCGAGCCACCCGCCCTGGTTGCGGTCCAGGCGAGTTGGGTTCCATCCGGCGACGGGACGGGAAGACCGTCGAACCCCTCGGTATAGGTGACGCGCACCGGTTCCTTTCGACCGTCGATGTCCACCATGAACAGCTCGAAGTTCTCGAACCCGAGCTTGTTGGAAGCGAAAATGATGTAGCGGCCGGACGGGTGGATATAGGGTGCCCAGCTCATCGAGCCAAAGTCGGTGATCTGTCGCTGGTCGGTCCCATCCAGCTTCATGGTCCAGACGTTGGCAATGAGACCGGCTTCGTCGAAGCGCCGCCAGACGATGCGTGTGCCGTCGGGCGAAAAGAAGGGTCCGCCATCATAGCCGATGACGTTGGTCAGTCGCCGCTGCCCGGAACCGTCCGCACGCATGAGGTAGATCTCACCGAAATAGCTGGGATCGACCTCGAGCTGCTTCTGCTCGGCGATGCTGAGTGAACGGTTGTACGCGTCGCGCATCGAGGAGAACGCGACCCATTGGCCGTCCGGTGAGTAGCTCGCTTCCGCGTCGTAGCCTCGCGCACTCGTCAGCCGTGCGTACGCCCTTGTCTTCTCGGCGTACGAGTAGATCTCCATTTCGGGATCGTAGTCCCACGCGTAGCGCCGCTCTTTGCCGGACGCGCGGAAATCGATTTCCTCCTGCTGATACTGCTTCGATTTCGGGTCGTGATGGGTCGACGCGAAGAGAATCTCGTCCGAGCCAGGACGAAAGAACGCGCACGTCGTCTTGCCCATGCCGGGCGAAATGCGCACGGCGTCACCCGAGGCGAGGTCGAGCGCGTAAATCTGGTAGAAGGGGTTGCCCGGCTCGCGTTCGCTCTGGAAGACGAGCCGGCGACCGTCCGAAGACCAGTAGCCTTCCCCGGCGCGGCGTCCCTCGATCGTCAGTCGCCTGACCCGCGACAAGAAATCGCGCTCCTGCAACGGAGCCTGGCTTACGAGGGTGGCCGTCGCCAAGAGCACGCCTGCCAGAGCCGGGAGCGCCCGGACCGCATGCACCGTGAACATCGCCGTGAAGAGTAGCATCTTGGGATGCGCTTTTCGGTTCTCCGGGGGCTCTCCTGGCGCGACTGGATCGTCGCGCTCGTGGGCGGCATCGCCATCGTGGCCGTCCTGATGACCGTGGCCTGGACGGGGCGCCATGGCTGGGCGATCTACCGGCTCAATCGAGGCGTCGGCGACACCGTGTTCTACGATGCGCTTGGGCGGCCCTGGTTTCGGCTCGACGAACAGCGTCGCGACGTCAAGTTCGACCAGATTGCCACATCGTTCAAAGACGCCGTGATCGCGGTGGAGGACCACCGCTTCTATCTGCACCCCGGCATTGACCCGATCGCGCTGACCCGCGCCGCGCTCTACAACGTGCGCTCGGCCACTGGCACGCAAGGGGGCAGCACGCTCACGCAGCAGCTTGCCCGCACGCTCTTCCTCTCGAACCAGCGGACCTACGGCCGAAAGGCCAAGGAAGCCGCGCTCGCGGTGCTGCTCGAGGTCATGCTGACCAAGCGGGAAATTCTCGAGCTGTACTTCAACCGTGTCTACTTGAGCGGTGGCATCTACGGCATCGAGACGATGTCGGAGAAGATGCTGCAGAAGCACGCCTCCGAGCTGACCCTCGCCGAGGCGGCGCTCGTCGCGGGCATCATCCGAGCTCCGGCGTCCTACTCGCCCTGGACACATCCGGATGCCGCGCGCCGCCGCAGCTTCGTCGTGCTGCAGCGCATGCGCGAGGAAGGGAAGATTACCCCCGCACAGGAGCAGGCCGCACGAGCGGAGCGTATCCGCATCCAACCACAGCCGTCGGTCTCGGGGGCCCGCCACGGCTATGCCAAGGAGTATCTCCGGCAGCAGTTTCGTGACATTTACGGGGGCGACAACCCTCCGGACTGGCGTGTGGACACGACGTTCGTACCCGAGATCCAGGACGCCGCGGAGCTGGCCGTGCGCGACGGCTTGCGCCGCACCGGCGTGAAAGGCCTCCAAGCCGCGCTGGTAGCCCTCGATCCCCGCACGGGCAACATCCTCGCCTTGGTCGGGGGCTCGGACTTTTCGAAATCGCCCTTCAATCGGGCCGTCCGCAGCCGGCGACAGCCCGGTTCCGCCTTCAAGCCGTTTGTCTATGCGGCGGCGCTCGAGAAGGGACTCTCTCCGGTCTCGACGATCAGCGGGATCAAGGCGCTCTCGATTCTGGCGCCAGAGGGGGTCTGGATTCCCAGGGGCGAGCGCACCGGCGAGCAGGATTCGATGACGCTCCGGGAGGCGCTGCTCGAATCAAACAACGCCGCCGCCGTGCTGCTGCAGCAGCAGGTGGGGTCCGCGTCGGTGCTGCGGCTTGCCGCGGATGCAGGTGTGCGGAACCAACCCGACGTGCCGTCGCTCGCGCTCGGGAGCGGAGTGGTTTCGCCACTCGATCTCACTGCGGCCTACGCCGTGTTCCCATCCCTCGGCTACCGCGTACGGCCCCGCGGACTGGTGACGGTGCGCGACTCGGCCGGCGAGGTCGTCACCCGCGTCCATATCGAGCGTGAGCAGGTGCTGTCGGCTCAGGTCGCCTTTCAAATGGTGACCATGCTGGAGGATGTCGTGAACAGGGGCACTGGGACGGGCGCACGTCGCGCCGGGGTACTCGGTTCCGTTGGCGGTAAGACCGGGACGACCAACGACTATCACGATGCCTGGTTCGTAGGGTTCTCCTCGTCGGTGGTGGTGGGCGTGTGGGTCGGCTTCGATCAACCTGAGCGGATTCGCGAAGGGGGCTCGGGCGCTCAGGTGGCGTTGCCGATCTGGTCCGACTTCATGAAGAAGACCGCGAGGAGCCTTCCCGCCGCCCCATTCGATGCCCCGGGCAGCCTGCGGCCCCAGGAACTGTGCCGCATTTCCTACATGCGCCCCGTCGAAGGATGCCCGACCTATATCGAATACTTCAAGGACGGCGACGACGTGCCGTCGCGCCTCTGCACGATCCACACGGGCAATCTGAAGCAGGCGACTCAACGTGCCATCCAGGGTCTGCTCGGCGCCCTTGGCAGAGGAATCAAAGGAATCTTCGGCCGCTGATGTAACCCGCGTCCATGTCCCTTCGCATGCTCGCGACGCTCGTGGTTGAACCGGTTCCCTCCCTGTCAGCGTCCGAGTAGAATCGATGGAACCCCGGTCGGGTTCATCCACCTAGGAACAATTCATGCTGCGTTCGTTGGTTCGTATTCTTCCCCTACTCATCGTCGCGGCGTGCGGTGGGGGGGCGCCCCAAGGTCAGGGTGGCCCTGGCGGCGCCGGCGGCGCGTTTCCCCCCATGGACGTCGCGGTGCTGACGTTGGCGCCGAAGCCAATCCCGCAAACCTCCGAATATGTCGCCACCATCCGCTCGTTGCGCTCGACCACCGTGCAGTCTCAGGTCGAGGGTATCGTGCGGCGGATCTACGTCAAAGCGGGCGATCGCGTGGAAGCCGGGCAGCCGCTGCTGCAGGTCGATCCCGACAAGCAGCAGGCGACGCTGACAGCCGTCGAGTCGCAGCGGGCCGCGCGCGAGGCGGATGTCGCCCTGGCACAGCAGCAACTCGCCCGCGCCCGAACGCTCTTCGAGGCTGGTGCCGTGAGCCGTTCGGAGCTCGAGCAGGCCGAGGCCTCCGCCAAGACGACTCAGGCGCAGCTTGACGCGGTGGCCTCGCAGATCCGAGAAGCGCGGGTGCAGCTGGACTACTATCGCCTCACGGCCCCCGCGGCGGGAATCGCGGGTGAGATTACGATCCGCGAGGGCGACCGCGTCACACCGTCCACCGCTATCACCACGATCGACCAGCCTCAAGGACTCGAGGCCTACATCAACGTCCCGCTGGAGAGAGCAGCGCTCCTGCGGCCGGGGCTCGAGGTCGAGCTCATCGCTTCGGACGGCGCGGTCATCGCCTCGGACCCGGTGACCTTCGTGGCTCCACGCGCGGACGATGCGACGCAGTCGGTGCTGGTCAAGGTCACACTCGGTCGCATGCCGCCCTCGATCCGCGTGATGCAGTACCTGCGCGCGCGGATCATCTGGAGCAACGAGCCCCGCCTGACCGTGCCAGTCGTCGCCATCAGCCGCATTAGCGGACAGTATTTCGTGTTTGTCGCCGAGCAGGGTCCGCAGGGCACCGTCGCCCGTCAGAAGCCGGTGACGGTGGCCGAGGTGATTGGCGACGACTACGTCATCATGTACGGCCTCAAGGCGGGTGACCGCGTCATCGTCTCCAACCTCCAGAAGCTCGGGGACGGCGCGCCGGTGAAGGCGTCCTGATGTTCGTCGACACCTTCATCAAGCGGCCGATTCTCGCTACCGTCTGCTCGCTCATCATCGTCCTTGCCGGTGGGCTCGCGATCCCGACGATGCCTATCGCGCAGTACCCGGAGGTGGCACCGCCGACGGTGTCGGTGACCGCGGTCTACACCGGCGCCAACGCCGAAACCGTCGAGACGGCGGTCACGACGCCGCTGGAGCAGGCCATCAATGGCGTGGAGGGCATGCTGTACATGTCCTCCTCGAGCACCAACAGCGGTATCAGCCAGATCATCGTCACCTTCGGCGTCACACGCGATCCCGACATCGCCGCCGTGGATGTGCAGAACCGCGTGAATCAGGCGCTCGGCCGCCTCCCAGGCGAGGTTCGCCAGATCGGCGTGACCGTCCAGAAGGGCGGCGGCAGCTTCATCTCAGCCGTGGGCGTCTGGGCCGACAACGGGGAGTACGACGCGCTCTTCATGTCGAACTACATCGACGTGTACGTGAAGGACGCGCTGAAGCGAATCCCTGGCGTGGCTGACGTGTTCATCTTCGGTGAACGCAAGTTCGCCATGCGGCTGTGGCTCGATCCCGGGCGGTTGGCTGCCCGTTCAATCACCGCCGGCGACGTGGTCAATGCGCTGCGCGAGCAGAACGTCAACGTGGCCGCGGGAAGCGTCGGGGATTCACCCGCCCGCGAGGGGCAGACGTATCAGATCAGTGTCCGTGCCGCCGGACGCCTGCGCGAGAAGAGCGACTTCGAGAACATCATCATCAAGTCCGCCGCCGGCGGAGCATTGGTGCGCCTTCGGGACGTGGGAAGCGCTGAGCTTGGTGCGGAAACCTATTCCTCCGCGCTCCGGTTCGATGGCGTCGAAGGGGTCGGCTTCGCGGTCTCCGCTCTCCCAACGGCCAATGCGCTCGACGTGCAGCGCGGCGTGACCGACGAGATGGCCCGACTCGCCCGGGCGTTCCCGCCAGGCCTGAAGTACAGGGTTGCCTTCGATACGACGACCGTCGTGCAGGAATCGATTCGGGAGGTCGTCAAGACACTCGCCGAGGCACTCGGCCTGGTCGTGCTGGTGATGTTCTTCTTCCTCCAGAGCTGGCGCGCCACCCTTATTCCCGCGCTGACGATGCCGGTATCGCTCATCGGCGCCTTCGCCTTTATCAAATTCCTCGACTTTTCCATAAATACCCTCACGCTCTTCGCCATCGTTCTTGCTACAGGCATCGTGGTGGACGACGCGATCGTGGTGATTGAGAACGTCGAGCGGCACATCCAGGAATTCCGGAAGAGTGCCCAACAAGCCGCATCGGACGCGATGCGGGAGGTCTTTGGGGCGGTGATTGCGACCGCCCTCGTACTGATCGCGGTCTTTGTTCCCGTGGCGTTCTTCCCGGGAACGACTGGCCGGCTCTATCAGCAGTTCGCGCTGACCATCGCGTTCTCGGTCGCCATTTCAGCCTTCAACGCGCTGACGCTGACACCGGCGCTGTCAGCACTTCTGCTCCGGCACGACGCGGACGAGAAGGGATGGTTCTTCCGCGGTGTGGAGCGGCTGATCCACGCGGGCACGAGCGGCTACGTGCACACGGTTCGCGGCCTGATGCGATGGCGCTGGGCGGTCGCCGTCGTGTTTGTCGGGCTGCTAGGTGCGACCTACTACGTCTACAGTCGCGTGCCGCGGGCGTTTCTGCCTGAGGAGGATCCCGGCTACTTCATCTCGATCGTGCAGGCACCACCTGGCGCGTCGCTCGACTACACCACGGGGGTCATCAAGCAGGCCGAGGAGGTCATGCGGAATGTGCCCGAGGTGGCGTCGGTCTTCTCGATTGCCGGGTTCAGCTTCGCCGGCAGCGCGCCGAACGCCGGCCTGATCTTCACGCTGCTCAAGCCGTTCGAGGAGCGAGTGGGTCCTGAGCATGGGCTCCAGGGCATACTTCCCGGAATACGCGGGCGACTGTTCGGGATCTCGAGCGGCTTCGTCATCCCGTTCGCCCCCCCGTCCATTCAAGGGCTCGGTAACTTCGGCGGCTTCACGATGGAGGTGCTCGATCAGAGCGGTGGTGCCAACATCGGGAATCTCAGCGGTGCTCTGCAGTCGCTCGTGGGCGCATCTCAGACCTCCACACAAGTGGCCGGCCTCTTCAGCTCCTTCACGGCGAGCGATCCGCAGCTCGCCGTCGACATCGACCGTGACAAGGCGCGTAGTCTGGGACTGCCTATTGGGGAGATCACGAGCGCGATGCAGATCTTTCTCGGATCGGCGTACGTCAATGACTTCGACTTCAACAACCGCGCGTACCGCGTCTACGTCCAGGCTGACAAAGCCTACCGCTCGGACGTGAAAGACCTCGATCAGTACTACGCGCGGACCGATGCCGGTGCCATGGTGCCGTTGGCCAGCGTCGTGCGGGTGCGCGAGACAACCGCGCCTCAGGTGATCAGCCACTTCAACCTCTTTCGATCGGCGCAGGTGAGCGGATCCGCCGCGCCCGGCATCAGCTCCGGGCAGGCGCTCGAGGAGATGGAACGGCTGGCGGGAGGCGCACTGCCGCCGGGATTTGGCTTTGCCTGGTCCGGTATGTCGCTCGAGGAGATCAAAGCGGGCAGCCAATCGGCGGCGATTTTCGGCATTGCCTTGCTGCTGGTCTATATGACGCTCGCGGCACAATACGAGTCACTGGTGCTGCCGTTTATCGTGCTGCTCGGAGTGCCGCTGGCCGTCCTCGGCGCGCTGTCAGCGCAATGGGCGCGCGGCCTGCAGAACGACCTCTACTGCCAGATCGGCCTCGTGATGCTGATCGGCCTGGCAGCCAAGAACTCGATTTTGATCGTCGAGTTCGCCGAGCAGCTTCGGGCGAAGGGGATGACGGTGATCGACGCGGCGATCGAGGCCGCCCGAATTCGTCTTCGCCCGATCCTCATGACGTCCCTCGCGTTTATCCTGGGTGTCATGCCGCTCGTGTTCGCCACCGGCGCTGGACAGGAAGGGCGCCACTCCGTCGGCACGGCGGTGGCCGGTGGGATGCTCTTCGCCACGTTCCTGAACATCCTGTTCATCCCGGTGCTCTATGTGGTCATCCAAACGCTCCGCGGCGCAAAGGCGGTCCGACATTGAGGAAGCCACTATTCGCCATTGTGACAATGCTGGCAGCGGCTGGCCTTCAGGCTCACCCGTCGGCCCAGACCATCGAGCGCATCACCTTTGACGAAGCCATCCGCCGGGCGACGGCGAACAACCCGACAATCCAGCAGGCCGCTGCGGGTATCGTGCGGGCGGAGGCGCTGCTGCAGCAGGTGCGGTCGAGGGCCCTGCCGTCGCTCGACGCCTCGTTCGACGTCACCGTCATCGATCCCGTCACCCGGTTTTCCGGGAGCAGTATCAATCCCCGCGCACAGGCAGCCGCATCCGCCTCCCTCAGTGCGCCGCTCCTGACGCCGGTGGCCTGGGCGCAGCGGGCTCAGGCCGCCGACCAGGTTCTCGTGGCGCGGGCGACCGCCGTGGACATCCGCCGGCAGATGGCGGTGGCCGCCGCCCAGGCCTACCTTGCGATCATCGTGCAACGCCGCGGGCTGGAGCTCAACGAGCGGGCACGAGAGAACGCCAGGTCTCACTTCGAGTTCGCGAGTCAGCGCTTCGAGGGAGGCATCGGCAGCCGGCTGAACATGCTTCGCGCCCAGCAGGAGCTCTCGGGCGACGAGGCGCGCGTTGAGGATGCGCAACTGGCCGTGCGCAGAACGCAGGAAGCATTGGGCATCCTGATCGCCGCCGATGGCCCTGTGGACGCTGCCGAGGAACCTGCGTTCGAAGCCGAGACGGGGCAGCCGACCGACCGAACAGAGGTCCGTCTCCTCGTCGCACGCCAGGCCGCCGCGGAACGCATCGTCGCCGACTCCTGGAAGGATCGACTGCCGTCTGTGACGGCGCTCTTCACGCCGCAGTATGTCGCGCCGTCCGGTCTCTTCGCACAACCACGCTCGCTGCGCGGGTCGGTCATCTTCTCGGTGCCGTTGTTCGACGGCGGTTCGCGCAACGGACTCGCGCGCGAGCGCTCGGCGCTCCTCGACGCGGTGAAGGCCGAACGCGCGGGCGTCGAGCGACAGGTCTCCTCTGAGGTGCGCACCGCCCGCGAGGCCGTGCGGCTGACGGAGCGCGCCTCCGAACGGGCCCGCGCCGCGGCGGAGCAGGCGAACGAGGTCTTGAGGATTACCGACGTCGCGTTTCGGGAGGGCGCGACCACGAACATCGAGGTGATCGACGCCCAGCGACGGGCACGCGACGCGGAGACTGCCGCGGCAGGCGCAGAAGACGCCTTGCGACGCGCACGCCTCGAGCTGCTGGTCGCAACCGGGCGCTTTCCGCAGTAGGTCAAACCACGAAGGTCACGTGAACGACGACGGACACGAAACCTACTTGGTTTTCGTGTCCGTCGAACTCGAAGCTGAACACGAACCGAGAAGCGAGAATTTGGAAGCGTGAAGCGGCCGCTTCAGCGGTCGCTGATCTGAATGTTCTCTCTGACCTGGCGAAAGGCGGTCTCGTAGATGCCCGCCTCGGCTTCCGGGACCACGCCAATCACGTAGAGCACGTTGCCGTTCCGAAGTTGCGCGGTTGAAAGCTGGATCGCCTCCTGGGCGCCTGACACGTCCGAGACGTTCGAGAGCAGGACCGTGATGCCCTGGCGGCCCCCGACGGTGTCCTTGCGCGCCTGCCCACGCTGCCGGAGTTGCGCGTTCGAGCGCGCGAACGAGCGCACCAGCGTCTCGGTATCACGCGAGAGATTGCCGGTGCCCTGCGTGATGCCGACCTCGACGCCGTGCGTGAACGTCGTGCCGCCGCCCTGCACCTGAACGTACCCCCCCTCTGGCGCGTAGGTGACCGTGTTGCCGCCGCTGTACTGGGTCCAATTCGAGGGCACACTCACGCGGATGGCACTTCCGGCCTGATAGGCCCGGTACTGGCCCGCCGGCGGCGCGACGCGGACCGCGCGTCCGCTGGCTCCCACCGCTGGAGGCGTGCTGCCGGCGGTGTTGCCGTTACGAACGCCGCCGCTCTTCTGCATCTGCGCGATCTGCTCAGCCGTGTAGGCCGGCGACATGCCGCGCAGCCGTGCCGAGATGTCCCGGAACTCGCCACTGTCGCGGACTGGATTCGTCACCTGAAGGCTCTGCGCTTCCTTCGTGATCGCCGCATAGCGGTTTCCAGGATTCGGGTGAGAGCTCAGCCACTCGGGACCGCTGCTGCCGCCCTCGGCCTCGATCGTCTTGAACATGTTGGCCATCTCGCGCGGGTCGTATCCCGCGCGCGCCATCATCTGGGCACCCATCAGGTCTGCCTGGGTCTCGTACTCGCGACCGAACTTCATGAAGTAGGCGCCAAGTCCGAACTGCGAGCCCTGGGCAATGATGCCGCCGGCGGTTCCACCGACGATCGCACCGAGAATCTGACCCGCTACCGCACCGATCTGGAACTTCTCCCCCTTTGTGGCCTGCGCTGTGCCATGGCGAAGGACGACGTGGCTCAACTCGTGCGCCATCACCCCCGCGACCTCGGCTTCGCTCTTCGCCGCCTCGATCATCCCGCGGTTGAGGAACATCGGCCCTCCGGGAAGGGCGAAGGCGTTGATCTCCTTCTGGTTCACTTCCTCGAAGGTGTACCTAAACTCAGGACGCACGTACGCGGTCGGAATCGCGACGACGAGCCGCCGGCCGACCCGCTCGACCCAGTCGTCAACGGTGCCGTCTGTCATCAGCGGCAGTTCTTTCCGAACCTGCTGGGCCGCTTCCTGCCCGAGCTTCACATCGTCGGCAATCGAGTACTTGTTGGCCGGGGGGGTGATCCGCGTCTGGGCAGCCGCGGCTACCGCCACCGTCAGGAGCAGTATCGCTGCCAGCGTCCCAAACCGCTGAGCAGAAGTAGTAGATGTCGTCATATTGGGTTTCGCAGCACGAAGGGTGCCATCCACATCAGTATCTCAGCACGATTCCCACGCTCGCGCGCCAGAAACTGAGCCGTGTGCTGCGGCCCGACGTCGTTGCAGTCGAGTCGTCCGGGCTGAGGTTGCGGATGTTGCGAAGCTCGAACCGAACGCCCGTCTTGTTCGTGATGAACCCGATGGCACCGCCGCCGAGGTTCAGCGCGAGCAAATCGCTGTCGAACGAATTGAGATCGATGAGGCCGTGGCTGCTGGCGTGCAGCAGGCCGACGCCGCCGACCAGGTACGGCCGAAGGGAGTAGCCGGTGATCGCGATGGGCATCGCGGCAATCAGGCTCCCCGACACCGTGCTGACCCTGCTCTGCAGGACGAGGCCCCCGCGCGAACTTTCGAAGAAGTGCGGCGTGTGCGCAACCTCAGCCTCGAGACCAAGAAGCCCGTCGCTCAGGAACGACAATGAGCCGCCGAACGTGAACTTCTTGTCGCCGACCGATGGCGACAGCACGATGATGTTCGTGTTCCCGCCGAAGGCACTTCCCACAAACGGCGTCACCAGCCAGTCCGCCCTGGCCGCAGTCGGAGTGAAGACGATCGCACAGAGCAACCATGCCGCACAGGCCAGGCCCCAGGTGACCCGTGCCCGTTGACCCGTGCCCCGTGTTGCTTGACTCAACTGATGAAGAGTGTAAGGAAGAGGCGCGCGAAAATCGACTGCGTGACGTCGCCGGCAGTTGGGGTGAAGGAGGTCGCCAATCCGTCGCTGTTGGCGAGCAAGATCAACGTGAGCTGGCGACCAGGTACTTTAACGATCAGTGACGAATACGCATCCTTGGCAAGGCCAAAGTGCCAGATCAGCCGCTCGCCGTTGTAGCTCTGAACGAACCAACCGAGGCCGGTGGGCCTCGACGATCCAGGCGCCCACATCGCCGCGCGCGATTCCGGCGACAGGAGAATACCGTCGGCCAATGCCGTGTCGAACTTCGCCAGGTCGCGCACGGTTGAAATCAGGCCGTTGGAGCCGGTCAGCGATCGCTGGGTGTAGTCGGATCGGATCGCAGCGCCCTTGCTGTCCACGCGGTATGGAGCCGCCATCCTGGTGAGCACACCGCGGTAGCGGTCCAGGGTGACAGCGGGGAAGACTTGTGAGCCCGGCGCCTCCACGACATCACGGCCCGGCACCGAGTCGGTCATCGCCAGACGGTCAAGGACCTCGGTCGCCATGATTCTGGGATACGGCTGGTCCACGCACTCGACCACGACGCCGGACATCGAGCCGAAGCGAGTCGTATCGTACTGGTACACGTTGGATGCGTTCACGTGGGCCAGAACCTGAGCAATCGTCGTGGTCGGCTCCGGGAAGGTCGTCCAGCGAACCACTCGATCGTTCAGCGCGATCTCATCGCCGCGATCGATGCACTGCTGGAGGACCAGTGCGGCACCAAAGGTTTCCGAAAGATTGGCGACGGGATAGGGGGTGTCGGCCGCAGCCGCCAGCGACGCCGCAACGTCACGGGACCCGAAGCCGTGGTCCCAAACGATCTTTCCGTTCTGGACGACCGCTGCTGAGAGACCGGGAATATTGAGCTCCAGCCGGAGGGCATCGAGATAGCGCTCGAACAGCCCGAAGGTAAGGCTCTGCGCATTCGCCGCTGGCGCCACCGCGGTGGCGAACAGAAAGGCGGCGACGGAGAGCGCGGTGACACGGATCCTGAGATGGCGCACGGCGATTGGCTGTTCCAGAAGCTCAACCAAATCATAGCATTACGGGCGAATCTGTAGTGGCCTGATGGGCTCTTGTGTGGTAGAGTGCCCGGGACTCAAGCCATGTGCCGTGCAGTGCTGCCTCCGCGAACGCGTAGCTGGCGCCCCCTCCGGGCAGGCTGGCTGACTGTTTTCGCCCTACTGGTCGGCATGGGGACGGCGCACGCGCAGGAAACCGTCCGAATCATCCCGCTGGTCAGGGACAACAATGTGCTGGTCACATTCGAGCTGACCGATGGCTTTACCGATCAGGTCCGGGACGCCATCCACAGCGGCCTCAAGACGACATTCACCTTCAACGTAGAGCTTCGGCTCGACGTCCCCGCGTGGGTAGACCGGACGATTGCCACGTCGGTCGTGACGAACAGCGTTGAATACGACAATCTGACGCGCCAGGCCACGCTGCTGCGAACGCTGGACGGGCGAACGGAGAAGCAGGACGTCACGTCGGACGATGCGCTCGTCCGCGAATGGATGACGACCTTTACGAGACTTCCGCTCTTCAAGACCTCGCTGCTCGAGACCAACCGCGAATACTACGTTCGCGTGGTCGCCACGGCGCGCCCGACCAATGGGGTTCTTCTCTGGCCGTGGGGCACCGGCACCAGCGGCATGGCGAAGTTCACCTTCCTCAGATAGCCCCGCGCTCCCGCCTCACCGTCACCTTCTTCCCGCGCAGGTTCGCGGTCTTCATCGCTGCAATGATCTCGTCGGCCAACTCCTCCGGCACGGCCACGAGCGAGTAGGTGTCGGCAATCTCGATTTGACCGAGCGCCTTTGACGGCACGCCGGCCTCACCCGTGATCGCTCCGACAAGGTCCCCCGGCCGGATCCCCTGAATGCGCCCCGCGCCGACAAACAGTTTGATCCGCTCGATCCCATCGTCCCGACGCGAGCCCTTGTCGTCCCTCGGGCCTCTTTCCGGGCGTCCGGCTCCCGCGCCTGCCGTCGCTCTGCGAGGGTTGCCTGGAGCAGAACCTCGACTCCGCTCTCTGTCAGGCTCGGCCGATGGTGCGGCAATCTCCTGTTCCTCGCCGTCTCCACCTATCGCCTTGTGCGCCAGCTTTACGGCCGCCGTCGCGATGTCGAGCATCTCGAACTCGTCGCTCAGGGACTCCACCACCGCGCGGACGTCGTCAAAGTCCCCGGCCGTGAGCTGGTCCCGAAGCGACTGAGCCGTCTTCTCAAGTCGCTTGGCGCGCAGGTCCGCCACCGTCGGCACGGTGGCAACGTCGATCTTCTGCTTCGTGAACTGCTCGATATTGCGGAGTAGCCGATGCTCGCGTGGCTCAGCGAGCGTAATGGCCGTACCCTCACGGCCGGCACGCCCGGTGCGACCGATGCGGTGGACATAGGACTCTGCGTCCGTCGGGAGATCGAAATTAATCACGTGCGAGAGGTGCTCGATATCAAGACCGCGCGCCGCAACGTCGGTGGCAATCAGGAGATCCGTCTTCGCCGAGCGGACGCGGTTCATCACGGCGTCCCTCTGTCGCTGGACCATCCCGCCATGTAACGCCTCGGCGCGATAGCCGTGCGC
The DNA here is from genome assembly GCA_021731165.1 of Acidobacteriota bacterium. GTDB lineage: Bacteria > Acidobacteriota > Vicinamibacteria > Vicinamibacterales > UBA2999 > JAKFXY01. The sequence continues at coordinate 1,510 of JAKFXY010000027.1, read as the reverse complement.
GTTGAGCGTTTCCACCAGCGTATCCACGTCGAGCCGCGTACGGCAGAACACCAGCGCGGAGGTCGGGTTCTCGATGTCGAGGATCCGATCGAGTGTCTGCGCCTTCTGATTACGCCGGACGATGTAGGCGACCTGGCGGACGCGGGGCATCTTGCCCGTCGCCGTCTTTTCGTGGGCGATTGTCACCCGCTGCGGATTCTTCAGGTGCCGTTCGGCGATCTTCAAGATGCGCGACGGCAGCGTGGCGGAGAAGAGCGTCGTCTGACGGGCCGCCGGGGTCGCCTTCAGAAGGGTTTCAATGTCCTCGGCAAAGCCCATGTCGAGCATTTCGTCGGCCTCGTCGAGCACCAGCACGCGCACGGCGTCCAGATTGAGCGTCTTGCGGCGAAGGTGGTCGAGCGCGCGGCCAGGCGTAGCGACACAGATATCGGCGCCGCGCTGAAGCGCGCGGATCTGCTGCTCCATCGAGGCGCCGCCGTAGAGCGGCACAACGGTGAGGGCGGTACCGCGCGAGTACTTGTGGATGGCCTCCGAGACCTGCATGGCGAGCTCACGCGTGGGGACGAGGACCAGGCCGCCCGTGCCCTTCCGCCGCTGGACCGCGACACTTGCCGGTGCCGGCTTCCGGCCGATCAGACGCGGCACATCGACGTGCAGACCCGCAGCCCTGGCCGCGATGGCCTTTGCCTCGGACGCGCCACCCTTCCCTCCAGAGGCCGCGCCTTTTCCGCCAGCCGGGGATCCTCGATCGCTCTCGGCGCCGGCGGTCGCTTCGGGGCCTCCTGTCTCCGTGAGACGCTGAATCATCGGCAGGGCGAAAGCCGCGGTCTTGCCAGTACCAGTGGCCGCTTGGGCCAGGAGGTCGCGGCCAGCGAGCATGAGCGGGATCGTCTCGCGCTGGACCGGGGTCGGCTCCTCGTAGCCAAGCGCAGTCACGGCGGCGACGATGGCCTCTGAGAGGCCGAGAGAAGGGAAGCCGTCCTTGGACGAGCTCGTTCGCGTAACAGGCATCCGACCATTGTGTCACGCGGAGGCGTTCTGCACTGCCCAGCAGTGGACATCAACTCGACGGCGGTTTCGAGTGGGAACGACGTACCAGGACGCGCAGCTTATTCCAGTAGACGCGAACGAGGCCGATCCCCGCAAGGAGCCCTCCAACCGCCACCTGGAACAGCAGGCTGCCAGCGCTGGGATCGATGTAGGCGCTCGCCTCGGACGGCCAGACGAACAACGCCGCCACGGTGACGGCGCCCAGGACGAATCCTTGGTTGTAGTTGACCAGTTTCCCCGTAATCACGTATCTACCTCCACTTCTGCAACATTGGCGCCGGTGTATCGAATCGGCCGTACGACGCCATGCGAAACACTTGGTTCAAGGTGGCGTCATCTCCGCGACTCGGCCTGTGTTCGGTGTGACGAAGGAGAGCCAAGACGCTGGCTTGCGTATCGTCTGCGCGGAAGCGTGCCTGGCCAGGCACGCGATGCGCGAACAACGTCGAGAACGCGCTGA
>JAKFXY010000004.1 GCA_021731165.1 Acidobacteriota bacterium | reverse complement strand
TTCTGAAGGGAACCAAGGTCGACGGCATTTATACCGCCGACCCGATGCTCGACCCCCAGGCGACGAAGTACCCATCGATCTCCTACCTCCAGGTGCTCGAGCGGCAGCTCAAGGTCATGGACGCGACCGCCATCTCGCTCTGTATGGACAACAAGCTGCCGATTGTCGTCTTCAATCTCAGGCAGGGAGGCAACGTCCGCCGAGTGGTGCTCGGAGAACCGATCGGAACCACCGTCAGTCTCTAGTTGATAGTTGGTGGTTCGTGGTTGGTCGATCGCAGTTCGTGGTCGAAGCTGGTGGTTCGCCGCGGCCTTCACTACCATCTACGAGCCACCAACTACCGCCTTCCCAGGTGATTCATGGATTTCAATGATCTAAAAGGTATGTTCGGCGAGTTGAAAACCCGGATGGACGCGGCCATTGAGCGGGTGCGCAAGGACATGGCCAACGTTCGTACCGGCCGCGCCAATGTGGGGCTGCTCGACAACGTTCAGGTTGAGGCCTATGGCGCCAGAATGCCACTCAACCAGGTGGCGAATCTCTCGATTCCCGAGCCTGCACTGATTGTCGCCCAGCCCTTCGATCCGTCCCTCATGGGCGCCATCGAGAAGGCCATCCGTATTTCGGACCTTGGGCTCAACCCGCTCAGTGACGGCAAGATGATCCGCATCCCGATCCCCTCGCTGACCGAAGACCGGCGCAAGGAGCTGTCACGACACGTTCACAAACAGGCCGAGGAAGGACGCAACGTCGTCCGCCAGGTTCGACGCGACGCGAACGAGCGGCTGAAGAAGCTCCTCAAGGAGCACAAGATCTCGGAAGACGATGAGCGGAAGGGGCTGGAACAGGTCCAGAAGATGACCGACGATCACGTGAAGCTGATCGACGATCAGCAAAAAAAGAAGGACCAGGAACTCCTGGGTCACTAGGTACCCAGTCATGGGGCGCCCTAGGTACGTAGCCGGACCTCTGCGGCTCGGCGTCAGTCTCCGAACGATACCCCGAGGGCGCGCGCGGTCAACACCAGGTCGTAGTCCAGCGGAACGAGCTTCTGCCTCCCCACGACCTCCCCGAGGGGCACGGGCACGATGTCGGGCGGATGGTTTGCCACCATCTTGCCGAACTGCCCCTTGAGCAGCAACTCCACGGCCTTTCCACCAAACCGCGTCGCCAGCGTACGATCGAACGCCGTGGGCACTCCTCCACGCTGGAGATGGCCGAGCACGACATAGCGCGTTTCTTTTCCAGTCAGCTTTTCCAGCGCGGTTGCGCAGGCCATCGCAGCCCCACCCAACCGCTCCACATGACCATCATGCGCGGCCTCGATAAGTGACACACTGCCGCCCTTTGGCCTGGCTCCCTCCGCCACGACCACAATGCTGAAACGGGCTCCTTTTTCGTCTCGCCGACGGACGCACTCGGAGACCTTGGCCAGGTCGTACGGAATCTCCGGAATGAGAATCACGTCCGCTCCGCCGGCGACGCCGGCGTGCAGCGCGATCCACCCGGCGTTACGCCCCATGACCTCGACAATCATGATCCGGCGATGCGCCTCGGCGGTTGTGTGAAGACGATCGATCGCATCGGTCGCGAAGCTGACGGCGGTATCGAAACCGAAGCAGCTTGTCGTGCCATATATGTCGTTGTCGATCGTCTTGGGCACTCCCACGAGGGGAATCCCCTTCTTGTAGAACTCGTAGGAAATAGCCAGCGTGCCGTCGCCGCCGATGCAGACCAGCGCGTCCAGTCCCATCTTCTGGAACATCTCCATGACGCGGTCGGCGTAGTCGAAGGTCCCGATCGGCGTGACGATCTGTTCGGCGAACGGGTCGCCCCGGTTGACGGTACCCAGAATCGTGCCGCCCAGACGGAGAATGCCAGTCACGTCTCGTGGCGTCAGCAGACGAGATTTCTCTGGGTAAATCAGGCCGTCGAAGCTGTCCTCGAGCCCAAGCACGGAAATGCCGGCATTGGTGGCGGTCTTGACGACAGCACGAATGACGGCGTTGAGGCCCGGGGCGTCACCACCACCGGTGAGGACGCCAATCTTTGCGAGCGAGGACGTGGGCATGCGATGCGGGAACGCGAGAGGCTGCGTGGAGTATAGCCAATCACCGCGATGGTGTCGCCAGACGACTTTGTCGCGTTGCGAGCCACAAGATCGTCGTGTTACACTGATTTTTCTTCAATAACGGGCGGCTAGCTCAGCTGGGAGAGCGCTGCGTTCGCAATGCAGAGGTCAGGAGTTCGATCCTCCTGCCGTCCACCAACCTTCGCTCTGGTTCCAGGCGAAGGTCGCCAGCTTCATCCCCATCCACGCACCGGTCACGTTGCAGACCCAGTCGCCCGAAGAAGGGAACCGCGTGTGGCTGAACAGCTGCGTCGCTTCAGTGGCCAGAGAAAGGGTGGCAGCATAACCGATAATTCTCCATGCCCGACGGCACCCGGCGCGCTGCCGTGCATAGAGGTAGCCGAAGGGAACGTATATCAGGATATTGGCAATGATGTCCCTCGCTTTCACCGGCGGCGTGGTGAAGGGAATCCACTGTACCCAGCCCCAGTGCACGTGATCGGTATAGTTTCGCCAGGGAACGACAGCCATCAGGATAACCAGCGTCCACAAGCCAAGTGCGAGCCGCTTCCCCATCAGCCTCGTAACCATGCCGGTCGTGCCTATCCCCCCAATCCGCGATGCGCAAGCCTAGTATCGCTGAAACGGGACCGTGAATTCCCTGCCCATCGTGGATAAGATCGTGGCGCCGTGTCCTTCTCCTCACGCATTTCCCTCGGACGCGCGCACCTCCTCGCATCGACAGTCGCGCGTGAGGCTCGCCGCGCTGGGCTGCCCTTCGATGAGCTCCACCACGTCGGCGGTCTTCGACGATTTGCTCCAGAGCTGGAAGACGTCGCCCTCCTCGTCATCGCCCCGGAATCGAAGCACGCACAAGTCCTGAAAGGGTTCACGACGTTATCGATCGTGACAACCACCTCGGCGACGTCATCCCGCGCGCGCAGCCTCACGACCGAGCGCGGCGCTCTGACCCTGCACCTGGCAACGCCTGAGAGCGCGGGCAGCGCCCTCGCTTGGCACACGGGTGCAGACGATCACCTCGCCCTGCTACGCGCAAAAGCCGTGGACCATGGACTTGCGTTCGATTCCCCCGCGCTCCTCCGCGGAAGGACTGTCGTCGAGTGCCGGACGGAGGCCCACTTCTACGAGCTGCTTGGCCTGCCACATATTCCTCCCGAGCTTCGCCATGGAACTGATGAGATCGACGCGGCGCTCCGGGAGCGGCTGCCCCGTCTGGTCTATGAGAGCGATATCCGGGGAGACCTCCACGTGCACAGCAGTTGGAGTGACGGCCGAGATTCACTCGAGGATATGGTGGGCGCAGCCCAGCAGCTCGGCTACGAGTACGTGGCCATCACGGACCATTCCGAACGTGCCGCAGCGTCACGTACGCTCGCCGTGGCGGATGTGGCGCGGCAGAAAGCCGAAATCGAGTCGCTGCGACTGCGCGTGGTGGGTATCCAGATTCTGCACGGCGTCGAGGTCGACATCATGCCGGATGGTAGTCTCGACTTTGATGATTCGCTGCTCCAAGACCTCGACATCGTGCTGGCATCGCTCCACGACGAGGCCGGCCAGGACGGTGCGAGCCTGACGGGGCGTTACCTCCGGGCCATGCATCACCCGCTCGTGAACGTCATTACCCATCCCGCCAACCGTTCGCCCGCGCGATCAAGCGGCTACGATCTCGACTTTGCGCGGCTGTTCGACGCGGCTGTCTCCACCGGGACGGCGATGGAGATCGACGGTGCGCCCGGCCACTTGGACATGGACGGCTCAGTGGCCCGTCTGGCCGCTCTGGCCGGAGTCACACTCACCGTCAGCAGCGACGCGCATCGTGCGGAATGGCTGGGCCGGCAGATGGGCTTCGGCACAGGCACGGCACGCCGCGGCTGGGTTGAGCCGCGCCATGTACTGAATGCGCGTGGTGTGGATGAGGTCCGGGCATTCGTCGCACGCAAACGCGCCAGAATGTGAGGGCTCAGGCCTGGGTCCGGGCCATGACTCGCGTGCTATGGTTCTATGGTGAGCCGTCTGCCGTTCTTCGCCTTGGTCCTCGCTCTCTCCGGTGGCCTCGTTTCGGCGCAGACCCGGCCCTCGGCCGAAGCGCTTGCCCGCTCGCTCCAGCAGCGGTACCAAGGGGTACGCGATTTCTCCGCCGATTTCGTACACACCTATCGCGGCGGGGCGCTCCGTACGCAGACCAAGGAACAGGGGACGGTCTCGGTGAAGAAGCCCGGGAGGATGCGGTTTATCTACATGGCTCCGGAGAAGAAGGAGTTCGTCTCCGACGGCGTAAAGGTCTACTCGTACATCCCGCTCGACAGACAAGTGATTGTCACCCCGGTCCCCACGGAGGATCAGGCTACGACGCCGGCCCTCTTCCTGGCTGGCAAGGGAGACATCGGACGCGACTTTACCGCGTCGTACGTTGAATCGCCGGTGCCCGGCACCCTCGCTCTCAAGCTCATTCCGAGGCGGGAGGAACCCCAGTACGAGTACCTCGTGATTGCCGTAGACCCGGCCACCCTCACGTGGCGCGCCCTGACGACGCGGGACCGGCAGGGGGGCGAATCAACCCTCATCTTCACCAATCTGAAGGAAAACCTGGGGTTGTCCGATAAGGAGTTTGCGTTTCGTATTCCGCGCGGCGTCGACGTCATCACCGATGGCACACCAAATTAGCCGATTTGCGCCCATGGCGGCGCTCGCCTTGACCCTGGCCGGATGCGCCACTGGCGGCGCGATCCGTTCCGGCCAGCGCGCCGAGCAGGCCCAGGACTACGACCGCGCCGTCATCGAGTACACCAAGGTGCTCAAGGCGCAGCCCGACAACCGGGCAGTGCGCCAGGCCCTCGACCGCGCCAAGATGCGGGCCGCACAGGATCACTTCTCCCGTGGACGCCGCCTGGCATCAACCGGAAAACTGGACGAGGCCCTCGTTGAGCTGCAGGTGGCGTCGGAGTTGAACCCCGCCAGCGGCGATATTGACGGGCTCCTCCGCGATGTACGCAATCAGCAGCGGGCCAAGGTCGCTGTCGCACGCGAAGGCCAGACACGGCTCGAATCGCTCATCGAGCGTTCCCGGACCATGGGCCCTCCAGGCATGGACCTGCCCGCTGATGTGCGGCTCCCTTCGTCGCTCATATTTCGCGGCGCGGGTTCACGCGACGTGTATACGGCGATCGCGCGCTTTGCAAACGTCAATATCGTCTTCGACCCGACGTTCCGCGAGGAACCGCTGACGATCGACCTCCGAAACGCCGCCCTGGACGAGGCGCTGACATCGATCTCGCAGGCGACCAGGAACTTCTATAAGGTAACGGCGCAGCGGACGATTACGGTGATCCCCGACAATCCCGCCAAGCGCCGCGAATACGAGGAAGAGATCATCCGCACGTTCTATCTGAGCAACGCCGACCTCAAGGAGACGATCGACCTGCTCCGGATCGTGATCGACAGCCGACGCATCGCGCCGACGACGGCCACCAACGCCATCTCGATCAAGGACACGCCTGAACGCATCGCGGCCGCCGGCAAGCTCATCTCGGCGATCGACAAGGCCCGGCCCGAGGTCGTCATCGATGTTGAGCTGTTGGAAGTTGACCGCACGAGGCTCAGCGAGTACGGCCTCCAGCTCGCCTCGCCAGGCTCCCCTGGGATCAACGGTGCGGCCGATGCCAACTCGGAAGGGCTCACTCTACGCGACGTCAGAAACCTCGCGCAGTCTGACATCCTGATGACGAACCTGCCGGGCCTGTTCTACCGGCTCTTGAAGACAGACAGCAACACACGAACGCTGGCCAACCCCCAGCTCCGGACATCCGAGGGCCAGACCTCGCAGGCGCGGTTCGGCGAGCGCGTACCGGTGCCGGTCACGACCTTCTCCCCCATCGCCACCGGCGGAGTGAACCAGCAGCCAATTACTTCGTTCAACTACGAGAACATCGGCGTGAATATCGACATCACGCCGCGCACCCACCATGACGACGAGGTGTCGCTGGCGGTACGAGTGGAAGTCAGCAGCATCTCCGGCACCGGGTTCGGAGGGCTGCCCACGTTCGGCAACCGCGCCATCAATACGGTGATCCGACTGCGCGACGGAGAGACGAACCTGCTCGCCGGCCTGATTCGTGACGACGAGCGAAAGGTCGTCCAGGGGATTCCCGGCTTGAGCGATATCCCGTTTGTCGGCAGGCTCTTCGCGCACACCAAGCGCGAAACGCAGGAAACCGACATCGTCCTCACGCTGACGCCGCACATCATTCGCGTGCTGGACCTTTCGGAGTCCGATCTGCGGCCGTTCCGCGTCGGGACCGATCCAGCGGCGTCGGTCATTGACCTCCCGATCCAGCCTCCCTTGCAGCTGCCGACCCCACCTGAGGCGCAACAACCACCAGCGCAGCGCCCTGGCGCTGCCCCGATTGTTCCGGTCGTACCGCCGCCCTCAGGTGGCGCACCGGCCCGCTAGAGCCGCGGCTCCATCAGTCCACCTTCGCAACCTTCGCGCCAAGCGCCTGGAGGCGATCCACCAGCTGCGAGTAGCCGCGTTCGACGGTCTCGAGCGGCGTGACGCGCGTCTGTCCATCCGCGGCGAGACCGGCGGCAATCAGCGACATCCCCGAGCGGAGATCGCGGCTATCGAGCAAGCGGCCGCCGCGCAGCGGTGTACGCCCGGTGACGATGATGCGGTGGGCGTCGGCGAGGAACATGTCAGCGCCCATGCCGCTCATTTGTTCGAGTGCGAACAGGCGAAGCTCGTACATCCAGTCGTGCACCAGCGTCCGTCCTTCGGCCTGGGTCGCCAGCACAGTCACGAGGCTGACCAAGTCGCTCGGGAAGGCCGGCCACAGTCCGGTCGTAATCCGCTTGATGGCCTTCGGCTTCGATGGCTTCACCTCGAAGACGCCGTCGCGCATGCCGCAGTCGACCCTCATGCGCGTCAGTACGGCGGCCACAACCTCGATGTCTTCCTCTCGCGCCCCCTCAATGGCGATCTCTCCGCCGGTGATCGCCCCAACCACCGCCCAGCTGCCGGCCTCGATGTAGTCCCCGTTGATGTGGTGCTGCGCGCCGCGCAGGCGTGACGTCCCCTCGACGCGCAGCGTCGAACTGCCGATGCCCGTGACACCGGCGCCCATCTTGGTCAGGAACTGGCAGAGCTCCACGACGTGCGGCTCGGTGGCGGCGTGGCGGATCTCCGTGACACCTCTGGCGCTGGCCGCCGCGAGGAGCGCGGTCTCCGTGCCGGTGACAGACGCCTCGAAGAGATACATCGACGCGCCCGTGAGCCCGGCCGGTGCCTCAACCGCGTGGTCCGGCCCCGCGACCTCGCGCGCACCCAGCGCGAAGAGCGCGTCGAGGTGCGTGGAGATCGAACGCCGCGCCGGAAAGTCGCCGCCCGGCGGCGCGAGCCGCGCCTTCCCCGCCCGCGCGAGCAGCGGCCCGAGCAGCAGTACGGAACCGCGAAGACGGCCGACCAGCGCGCGATCGGGTACGTGCCCGGTCACCCTCGGCGTTCGGATCCGGAGTGTGGTGCCGCCGATGCCTTCGACTTCGGCACCGAGATCGAGCAGCAGCCGCGCCATCACCTCGACGTCGCCGATGCGCGGTACGTTGGTCAGCACGCACTCGTCTTCCGTCAGCAGGCACGCCGCCAATAGGGGGAGCGCGGCGTTCTTGTTCCCCTCAACCGCGACTCGTCCTTCGAGACGATGGCCGCCCTCAATCAGCAGTGTTGACATTCATCTCCTGTAGCATTCATCCAGCAGCGTCGTGCGCCTGCAAGTACGCCACATCGGCGTCATCCCCGAAGCCGACGAAAAGCGGCTCCGGCCGAAGCCAGATACCGAAGCGGTCGGCCACCTGGTGCTTGATACGCGCCGCGAGCGCAACAACCTCACGCGCCGAGGCACCGCCACGATTGGTAATCGCCAGCGGGTGCTTCGTGGAGAGCGCCGCCCCACCAGCTCCGAACCCGCGCCCGAAGCCGGCACGTTCGATGAGCCATGCCGCGGAAATCTTCACGAACCCGGCTCCTGCAGCAAACGACGGTATCCCTCCACCGGCGGCAATCCGATGGTAGACCTCGTCCTTGATTACCGGGTTCACGAAGAAGGACCCGACGCTGCGGGTATCCGGATCGGCCGCATCGAGGACCATGCCCTTCCGGCGCCGGATTGCGATTACCGCGTCGCGAACATCGCCGACCCCGGGCGACATGATCGCATGTCGCTCCACGTAATCGACGAGATCGGGGTACGTCACCGTGGGGAACCCGGGACGAACACGGAGCGTCACATGACACACCACGAACCGGCCGGCGTCGCGTCCCTTGAAGCGGCTCATTCGGTAGCCAAACCCACACTCGTCCGACGGGATCCTCAGCGTCTCGCCGGTGGCGCGATCGAATGCCGTCACAGAATCGATCACTCCAGCCACCTCCTGGCCGTACGCCCCGACGTTCTGCAGCGGCGTTGCCCCGACAGTGCCCGGAATGCCCGACAAGCACTCGACTCCAGCAAGGCCACGCGACACGACGGCCAAGACCAGATCATCCCAGGTGCCTCCCGCGCCCGCCGTGACGAAGGTGTCGGTCCCGTCGCCCCAGAATGTCGCACCGTTGATTCCCACATGGAGGACAAGGCCCGGCCACCCCTCGTCAGCCACCACGAGGTTGCTCCCGCCCCCCAGCACGAACACCTCCAGGTTGCGGTCCTGCGCCCAGGCGTACGCCGTCGCGACCTCCTCCACGGAACTGGCCCTGACATACCAGCGCGCCCGCCCGCCGACCCCAAGAGTCGTCAGCGGCCTCAAGTCGACCTGCCCAGTCGGCACGAGTGGCTCAGCCACGAACCAAGCACTGCTCCTGTTCCGCAAGGGCGGCTATGGCTTCCGCGCGAGTGCATATCTCGAACTCGACCCAGTCGCCAGGGGCAAGCTGACCAACCACTGGAAGATCGGCGGTGATCACGACGGCAATCTGCGGATATCCGCCCGTGACCTGGCGGTCTGCCATGAGCAGAATCGGGTCGCCAGAGGCAGGAACCTGCAGCGCCCCGGTGAATGTCGCGCCGGAGATCATCTCGCGCGAGGCGCGCGGAATCCGCGCACCGGTCAGCCGGTATCCCATGCGATCGGACTGCGGCGAAATCGTGAACCGCGAGCGCTGGAGCGATTCCAGCGTCCCCGGCTCGAAGAAGCTGCTCTGCGGCCCGGCGATTACTCGCACACGGGCCCCGCCGGCCTTGAGCCGATCCATCACTGAGGTCAGACCCCGATCCTGACTTCCGGCGGGACTCCGGTCCGCGCTTCGCAGTGGCAGCACGTCGCCGACCTTGAGTGCGCGCCCGTCGATCCCACCCAGCCCGCTTGGTACGTACGTAGCACGGCTGCCGAGTATGGGCGGCACGTCCACACCTCCGTCGAACGCCACATACGCACGCGTGCCATGAACGCGCCGGCTGAACCGCAGGACGCTGCCAGCCGCACCGCGCGCGGCGTGGCCCGGCGGCAACTGCGCACCGTCGAGCGTCACGCCCAGATCCGCTCCAGCGACACCCAGCATCGCCTCGGTCTCAAGTCGCAATTCAGGCCCGAGGATCGTGGCCTCAAGGGTGGCAGCGTCAGCCGGGTTACCGACGAGCGCATTCGCGACACGGTGCGCGACGGGATCCATCGGACCAGCCACGGGGACGCCCTGGGCCTGGTAACCCCAGCGGCCGCCATCCTGGATCGTGGTGAAGAGCCCGGGCCTGACGACGGTAATGGAGCGGCGGCCCGCCATCTCTGGACGGCCGGCAAACGGCCGCCCGGCGATGGCGTTGCGCACGTCTTCGTCGGGCGCCTCCTGGCGAACCGCCGGTGCGGCACCTGCGGACACGAACCTCACGCGATCACCTGGCGCGAACATCGACGCGGGGGTCCGGATCGCATCGAAGACGCTCACAGGAGTGCGTCCAATGATCTGCCAGCCGCCCGGCGACTCCGTAGAGTAAATACCGGTCTGGCCTCCGGCAATGCCTACGGATCCCGCCGGCACGCGCACCCGCGGCGTCGCCAGCCGGGGCGCGGCAATGGCCTCCTCCACGGTGCCCATGTACGCGAATCCAGGAAGGAACCCGAGCATGAACACACGATACGTCCTCGACGCGTGTCGCTCGATCACCTCGTCCGGGCTCATCCCGGCCCACCGCGCCACCTCCACAAGATCAGGGCCTGCCTCACCCCCGTATGCCACCGGTATCTCGATGATCGGCCCATCAGCCTCGCACGGAGATGCTTCGCGGGCGCGCACCATGGCCTGCCGTACAGCCTCAGCATCCGTTGTAAGTGGATCGAAGAAGACGGCTACGGCCGCGTAGGTCGGCACGACATCCCGAACGCCGGAAAGATGCGCCTCACGCAGCCACGCAGCTGCCGCCACTGCACGCGCGTTCACCTGCTCGTCGATCGTCTCACCCAACTCCATGACCAGTGCAGAGTCACCGGCGTCCAGAATTATCGGTGCGGACGTTCGGAGACTGGCGCTCACCGCGCCATTCCGATTTTGGAACCGGGGTCGGCGCCAGGGGCCGACACGGCCAGCGCCTGCAGGAGCTTTCCGTGGATCCCGCCGAAGCCGCCATTCGACATCAGCACGACGATGTCGCCATCTCGCCGCTCCGCGACGATCGTGCTGACGATGTCGCTGACCTCGGGGATGTGGCGTGCGCGCCGGCCGCTCGTCTCGATGTCCGTCACGAGCTGCTCGACCGAGAGCCGCTCCGACTCGGGCAACGACGAACGAAACAGGCCGGCGATCACGACCTCATCCGCGTCCACGAATGCCCGCGCGAAATCGTCCTGAAAGACGCGTCTGCACGACGAAGCAGAGCGCGGCTCGAATACCGCCCAGATCCGGCGAGAGGGGTAACCGATTCGCAGTGCCGCCAGTGTCTCGTGGACCGCGGTCGGATGGTGCGCGAAATCGTCCAGCACCGTCACGCCTCCTGCGACGCCGACGATTTCCAGCCTGCGCTTGATGCCTCGAAACGCGCGGAGACCGGCCGCGAGCTCCGAGGCCCCCACGCCGACAAAGCTCCCTACCGCGATCGCCGCCAGAGCGTTGCGCACATTGTGAGCGCCGAGGAGCGGCGATTCAAACAGCCCGAACAACTCGCCACCGCGGCGCACCTGGAACCGGGTCATTCCATCGACAGGCTCGAGGTCATCGGCCCGCCAGTCCGCACCCTCAGAGAACCCGAACGTCTCGACCGGGCTGACCGCGTTGGGCCGCAGCGTCGCCGCATGCGGGCTGTCGGCGCCGAGGAGGAGCAGACCGCTGCGCGGCACCAGATTCACCAGCCGGCGGAACGCCAACCGCACGGCGTCGAGATCCGGATAGATATCGGCGTGATCGAACTCGATGTTGTTGATCACGGCCACGTCCGGCAGATACTTGAGAAACTTGGCGGTCTTGTCGAAGAACGCGCTGTCGTACTCGTCGCCTTCAATCACGAAGTCGCGTCCACCGCCGACGCGATAACTCGACCCGTGCTCCCCGAAGTTGAGCGCGATCCCCCCCACCAGCACGGTGGGATCCATGTGGGCGTGTGTGAGCAGCCACCCGGCCAGCGACGTGGTCGTGGTCTTGCCGTGCGTGCCGGCTATAACGATCGATCGCGCGCCCCACAGAAAATGATCGCGCACCGCCTCCGGCAACGAGCAGTAACGGACCTTCCGCTCGAGCACGGCCTCGAGCTCAGGATTTCCACGCGAGATGGCGTTGCCAACGACGACGAGGTCGATGTCGCTCGTGATGTGCTCGGCCGCGTAGCCTGATATCGCCCCAATGCCCTCGGCCGCGAGGAAGTCGCTCATCGGCGGATAGACATTCTGATCGGAGCCGCGCACCTCGCACCCCCGCCGCTTGAGAAGGGCCGCCAGCGTGGCCATCGCGGTGCCGCAGATTCCGATCAGATAGATCCGCTGATTCCTATTCAACAGGTGATTCCTCGATCGCCACCGACGGCGCCGGAGACGTCTTCACCGTCACCCGCACCCCGAACGGAAGAGACCAACACGGCCCAGTCGTGTGCCCTGAGGGGAAACCGAACAGCACCGGACCTTCGAAGTCCTCGAGCAGCTCGGGTAGCAGGTCGCGAAGCTTCAGCTCTCCGCCTGGCTCGTCGCAACCGCGCATTTCGCCAAAGACGATGGCGCGTGCACGTCCGACGACACCGGCGAGTCGAAGCTGCATCAGAAGGCGGTCGATCTTGTACGGCCGCTCGTTGACGTCTTCGAGGAAGAGCACGCTGCCATCCGGAGGGGCGAACGCGTAGGGCGTGCCCATCGAGGCGGCGAGCAGGGTCAGCGTGCCACCGTGAAGAGGGCCAGACGCCTCCCCGTCGCTCACGACGGAGAGCCCCTCGGGCGCCATGACGAGTCCTGCACCGCTGCCCTGAATCAGCCTGGAGAAAGAAGTACGGTCGTACCCATCGGTGCCCCGCGCGAGCCGGCCGTCGAGCATCGGGCCGTGCAAGGCGGTGATCCCGCATTGCGTCGTGAGCCATGCAAGAATGGACGTGTTATCGCTGTACCCGATGAAGAGCTTCGGGTTCTGGCGCGGATCCCATCCCTCCAAGTGCGGCAGCATGTGCACGCTCCCGTGTCCGCCTCGAACCGCGATGAGCGCCGCGATCGAGGGATCCGACCAGGCACGGACGAAAGCGGCAGCGCGCAACTCCGCTGGCCCGGACGTCATCCCACCGAGCGCACGATCGAAGACCGAGTCGTGATAGACCGGCACATAGCCAAGCGTGCGCAGCTCCCCGACCCCCTTCTCGAACGCCTCGCGTGAGAACGGGCTGGCCGGCGACACGACCGCAATCCGATCGCCTGGCTTGAGGGCACGGGGCTTCATCACAGAAACCGCCCCATCTCCTCGGCAATGCGCCGGTGTTGATCGCAGCCGATCACCTCGCGCAGCGCGGCGGCGCGCGGAGGCGCCGTGGCGAGCGTCGTGAGAAACCGTTCCTTGGCCCGGCGCTGCCGCGTCAGCGCATCTTCCACGCGCTTGAAGGGAATCGCGCCATCCTCGACCGCATGCACCAGCGCTTCGAGCATCGCGGCCTGCACGTCGAGGTCGCCACTGCAGATCAGAATCCCGTCGCAACCGGCGCCAATCGCCTCGACGGCGGCCTCGGGCACCGTGTATGTCTTTGCGATGGCCTTCATCTCGAGGTCGTCGCTCAGGATGACGCCGTCGTAGCCGAGCTCCTCCCGGAGCAGGGCCCGGACGATACGCGGAGAAAGCGTGGCAGGCCTCTCCTCATCGAGCGACGGGACCAGGACGTGGGCCGTCATGATAAAGGCCACTTCCTGGCGGATCGCCTCGCGGAACGGGACGAACTCGACGCGCCGAATTCGATCGGGAGGATGCTCGACGAGCGGGAGGTCGAGGTGCGAGTCTACCGATGTATCGCCATGCCCGGGGAAATGCTTGCCGCAGGCGGCCACGCCGCTCTCCTGCAGGCCGCGCACGATGGCGGCACCGAGCGTCGCCACCATCTGCGCCTGGTCCGACAGAGCACGATCGCCGATGATCGGATTCCTTGGGTTGGTGTGGATATCGAGGACCGGGGCGTAGTCGAGGGTAATGCCGACCGCCTTCAGCTCAGCGGCCAAGGCGCGTGCGAAGCGTTCAGCGAGCGCCGGGTCGCCGCTGCGTCCGAGCACCCCCATCGGCGGCCACACCGTGAACGGCGCGCGAAGCCGCGCTACCCGCCCCCCTTCCTGATCGACACTCACCCACAACGGCAGCCCCGACGCGAGCGACTGCACGTCGTGCGCGAGCTCGGCCACCTGCTCCGGCACCTCGATGTTGCGCGAGAAGAGGATGACGCCGCCGAGCTGAAACTCACGCGCCAGCGATCGCGCTTCGGGAGGAATGGTCGTGCCAGGCAGGCTGCCGATGAGGAGCTGGCCGATCTCACGACGAAGGGACACAGCGGACATTATAGAGCGTGCCGTTTCAAGGGCCTTGTCGTTGTCGCGTCCGAGGTTCCATATAATCTCCTCGTGCCCATCGTCACTTCCGCGCCGACCCGCATTGACCTCGCCGGCGGCACGATCGACATCTGGCCGCTCTACTTGTTCCATCCGGGTGCGCAGACGCTCAATGCCGCCATCAGCCTGCGGGCCAAGGCCCGCATCGATGTCCGCGACGACACCCGCATCGTCATTCGATCACAGGACACCGGCGTGGCAGTGGAAGCCGACGACTGGCGAGAGTTGCGGGATCGGAAGGAGCTGCGGCTGCTGTCCCTCCTGGCGCATTTCTTCGAGGCGCGCGGGATCACCCTGACGACTTCGAGCGAGTCGCCTGCCGGCGCAGGGATCGCCGGTTCCTCGGCCTTGAGCGTGGCTGTCTGCGCGGCGCTGGCCGACTGGCGGCGAATACACTATGAGCCCGAGGCGTTGCTCCAAGTGGCGATGAACGTCGAATCCCAAGCGATCAACGTGCCGACCGGACTGCAGGACTACCGGCCGGCACTCTACGGAGGTATTGCCGCACTCGAGCTCGAGGTGGACGGCGTCCGTCGCGTGGCGCTCGACGTGGACGCCGCAGCACTCGAGCAGCGCATCGTCTTGTGCTACACGGGTGAGCCTCGGAATTCCGGGACGAACAACTGGGAGATCACGAAGAAGCACATCGACGGCGACCGCCACATATTTGACTGCTTCGAGCGCATCCGGGACACAGCGGCCACCATGCGCGATGCCCTGGCGCGCGGCGACTGGGATGCGGTGGGCCGCTCGATTGCCGCCGAGTGGAACAACCGCAAACAGCTGGCCCCGGGGGTCACGACACCAGTGATCGAGGGGCTCATCGCGCGAGCAACCGCTGTTGGTGCCACCGCAGCCAAGGTTTGCGGCGCAGGCGGCGGTGGATGCCTCTTCTGCTATGGACCTCCCGCAAAGCGGGATGCCATTCGCGCGGCACTGGAAGCGGGCGGCGCGCGAGTCCTCGACTACCATATTGAGCGCCACGGGCTCACGCGTGAGTAAACACGTTGGCTTCGTGGCGCTGAGCTCACTCACGCAGCCCCCCCCTGACGCCAAGGCCGCCCTCGCGGAGATCCGCAAGATTTACTTCGCCACGACGAGGAAGACCTTCGACCACGACTTCGCGCACGCCCTCGAGCTGCTCAAGTCTCTCTCCCTCGAGGAAGAGCGGGCGAAAGCCCACGTCTACATGGAGGGCCTTGCCGAGATGAACCGGGAATGGCAGAAGGGCCGCGTCACAGGTAAAGGGTCACAGGTGAAGGGAAGGGCAACGAAGACGCCACGATGAGGAGCCGTTCCCCACAGGCGACGGCTACTTGTTGACGGTGATCTTCTTGCGCGCGGTAATGCGCAGCGTATCTGGCACGTTGCGGTCGATGGAGAGCATCCGCAAGTCCTTCTCATTCAGCCGCGAGAGCAGGTTCATCGAGAGCGCCAGCGGTGTCTTCGAGTTCTTCACCAGCGCCAAACACGTCGAGTAGTTCTTTATCCACGCACGCGTGTGGCCGATGATTCGCAGGATCTCCTCGGACACATTCCCCATCCGGGCAATGCTCGTGACCTCGGATTCGCTCAGCTTCGGGCTGCTCAGGACCGCGGCGGCGACCATCCTGTTGGGATCGCGGATGAGCACCGCCCTCTCCTCCCTCGTGCCTTTCATCGCGAGCTTCAGTCGCTCGGGTACGTTCATCGCCGCGATCTTCTCCGTCATCCCTGGACGCACCGCGCCGCCATCGATGGTCCCCTCTGCGGCCTCCGGCTCCGTCGGTCCGCCGGTGTCAAGCAGCGGCACCTCGATCTCAGTCGCAGGCGCCTCGGCCGGCGTCACCCCACGCGCCTCGAAGAAGGCGCGCATCTCGGCGGGAACGTTCGAGCCAGCCAGCACACCCTCAATCGACCCCGGCGCAATCGCCTGGAGCGTCGCTTCCGCCGCACGCGCGATCTCCTCATCCGTATCGGCAACGAGAATCATGAGCAGCCCGAGTTGCTCGTGCGCACGCGGCGCAAGGCCACCCTGCGCGGCGAGCAGTCGAACGTCCCGTGGTGCGTCACCCTGGCGGAAACACTCGAGCAATGGTGTGCGGAAGTCAGACTCCATCGAAACCTGGATTGGGAAGGCTATCGGAGAGACACGACGTAGAGAATCCCGGCCCCTGCCAGCACGATGAGCACCAGTACCATGGCGATGACGCCGGCGCGCCGACGCCGATTGTCGGCATCGCCGTCGAATACCGGCGGCACGTGGGGGCTCCCCTGTGTGACGGAGTCATGTGGGAACCGCGCGATGAAATCCCGGACAGCCCGCTCGGGATCCATGCCGACTTCAACGGCATACGATCGGACGAACGCACGCGAGAAGATGCCACCGGGGAGGCGCGAGATGTCGTCGCGTTCGAGCGCCTCGAGCGCGCTGATCGACAGCTTCGTCGCCTCGGCGATCTGGCGCAATGACACACCGCGGGCCTCTCGGGCCCGCTTCATGCGCGCGCCGAAATCCAGGTCGGGACGTTCGACGGCTGCCATCCGAGGCCTCATGTTAGGAGTATCTCGCCGACTTCACAAGCGCGAGGATCCGCTCCACAAGCGAATCCGCTGAAGCATCGGCAAACAGCCCGATTGCCGCACCACCGGCCGCCCCCGCCTCGACCACGCTGGCAAACCGCTCAACGGTCATACCACCCACCGCCAGGACCGGCACCCGGGTCGCGGCAGTTACGGCGGAGAGTCTGTCCAGGCCCGCGGGAGCGGATCCGGACTTCGAGCGACTGTCAAACACCGTCCCAAACACCAGGTAGTCCAGCTCGGATCCTTCCGTGACGCGAATGGCCTCGTCGCGGTCGTGAACCGATCGGCCGATCAGAAATGGGCGCCCGGCCACCCTGCGCACCCGTTCGGCGGGCATCGAATCCCCCCTGAGGTGAACGCCGTGCGCACCTGCCGCCAAGGCCACGTCAAGGCGATCGTTGACAACGATCCGTGTTTCCGTACCCCGGACCGATTCGACGCACGCTGTCACGAGCCGAGTCAAGCTCGCGGCATCGAGATCCCGCTCTCGCACCTGTACCAAATGCACTCCAGCAAGCGCAGCGGCACGAACTCGATTCACGAGCGTGCTTTCCCACCCGGTACCATGCCTCTGTCGATCCGTGATCATGCAGACGACTGGACCCACGCGATCAGTCTTCCGGAACGAATGGGACTGGGGAGGTTGGGCGAGGCGGCACCGTATGTCTCGCCATCAGCATGGAGACGAGCTCCCGTACGCCGGCGATGATATTGAGTAGGCCGAGCCCGGAGACAGCACCGCGCACGAAGTTGCTGGTGATGAATGCATGCACCGACGGCAAAGCTTGCGCAAAGTAGTTGCGATCCCAGAACGCGGACCAGGGCACGACGATGAGCGCTGCGCCGACCTCGAAGAAGAGCGCCGTGAGCAACAGGCGCCTCACGAACCGTCACCTCCACCGTGGACGCGCATCGCGTCTCGATTCGCTGGCACGGGCGTCAATTGATCGTATCGATCCACGAGACCGGCCTGAACGAGCGCCGGTGCAGCGGGCTGCGGCCGTGGCGCGCCAATGCCGCCAAGTGTTCACTGGTGGCATAGCCTTTGTGCCTGTCGTAGCCGTAACGGGGATCCACCACGTGGTGCGCGAGCATCTCACGGTCACGCGTCACCTTCGCCACGATGGAGGCTGCCGCAATGGCGGTGCACACGCGGTCGCCGTGAATCACGCCCTGTTGCGCCATGCTCAGGCCTGGGATGAGGAAGGCATCGACCAGTACCAGATCGGGAAGCGGTACGAGCGCCATCACGGCGCGGCGCATGGCCTCCAATGACGCGCGGTGGATATTGAGGTCATCAATCTCGAGCGGCTGCGCGGCCGCGACGGACCAGCTCACGGCCTTCTGGGTGATCGCGCCGTAGAGTCGCTCTCGCTCTGCGGCCGCAATCATCTTGGAATCACAGAGGCCGGGAACATGCCTGTCGGGATCGAGCACGACGGCAGCGGCCACCACGGGGCCGGCCAGGCAGCCGCGCCCCACTTCGTCCACTCCCGCGATACGGTAGAACCCCCATCGGCGAAGGGTGTTCTCGAGAGTCCGCCTCGCACGGACCTTCACTTACGCCCGCTTCGTCTCTTTCATCCTCGCGGCCTTGCCCTTCAGTCCGCGCAGGAAGTACAGCTTGGCGCGACGCACCCTGGAGGACCGAACCACATCCACCTTGGCAATTGTCGGCGAGTGCAGAGGAAAAATGCGCTCGACGCCCTGTCCGAACGACACCTTCCGAACCGTGAACGACGCGCGCGCACCGCCACGATGCATGCCGATCACGATGCCTTCGAAGATCTGGACGCGTTCCTTGTCACCCTCGCGGATCTTCACGTGGACCCGCACCGTGTCGCCGGACTTCATGTCGGGCTTCTCGGTAAGCTGCCCTCTCTCGACCAGATCTACTATCGCGCTCATGTCCCGTCTCCTTGTTCAGGCCGACCTGACCCTTCGGCACGCCCAGGGTCATCCCGAGCACGTCGAGGGACGGAGGTCCGCCTCTACGGCTTAGCTTCCTTCCGAATCTCCGCGAGCAGCGTGCGTTCCTCATCGTCGAGCACCGCCACGTCAAGCAACTCCGGGCGCCTCGCCAGCGTTCGCTCCAACGCCGTCCTCTTTCGCCATCGCAGCACCTCGGCGTGGTGGCCCGACAGCAGCACGTCCGGCACCTGCAGCCCACCGAACTCGGCCGGGCGTGTGTAGTGTGGGTAGTCCAGCAACCCACGGGAGAAGGAATCCTGCTCCACCGACAGCTCGTCACCCACGACACCAGGCACCAGGCGGCTCACGGCGTCCACGACCATCAGGGCGGGCAACTCTCCCCCGCTGACCACGAAGTCCCCGACTGACAGCTCCTCCGCGGCCACCAGCGCCCGCACCCGCTCGTCCATCCCTTCATATCGCCCGCAGAGCAGGACCACGTGCCCGAGTCGCCCCAGTCGAAGCGCCTCGACCTGCGTGAACCGCCGCCCTTGCGGCGAGAGCAGGACGATTGCCCCGGGCGCGCCGCGCCGTTTCCGGATGTCGTCCACCGCGCGCACCAGCGGCTCGGGTTTCATGACCATACCCGGCCCGCCGCCGTACGGGACATCATCCACGCTGCGGTGACGATCGCTCGTATACGTCCGCAGGTCGTGGACGACGATGTCCAGCAGTCTTCGTTCGATGCCCCGGCTGACCACACCCTCAGTCAGGCCTGCCGCCACCATCCGCGGAAAGATCGTGACGATGTCGAACTTCATAGCAGGTACGCAGTCAGTAGGCCGTGGGTGTACGTCGCCGCCTTCGCTGCCCTCACCGCCTACTGCTTACTTCGTATCTCGTTCAGCTCGAGCAGTCCGTCCGGCGGCGCGACCGTGATCCGCTTCCGCTCGACGTCGATTCCGATACAAATCTCAACCGCCAGCGGGACCTGGATCTCACCGCGCGGGCCGTTGACGATCAGGCGACTGCCGCCGGAGCCTCCCTCGACGCGCACCACCGTCCCAATCTCCTCACCGGCCACCGTGGTCACCGCGCAACCCGCGAGCTGATGCTCGTAATACCTCCCAGGCCCCAGCGCCCGAAGCGTCCCTTCTGGCACCCGAAGTTCCTGGCCCGCCAACCGCTCCACGTCCTCGATCCGTGCGAAGCCTTCGAAGGCCACGATCGGTCTTCCCGCCTGGACTCTCGAAGCGCCGATCGTCAGCGCTTCCTCACCCGCCGCGGATCTCGTCCACATCGTCGAACCTGGCGCAAACCGATCTTCGACGAAGTCGGTTTCAGGATTGATGGCAACGTGCCCCTTCAGGCCGTGAGGCCGAGCGACCCGCCCGACCAGCACCATGTCGTCCCAGCTCGTCATCGTTCAGTGGAGAGAGCTCTCTCATCCGCCGAGAAGCTCGGAATGCCCCCCGTCCGTCGATACGCTCGAATCACCTGACGAACCCGGCGGGGTTCGCCCCACCTTCAATCCCTGATGTCCAGGTGCACGCGCGCGCCGTGCTGCTCCGCCGCCAGCGCCACCAGCGTCCGCAGCGCCGCTGCCGTGCGTCCCTGGCGCCCAATCACCTTGCCCATGTCGCCTGGTGCGGTCGTGAGCTCCAGTACAGTCATTCCTCGACGCTCCGTCTCGGTCACTCTCACCGAATCGGGCTTATCCACCAGGGCGCGCGCAATCACTTCGACCACTTCGCGCAGAGGGCTCCCCGACCTCGCGTCGTCCGGCGCCGCCATCTACGCGACGCCGGTTTCCGCGACAGGCGTTTCGACCTTCGACAGGTCGCGTGTCAGGTACTTTGCGAGCAGCGTGCGCACCGAATCCGATGGCCTCGCACCAACCCTGAGCCAGTGCTCAACACGTTCCTTGTTGATGGCCACCTGCGCCGGCTTGGCGCGTGGGTCATACGTACCCAGATTCTCAATCACGTCACTCTGGATTGCCGACCGAGCCTCGGCCACCACGACCCGAAAATAGGGCTTCTTCTTTGAGCCCACGCGCGTCATACGAATCGACAGCATCTCTACCTCGTTTTGATCAGGCCCCAGGGCCCGCCCTTCTTTCGCTTTTTACCCGGCATCCCGAATCCGTCGCCGCCGTGGCCGGAGCCCTGTCGAAGGCCACCAATCGGCACCTGAGGCATGCCCTTGCCCATCCCCAGGCCCGGTATCCCACCCTGTCCCATCATCTGCAAGACGCGCTTCATCTCGCGGAACTGCTTGAGGAGACGGTTCACTTCCTCAACCGAGGTGCCGCTTCCCATCGCAATTCGCTTGCGACGGCTGCCGCCAATCATCGACTCGTCGCGGCGCTCGCCTGGTGTCATCGACCCGATGATCGCTTCCACCCGGCCCATCTGCTTCTCGTCCGGTTTGTTGTCGGCGACCTGCTTCAGGTTGCCCATCCCCGGGATCATCCCAAGGATGCTCTCGAGCGGCCCCATTTTCCGGATCGCTTTCAATTGAGTGCGGAAGTCGTCCAGCGTGAACTGGTTCTTCCGCAGCTTCTCCTCCAGCCGCTGCGCCTCGTCCTGATCAATCGCCTGCTCGGCCTTCTCGATGAGCGACAGCACGTCGCCCATGCCGAGCATCCGCGACACGATCCGGTCGGGATGGAACAGCTCGAGATCCTCGAGCCGCTCGCCACTACCGACAAAGGCGATCGGCACACCGACTACAGAGACCACCGAGAGCGCCGCGCCGCCACGCGCATCGCCGTCGAGCTTGGTCAGCACCACGCCGGTCACACCGATGCGGCGGTTGAACTCGCCCGCGCTCTTGATGGCATCCTGCCCTGTCATCGCATCGGCGACGTACAGCAGGTCCGTCGGCTGCACGGCTTCCTTGATCGCCTGCAGCTCGTCCATCAGGTCATCGTCAATGTGCAGGCGCCCCGCTGTATCGACGATGACGGTATCGAGCCCGGTGGCTTTCGCCTCAGCCAGTGCGCCCCTGGCACGCGATACCGGATCCATGGACTCCGGCGCATGCACTCGAACACCGGCCTGTTCCGCCAGCACCGACAACTGCGCGATCGCGGCCGGCCGTCGCACGTCCGTGGACACCATCATCGGGTGTCGGCCCTGCCGCTTCAACCACAGCGCCAGCTTGCCCGACGTCGTGGTCTTGCCGGATCCCTGCAGTCCGAGGAGCATCACCACCCGTGGCTTAGGGGCGACCTTCCGCAGACCACCCTCCGACTCCCCGAAGAGCGCAAGCAGCTCGTCACGGACGATCTTGGTGACGTGCTGGCCCGGCGTCAGGCTGCGCAAGACCTCCTGATCCATCGCCCGGTCGCGGACCTTGTCCACGAACGCCTTGACGACCTTGAAGTTGACGTCGGCTTCGAGCAGCGCCAGCCGAATCTCGCCAAGCGCCCCCTCGACCTGCGCCTCCGTCAGCCGCACTTCGCCGCGAAGCGACTGGAAAACGCCCTGGATGCGGGTGCTGAGCGAGTCGAACATTGGGGACGGCCGGCGACCCGTGCAAGGCATACCCCCACTACGGGGCTAAACCCAACGGCCGCAAACCGTTATCTTAGGCGAGTTTGACCGGCTGGTCTACACCCCGGACAGCTTGTGGCCCATCTTGTCCTTCTTGGTCTTCAGGTACCGGCGGGTGTGCTCTCCAGCCGGGATCTCGAGCGGCACGACATCCGACACCGCCAGCCCGTACCCATGCAGTCCAACGAACTTCCGGGGATTATTCGTGAGCAATCGCATCGTTTTGACTCCGATATCGCCCAAAATCTGCGCCCCGATCCCGTAGTCACGCTGGTCCGGCTTGAATCCCAGCCGTTCGTTCGCCTCGACGGTGTCGAACCCCTGATCCTGAAGCTCGTACGCCCTGATCTTATTGGCCAGGCCAATCCCGCGCCCTTCCTGGTTCAGGTACAGCAACACACCCCGCCCTTCTTCGGCAATCCGGCCCATCGCGGCGTCGAGTTGCGCACCGCAGTCACACCGCGCCGAGTGAAGCACGTCGCCGGTGAGACAACTGGAATGCACGCGAACCAGTACGTTCCTGCCGTCGCCGATGTCACCACACACGAGCGCCACGTGCTGCTCGCTGTTCAGCTGATTCTGGTACGCGTGGATCCTGAAGGCGCCATATTCGGTGGGGAGATCTGCGGTGGCGACGCGAACCACGAGGCGCTCCGTTCGCATGCGGTGCTCGATGAGCGCCGCAATCGTAATCATGAGCAGACCGTGCTTCTTCGCGAACTTCGTGAGCTCCGGCACCCGCGCCATCGTCCCATCGTCGTTCATGATTTCGCAGATCACTCCCGCTGGATCGAGTCCTGCGATCCGCGCCAGGTCCACGGCGGCTTCGGTGTGGCCCGCGCGCACCAGCACGCCACCCGGACGAGCCCTGAGCGGAAATACGTGCCCGGGCCGCTCCAAGTCGCGCGGCGTCGTTCCCGGTGCAATCGCCACCTTCACGGTTCTTGCCCGATCCGCAGCCGAGATGCCGGTGCTCGTCCCATCACGCGCGTCGATCGACACGCAGAAGGCAGTGTCGCGTCGCGAGACGCTGTCGCTCGCCTCGAGCGGAATGTCGAGCTGCTCGAGCCGCTCCTGCATCATTGCCAGGCAGATCAGGCCGCGACCATGCCGGGCCATGAAATTGATCGCCTCGGGCGTGACGACTGACGCCGCCATGGTGAGATCGCCCTCGTTTTCGCGGTCCTCATCGTCCACCACGATGATCATCCGGCCCGCGCGAATCGCCGCGGCGGCCTCGTCGATGGTGGCGAAGGGTCCCTTTCTGCGGGCGCCTTTGGCAATGCGAATGCGACCGCGCGGAGCTCTCTTCATGTCGTCATTCATCACGTCGTCCGAATCGCGAGCTCTGCGGCCCGCGCCACATATTTGCCAACCATGTCGGCCTCGAGGTTGACGCGATCGCCCACGTGAAGCGTCGCCAGGTTCGTGTGCGTCCAGGTGAACGGCACGACCATCACGTCGAACTGCGAGTGACCCAACTCCGCGACAGTCAGGCTGATGCCGTCCACCGCGATGGAGCCTTTCTGAATCACGTAAGGAGCCAGCGAGGGATGAAGCCCGATTGTCACCCACTGGGAGTCGCCGTCATCGCGGATCTTCTCGATCCGCCCGGTCGCATCCACGTGGCCCTGCACGAAATGACCCCCAAAACGGCCATCGCTACGCATCGGCCGTTCCAGGTTCACCGATTGACCCAGCTGCAGCGCCCCCAGCGTCGTGATGCGCGCCGTCTCCGGCCCGACGTCGGCATGGACCTCGCCATCCCGCGCAACGGTAGCCGTCAGACATACACCGTTGACCGCAAGGCTGTCACCGGGCAACAGATCGGCGGCAAGCTCTGTCCGCACTCGAAGCTCGAGTCCAGCCGCCATGGCCTTCAATCCGCTGACGCGGCCGACGGTTTCAATGAGGCCCGTGAACATATCCTTCAAACAGTACGTCGGGACCGAGCGGCGTCACCGACAGATCCGCGAGCGCCGAAGTTGAAAATGACCGACCCTCCAAGAATGGAACGCCTGCGGGCCCCGCGGTGAGTGGCGCCACGTAGAGGTGGACCGCGTCCACTACGCCTTCGTCCCACGCCGCACCGTGCACGCCCGCGCCCCCTTCAAGAACCACGCTCTGAATGCCAAACCCGACGAGCTTCCGCAGAGCGCTCCCGATGCTCCGCTCGCCGACCAGCAGTATCGTGGCCCCCGCGTGCTCGAGCGCGCTGCGGCGCCCCCCCTGTGCCCGTGCGGCTTCGGGGGACGTGACTATTATCACCGGTCCGGTGGCGAGGGTGGAAAGGAGGCGGGCCGATGGCGCCGTCCGAAGGCGACGGTCGAATATCACCCGCGTCAACGGGCGTTCTCGGTAAACCTCGCGCGCCGTGAGCAGCGGATCATCCACCAGGACCGTCTCCGACCCTACCGCGATGGCGTCCACTTGGGCCCGTACGTAGTGGGCATGCCGCAGGGCCGGCACGGACGTGAGCGGCGTACGACGCCCACGCGCAGCGGTGATCCGTCCGTCCAGCGTCGTTGCCGCCTTCAGGATGACAAAGGGGCGCTCCTTCAGGACAGACGTCATGAACGGAAGATTCAGACGCGTGGCCGCGGCTCGCTCGACACCAACAACCACTTCGACACCACCGTCGCGGAGTGCCGCGAATCCGCGCCCACTGACCAGCTCGAACGGATCCTCCATCGCCGCGACCACGCGACGGATGCCGGCGGCGATAATGCGATCCGCGCAGGGACCCGTGCGCCCGACATGGGCACAGGGCTCGAGAGTGCAGTACATAGTGGCGCCGCGCGCCTGCTCTCCGGCCCTGGTCAGTGCATTGATCTCGGCATGCGCGGCCCCTGCCCGCTCATGCGTGCCATCAGCAACCACCACGCCCTCGGCCGTCACGATGCACGCGCCAACCACGGGGTTGGGCGTCGTCCTGCCAAGGCCACGCCGCGCATGGAGCAGCGCACGCCGCATCCACCGCGCATCGTCGCCCACGGCGCTACCCCTTCTCCTCGAAGAGCGCGTCCACGTAGTCAGCGGCGGAGAATGGGATAAGGTCGTCGATTCCCTCGCCCACACCGACATAGCGGATTGGCAGCTTGAGATCGTGCGCGATGGCTACCGCGACCCCGCCCTTTGCAGTGCCGTCTAGCTTTGTCAGAACGATGCCGGTCACGCCGGCTACGTTCGTGAACTCACGCGCCTGCTGGACGCCGTTCTGGCCGACCGTGGCGTCCAGGACGAGGAGAACATCGTGCGGCGCTCCTTCCATGGCCTTGGCTGCCACGCGGCGGATCTTGTCGAGCTCGTTCATCAGATTCACGCGGTTGTGCAACCGGCCGGCGGTGTCCACCAGAATCGGGTCACAGCCTTTCGCCTTCCCAGTCTGAATGGCCTCGAACACCACGGCAGCCGGGTCGGCACCGTCCTTCGCCCGCACGATCTCAACGTTGGCGCGCGTCGCCCAGATCTCGAGTTGCTCGACAGCCGCCGCGCGAAACGTGTCCGCCGCGCAGACGAGGGGACGTTGTCCCGACTTCTTCAGCAGATTCGCGAGTTTCCCAATCGTCGTCGTCTTCCCGGTTCCGTTCACACCGACAATGAGCGTGACATTCGGGTGAAGGGTCACGGCGGGGCGTGTCTCGACGGCATCAAAGATCCGGCGGATCTCTGATTGCACCAATTCGCGCAGGCTCTCACCCGTCCGCGCCCGGCCCTGAACGGCAGTGACAATCTGTCTCGTTGCGGCAACGCCGATATCAGCCGAAAGCAGCAGCTCCTCGAGCGCCTCAATCGTATCGACGTCAACCGGTCTGCTCCGGCGCTCTTCGGAGTCCGCTTGATGGATGAGGCTTTCAAACCGGCCGACGATCTGCTGCTTCGTGCGGTTCAGGCTGTTACGAAGTCGATCCAGAACACTCAATTCCCAAACCCCAGATCCCGAAACGCCGGCCTCTTGCCAGGACCATTCACCACCTGCATTCGCTACCCAACTTCGGCACGCTGCGGCCGCAGCATCAAATCGTACAGCGCCGTCCTGGCGTCCTTTCGACCTGCGAGCAATTCCGCCACTTGACCGGTAATGGGCAGTTCCACGCCGTGCCTGGCGCCGAGGGCCAGCGCGGCATCCGTGGTCCTCACGCCCTCTGCCACCATCTTCATCCCCGCAAGGATGTCTCGCAGCGAACGGCCGCGCGCCAACTCGACACCAACGTGCCGGTTTCGACTGAGTGACCCCGTGCAGGTCAGCACGAGGTCGCCAAGCCCGGTCAGTCCGGCCAATGTTTCACGCTGAGCCCCGGCCGCGAACGCCAGGCGCGCGATCTCGGCGAGTCCACGCGTGATGAGACCGGCCAGCGCGTTATGTCCGAGTCCAAGGCCCTCGGTGACGCCGGCGGCAATGGCAATTACGTTCTTCAGCGCGCCTCCGATCTCGACGCCAACGACGTCAGTCGTGCCATAGAGACGAAACGATGGCGCGCGGAAATCCTCCTGCACAATCTCGACGACGCCGGCGTCAGTTGAGGCAATCGACACGGCCGTCGGCAGCTCGCGCGCCATCTCTAGCGCGAAGCTCGGACCGGAGAGCACTCCAATCCGCACGCCCCCGAGTTCCTGTTCGATAATTTCGGATACCCGGTACAGCGTGTCCTGCTCGAGCCCCTTGGTGGCGCTCACGACGACCGTGCCAGGACGAACGTACGGCGCCGCGCTCCTCAGCACGCCACGCGTACCGTGCGACGGGACGGCGGATACGAGAATCTCAGTACCGTTCGTCGCCTCGACCATGTCCGCCGTCACGCGCAGCCGATCGGGAAACGTGATGCCCGGCAGGTACACGGCATTCGCCCGCCGGGCACGCATGTCGGCGACCAGGACGGGATCCCTTCCCCAAAGCACGGCGTCATGGCCGGTTCGCGCGAGGTGCACGGCGAGCGCGGTACCCCAGCCTCCCGAACCAAGTACGGCGACCTTACGAATAACGACCTCCAGCAGGGCGCCCCTTCATGGCACGCCTAGAACAGCCGCTGCCCTACCCGGCGCTCCGTGCCGGAGAGAAGCCGTGCAAGGTTCGCGCGGTGGCGATGGACGATGATGAGCGCCGCGACAATGGAACCGACCACCACGGCCGGCTCCGCGCCGCTGGCCGCGGCAGTCACCGCAAGCGCGGTGGCGCCAGCCACGGACCCCGCTGAGATGTAACGGGTGGTCCATACGCCCGCGACAAACACGGCACTGGCGACCGCCAGCGCAGTCGGGGCCAAGACGGCAAAGACGCCTGCCGCCGTGGCGACTCCCTTCCCACCACGGAACCCCAGCCATACGGGATAGATATGGCCGATGACCGACGCCAATCCCGCGGCCACGGGTGTCGCCGGCCCCGACGTCAATCGCTGGGCCACGAGTACAGCCAACAGTCCTTTCAGAGCGTCCAGGCACATCGCGACCACGGCACTTCTGACACCGGCTGTCCGAAGCACATTCGTCGCCCCGATATTGCCACTGCCCGCACTGCGCAGATCGACACCGCGACGCCGAGCCAGCAAGAAGGCAAACGGTACGGAACCGACGACATAGGCGAGCGTGACAGCGAGGGTCTCTTCCAGAATTCGCCTCTACGACAGCATACGACGGACCATGTCGAGCGCGGCTTGGGACGCCTGGAACTTCACCTGCGCCCGATCCCCGGCAAAGTGGAACACGCGCGAGCGGCTCCAGTCTGCCGTCGCGGCCGCCACGACAACGGTGCCCACCGGCTTCTCTGGTGTCCCGCCGTCTGGCCCCGCGATGCCCGTCACACCAACACCGACATCAACGCGGGCGCGGGACCGGATGCCATTGGCCATGGCGAGCGCCACCGGCTCGCTCACCGCACCGTGCTCCGCGATGATGTCGGCGTTCACGCCGAGCAACTCGGTCTTCGCTTCGTTGCTGTATGCCACCACACCGCGCTCGAGATACCGGGAACTGCCGGGGACGTCGGTGAGTCGTGACGCAATGAGTCCCCCTGTGCAGGACTCGGCCACCGCGATGCGCAGTGCTCGCGCCACGAGCAGATCACCCAGCACTCTTTCGAGTTCGTGCCCCTCCGTGCTGAACACGTCACCGCCGAGCACGGCGACCACTTGCCGAACGGCGGCCGACAGCGCCGCCTCGGATGCCGCGGCCGCAGGGCCGCGGGCGGACAGGTGCAGCTCGATCTGTCCGAGCGCCGCCAGGATCGTCGCAGAGACAGGCACGGCGGCCGAGCTCCACTCCGTGTACAACGGCCGAAGTTGCTCCTCGGTCCGTGATTCGATCCGTCCCGTCATCTTGATGCTGCGACGTACGATCGCCGTTCCGGACACACGCTCCATGAGCAGGCTGTCCACCACGGCTGCCAGCATCGGCCCGAGCTCCCCTGGAGGACCTGGCAGCAGGAGCACGACGCGGTCTCCCTCCTCCAGCCATAAGCCAGGAGCGCTCCCATACCTATTCTCGATCACGCGCGCACCAGTCGGCACCATCGCTTGCCGCCGATTGATCTCCGGCATCGGCATCGCGAAGCCCCGCGCCACGTACCGCGCTCGAATGCGCTCGGTCATGCCAAGGTCCTCGCGCACGTCTCGCCCGAGCGCTTTCGCTACGACATCACGCGTGACGTCATCGTCGGTAGGCCCAAGACCGCCACAGCAGACCAGGAGATCCACACGATCGAGCGCCGCCCGGACGGCATGCAGGAGCTCATCTCGATCGTCGCCCACGACACTCTTGAACATCACGTCCACGCCCAGCCGGTTGAGCTGCGCCGTGATGTGCAGCGAGTTGGTGTCCGTGCGAAACGGGGTGAGCAGCTCGCTGCCGACGGCAAGAATGGCCGCTCGCGAGAGCGGCCTCATGCGAGCCAGCCTGGAAAGAAGGCGACGAGCGCGCGCATGACAAGATTGCCGTAGAGGGCGGCCATCCCGTCATCCGCCATGACGCCCAGGCCGCCAGGCAGACGCTCGAACCGGCCTGCCGGCCAAGGTTTGAACACGTCGAGGATGCGGAACAGCACGAAACCCGTCAGGGCGCCGTAGGCATTGACCGGGAGCAGGGCGAGCGTGATGAGCATGCCGACGACTTCATCCAGCACGATCGGACCGGGGTCGACACCGCCGAAGTGACGTTCGGCCACGTTGCTGCTCCAGATGCCGAGCGCGAAGAGCAGGCCAATCAAGGCGAGTTCCGCTTCCACCGATCCGGTGGCCCTGACGGCATAGAAGACGGCAAGACCTGCTGCCGAGCCGAAGGTCCCCGGCGCAACCGGTACGTAACCAATGTACCCGCACGTGGCGATGAACAGCCCGATTCGATTCATGACGGTGTGCCGGGATGCCGAGTCAGGCCGACACGACGCGGGTGCGTGCCAGGCGGTCGTGAAGCGCACGGCGATCGCCGAAGAGCCCCGGCAGATAGCCGAGGCCGCACGTCGCCGCCGTGAGGACCGCCGCGAGCGTCCGCCGTACCGCCTGTCCAGCGGCCGGAACCGGTTCGCCGTCTGTGACGACTCGAATGCGAACGGCCATCTTGCCGATGGTCTGGCCTCCGATGGCGGTAAAAGCGCAGAGGTACGCGAGCGCGATCAGCACGAGAAACGTCGCCAGCGGGAGTCTGGGCAACAGAGCCCAGTCTCCGGTCGTGAGTGCCGCCATGCGCAGAGTGAAGTAAACGACCGCCGCATCGATCATCAGCAGAATGGCGACGTCGATCGCGGCCGCAGCGAGTCGGCGAGCCGCGGAGCCCGGTTCCACTGTCCCTGCACCCAGCGCCAACCCGCGAGAAGCTGGACTCTCCATCGCCGGTGGTTCGCCATCCGCCGGGGTGATCGCCAGCTCAGGAAAGGATGGTTCGGGTTCCGATTCGTGCCGGGGTTGCGACCTCGGCAACTGTGGCTTCGCCACGGCGCGGAGCCGCGGCGTATCGGGCGTACGGCGAACCGACAGCGGCGGGCGTGGAGCGCGCGGCACCTTGATCAGAGGCTCCTGATCCCCCTCAGAACCTTGCCCGAAGAGGGGCAACGCGACTACGGGCGTCTGGTGCGCCGTCAGGCGCTCGGCGCGGGTGGGCCCGGCACTTCCAATCTCGCGGCGCGACGTCCCCGGCCTCACCATCGCAGGCGCCCCGGATGTTGGAGACAACATCGACAGGTCCGGAAGGACGGCCACATCCGAATGCGGTTGAATAGCGCCGATGTCTATGGGCGGGAGCGTCTCGTCCACGCGATCAAGCCAGACCTCGGTGCCTGACCCGATCCCTTCAGGTCTGTCGAGATCCTGCAGGAACACATCAGGTTCCGGCAGTGTCGTCGGGTCCGACGATGGTGGCGCGTGGGGGGGGATGAGCGAGAAGTTATAGCCGCAATTCTTGCACCGGTCACCAGTTTCAAATCCCAGGTAGTCACACTTGGGACACTTCATCGACCGGGCTCCCCCCTAGGTGGCACGAGCGGCTGCGGCGTCGCCGTGGCAAGTAGATCGCGTTGAATGTCGGCGCGTACTCGGTCGGCTTCCCCTCGAATCGGATCGCCGATGTCGATGCGATCGAGCAAGCCCAGTGCATCTCGGAGATGCCCACCAGCGTGAAGGGCGCGGGCGCGGGCCAGCAAGGCATCGGACGTCCGGACAATCGGCAACGGCTCCGGCTTGGCCTCCTGCAGCCCGGGCGCACCCGCAGCGGCTGGGAAATCCATCAGCCACGAGAGCACCGGTGCCGCCCCCAACGCGACTCCGCCGACGACAATAGCCGCGATGAACCACAGCAAGATCGACGGGCGCTGGCGCCGAGCCAGCTTCTCAGGCGCGCCCGGCGGACGGTTCGACGGCAGCGGGGCGGTCTCCCGAACAGAGCGAACAGCCGTCACGCGATTCAGCCGCTCGAGGAACACCATGGCCTCGTCCGCCGTCCCCCCATCCTCGACCGCCTTGGTCAGCAAGTCGCGGGCGGCGGCGATGTCGCCCTCGTCGTACGCCGCGACGCCTCTGTGAAGTACCTCCTCGGATTCCCGCTGCCGCTCAGCCATCGCCGCGCGGGCGCGCGCGATATACGCACGAGCGCGGCCATGCCCTCGATCGAGAAACACCACGCGCGTCCAGACATTGATGGCTTGTTCGTACTGGCCGGCGAAATAGCAGTCGAGGCCGGAGAGCAGAAACTGCTCAACGCGAGCGGCACGATCGGCGGCGCCGGAAGGACCCGGCGCCTGGACGGAATCGGTGCGCAGCGGTTCGGACATTGGTGACTTGGTCGGCGGTATCGGTGCAGCGATTATCGAGCAACCTCCTCTTGGGGTCAACGAATTGCGCCCGGCGGCACCCGCCGGTCTGGAGGGGTGGTCGTGGTACAAACAGCCGATGGCCCTAATTGAATCCGTGCCTAACGTCAGCGAGGGACGACGTCCCGAGGTCGTCGAACGCATCGCGCTAGCGGTCCGAGGCGTCGTGGGGGTTCGATTGCTCGACGTGTCGTCCGATCCGTCGCACAACCGCTCGGTGCTGACCATGGTGGGCGAAGCCGCCGCGCTGAAGGAGGCGGTGCTTGCACTCTTCGAGGTGGCGATCGCGGCGATCGACCTGCGAACGCACACCGGGGAGCATCCTCGCATCGGCGCGGTCGACGTGGTTCCATTCGTGCCCCTCGAGGGTGCGACGATGGCCGACTGCGTGGCGCTGGCCAAAGAAGCAGCCTCCGAAGTGGCGCGCCGATTCCAGCTGCCGGTATTCCTGTACGAAGAAGCCGCGTCCGGATCTTCGCGTCGCCGCCTCGAGGACATCCGCCGTGGCCAATTCGAAGGGTTGGCCACGAAGATGGCGTCCCCCGACTGGCAGCCCGACTACGGTCCCCCGTCTCCGCACCCGAGCGCCGGCGCCGTGGCAATCGGCGCCCGCGGGCTGCTCATCGCCTATAACATCAACCTGGCCACCGATCGCCTCGACATCGCCAAGGCAATCGCCGCCGTCGTGCGCCACAGCGGCGGAGGCCTTCCCTTCGTGAAAGCGATCGGCGTTGCGCTCAAGAGCCGCGGCATCGTGCAGGTCTCGATGAACCTCACCAATTACAGGGAGACGTCCATGCGCCAGGTGTTCGAGGCGGTCGCGCGGGAAGCAGCCACGCGTGGAGTCGCCGTACTGGAGAGTGAAGTCGTCGGACTGGTTCCCGCCGCCGCGTTGGCGGGAACCACCGTACAGGCATTGCAGCTCGCGGCTTTTGACAGCACCCAGCTGCTCGAGGAGAGGCTCAGGCAGCGGCCGATGTAAAGTATCCCGAGTCCGCGAGGAGCACATCATGACGCATGCACGGGAGTTGAGTCGCCGGTCGTTTCTCACCGCAGCCACGATCGGATCGATGACGATCCTCGCACGCGGTCAGCGCACACCCGATTTTCGGTTCTCCCAGTACCACAACCAGACCGCTGCGAGCCCGCTGCACCAGCGGATGATAGAGATGTGGGCGGCCATCCGCGAAGAGACCGGAGGACGCGTCGAGACACAGGTCTTCCCCGAGAACAACAAGAACCCCGGCAGCGACCCGGCCGTGCTGCAGATGCTCGTCTCAGGCGAGATTGAGTTCTTCACGCTGATGGGCGGCATCCTTGGCAACGTCGTACCGGCCGCAAACGTGCAGCAGGTCCCGTTCGCGTTCCGTTCCGCGGCCCACGCCCACACGGCAATCGACGGCCCGCTCGGAACGTATCTTCGCGGGGAAATGGCGGCCAAGGGCATTGTCGGCTTCGCGGTTGGCACATTCGACAACGGAATGCGGCAGATCGCCGGCCGGACGCGGCCGATCCGGGTTCCCGCTGATCTCGCTGGCCTCAAGGTGCGTGTGCCCGACGGCAAGATGTTCGACGACATCATCCGTGCCTTTGGAGCCGAACCCGTCACCGTCAACAGCAGTGGCATCTACGCCGCGCTCAAAGCCGGCACCGTCGATGCCCAGGAGAATCCCCTCGCCTACATGGACCTTTTCAGGCACTACGAAGTCATGAAGTACGTGAGCATGACCAACCACATGTGGTCCGGGTTCAACCTGCTCGCGAACCAGGCGGCGTGGAATCGTATTCCGCTCGATATCAGGGCGGTCATCGAGCGTCAGGCGACCAAGGCAGTCCGCCTTCAGCGCCTGGACCAGGAAAAAGCCAATACGGCCGCGCGGGGCACCATGGCGGGCCATGGCCTGGCGTTCAATGATGTGGACTCCGCGCCGTTTCGCGCGCAACTGTCCGGCGTCTACGCCGCATGGAAAAACACGCTCGGCGCGAGGTGCTGGTCGTTACTCGAGGCCGAGACGGGCCGGCTCGCGTAGCCCATCCTCACCCCCCCGCGGGCGCGGTCAGGGCGCCGGCCGCCGCACTTCGGCTTCGGCGATCGTCCAATAGAATCCCGGGTCCGCTTCCTGAATCCGAACCCTCAGGTATCGCGCTTCACGGGATTGGAACGGCACGATGATACGAAGCGACCTCGGGTCACGCATCCCACCTTCAATCACCTGCGCGAGTACACTGCCCTTCCAGGCTTCCTGCCATGTCTGCGTGTCGAGTGACGTGTCGATCGTCAAAGCCCGTGGGGCCTCCCACCAAAAGTTCCCCATTCCCTGGACGAAGGCGCCGATGGTCGTCGCCTCGCCGAGATCGATCGTGAGCTCCTGGCTGACGCCAATCGGAGGGCACACCCAACGCGTTGTCTCGTCACGGTCGAACGCCAGCCCTATCGCCCCCGCGTTGCAGCCGGATTCCGTCCCGGCAATCGGCACCGCCGGTCCAGGCTCCACAAACGCCGCGGATGACCGCTTCGGCAGACGGTACTGCAGGGCCCAGGTATTTTCAGCCGTCTTGACGACGCCAGGCTGACGCTCCACCAGGGCAATCATACGCAGCTCGTCCCTCGGCACAATGACGTGCAGCTCGTGGTCGCGCTGGAAGGGGATGAACGAGGTGTCTTCCTCGAAGCGTCCCGCATTGACCAGCGCGAGGTAGTAACTCGGCCCGAATCCACTGTACCCGTTGACCGCCGTCCACCCTCCAGTAATGGCCCGCCATTGCGCGGCGATGTCGCGATAGGTGGCGACAGGAAGCTCCATCACGACCTGGCCCTCGAGCACCGTGGGATCAGGCGCCGAAGGCGGCACAGGCTGTACGCCGATCGTCGCCCAGCCATCGGCTGCCACGACACTGCCGATCAGGATCAGCGCCGTCGCCATGACGGCACGCGAGCGTCGGGCCAGCGCATCTGCGACGAACAGCCCGGCGGCAACCGAGAGTGAGATAGCGCTCACGAGCCAGAAGCGTGCCGGCACGCGCAGTCCCTCAGCCCCTGGGAGCGCCAGGAGCCAGGCAAAGGGACCTGTGAAGCCCGTCGGCTCTCCCATCAGCGTGATGGTTGGACCGAGCGCCAGCAGCCACGCTACGAGTGCCGCAAACAAGTAGAAGCCGTTTGGCGATGCGCGCTTCACCGCGGCCCACGCTCCGGGCGCCAGGATCAGGGCGCCGAAGAGGCCTGCGAGGGTTGACAGCGTCGGCTTGCGAATCGAGGCTGCCGACGCGTGGAACCATCCCCAGTCCATGCTCCACGGCCCGCCGACGACGACCGACAGAATCACCGCCGCATTCACCCCGGCGCCAACCAGCAGCAGCCGGCGAATGAATGTGACAGCCCTCGGCGAACGTGGCACCGCCATCGCCTGCCGGAAGCCGAGAACACCAATCAGCGCCGCGGCGCTCAACGCAAACAGCCCGACTCCAGGAAACAGCTCTCCTTCCGCCCGGCACGCCACACGAATCCAGCCCCAGAACGTCAGCGCCGGCGGCGCGCAGAGGACAGCCGCGACATCCGCGCTGAACGTCCGGATCTCGTCGAGGCCCCGCACGAAACCGTGGCGATCGTGAACTGCGACGTAGGTGTACAGGATCGGCACAAGCGGGATAGCGGCCACGAGAGTGGCGACGGCGATCAGTCCGAGATCGCGCCACCGCCGCTGTGCGACAGCAAACCAGAGCACCCAGAAACCAATGAGGACGGAAAAGAATACGAGCGCATAACCGTTGGCCATCGATTGCAGCGTCCACGCCGCGCCGTACAACACGAGCCAACGAGCCTTTCGCGACTCGAGGAACGCGTGCAGGCCAAGCAGCGCCAGAGGAGCCCAGAACGCCGCGAGCATCTGGATGTGTGGAAGCTGCGAGATTCGGAACGGCGCGAAGCCGAACGCCAAACCGGCGATGAGCGCACCCGGCGCACTGCGGGTCAGCCTGTAGACGAGAAGGTACATCGCCGCGCCGCTGAGCGGAAACGTGAGCAGCGTAATCAGGTTATAGGTGACCAGCGCATTGCCGGTCACCCAGTCGATCGGCGCCGCCATTGCACTCAGGCCGAGCAGATGCTCGGAAAACGCCAGCGTGTCGCGCGTCGGGTAGAAAATCGGAAGCTGCCACCATGCCTCCGTCCATGGAATATGGTGGGCGTTCCAGTGGAGAATCGCCGCGGTCAGCAACGGGTCGCCCGCATCATTGGCCACCGCTGTAGACAGATTCGCCAGCACCTCGCGGCCCATGAGTGCGGTGAGCACCGCGTAAAGGAGGAAACTCGCCAGACACTGCGAGCGGGGCGTCGATAGGAGCCTGTAACGCGTGGCCCAATCATAGTCGACGCCTCTGTCCATCGGCTACACGGCCGGGCGCGGCGAACGCCTCGAAGGGCCTCTTGCTTCGCCGCGCTTCTCGAGCGCGGCTGCAGAGACGACGCAGCACATCGGCAGGGAGCAGTCCGCCGAGCGCACCGGCCTTACCGGACGCTCCTCGCGATGGCCAGCAGGCTTTGGCCGAACGGCGGACGAACGACTCTCGATTCCAACGCGTGTACGGTGGGAAAAATAGCCGAGTCGAAGAACCGAACCGCGGCGACATCGAAGTGACGCCTGCGCAAGAAGCAGAAGTTGAACCACCAGGCAAAATACCCGAACACGTTGAAGTAGTGAAGGCGGACGACCTCGAAACCCGCGCGCTCGAGCTTTTCGCGCAGTTCATGTCGGCGGTAGCGGCGAAAGTGTCCAAAGCCCTCTTCAATGGGCGCGTAGATCTCCGGGCGTGCCGGCACAAAAAGACACAACACCCCGGAGTCGTGGCGCAGCAGACGCGCGTACTCGCTCAGCTCGCGCTCGTCGTCGGCAATATGTTCGAGCACGTTGATGCTGACCACGCAGTCTCCGCGCGAATCCCGCGGGAGATCGGCCACGGTCCCCTGTATCAGCGGCTGGTCCGGCAGACGCCGACGGAACTGTTCGCAGTATCCAGGGTCCGGCTCAACGGCCAGCACTCCGCCTGTGCCTGGCGCTTGGACCAGCAGTTCGGTCATCTGGCCGATACCGGCACCAACCTCTACTATCCGGCCCCGCAAGGAGGAAGCGAACTCCGCGCGCAGCGCGTGCCGATAGTTCCGCGCGTACCGCAGGGCTTCAAATTCAAACGTGTCGGCGGAAGGGCCATTCGCGAGAACCGCCATGACTCAGGCGGACCCGCCGCCGACGACGCTCGCTGAGACCCCGACCTCGGACCCTGAGCGATCATGAGGAATCGTAGGCCTCGCGGGCGCCTCGCGGACGAAGGGCTCGCAACAGGTTGTCATGTCTGCTTGATGGAGGTTGGCGGCCATGCTGGACGACGGACGCGGTGCCTATGGCCCGACGCGTGCTCATAGTACAGCACCAGGTGCGGCCTGTGTCGTGAATTGACGGCGCGGCTCACGCGTTCTCGTCGTCGTCGATCCGGCGTGGCGGCGCAATGCCAAAGCCGCGCATCTTTCGGTAGAGGTTGCTGCGCTCGATGCCAAGCATGTCCGCCGTACGCGAGATGTTTCCCTGCTGGACCGCCAGCGCGCGCAGGATGTAGTCGCGCTCGAACTGGTCGCGCGCATCATGCAGCGACGTCGAGCTCGCGGGCATGGGCCGCGCGGCGGTGTCCATTCCTCCCACCATCCCCTGATCGAGGAACGTCAGATCGCGTCCGGCGATCCGATCGCCAGGCACCATGATCATCAACCGCTCGACCAGATTCCTCAGTTCGCGGACGTTGCCCGGCCACGGGTATCGCCGCAGCGCCGACACCGCATCCGGGTCGAAGGATTTCGGACGCCGGCCGTACTCGCGCGCGAGCATCGCCATGAAGTGATCGGCCAGCACAAGGATGTCCTCCTGGCGATCCCGGAGCGGGGGCACGAAGATCGGCACCACGTTCAGCCGGAAGTAGAGATCCTCGCGGAACCGCCCCGCACGGATCTCCACGGGCAGGTCCTTGTTCGTCGCCGCCAACACTCGCGCGTCCACCTTGATACGCGCCGATCCCCCGACGGCGTCCATGACCTGCTCCTGCAGGACGCGCAGCACCTTGGCCTGCGTCTTGAGGCTCATGTCGCCGATCTCATCCAGGAAGATCGTACCGCCATGCGCGGCCTCGAACTTCCCGCGCCTGTCCGACACCGCGCCGGTGAATGCCCCACGGACATGACCGAACAACTCGCTCTCGATCAGCTCCTCTGGAATGGCGGCACAGTTCACTTCGACGAACGGCCCGGCGCGGCGACGGCTCAGCAGATGAATGTTCCGCGCCACGAGCTCCTTGCCGGTTCCGTTCTCTCCGAAGATGAGCACGCGCCCGTTTGTGGGCGCCGCCATCGCGACCTGCTCGCGGAGCTGAGCCATCAGGTAGCTCTCGCCCACCATCGTGTACTGGGCGTCCACGCGCGCGCGAAGAGCCTGGTTCTCCGCTTCGAGCCGCCTCTGCCGCATCGCGTTGCGCACCACGAGCACGGTCTTTTCGAGGGACAGCGGCTTCTCCACGAAATCGAACGCCCCCATCTTGATGGCCCGTACGGCCGACTCGATGTTGCCGTGTCCCGAGATCATCACGACCTGCGCATCGACCTGCCGCTCGCGCATCCGAGCCAGCGTTGCGAGCCCGTCCATCCCAGGCAGCCAGATATCCAGCACGATCACGTCGTACACCTGCCGTGTCAGCCGCTCGAGGCACGCCTCACCGCTCTCCACGGCGTCCACGTCGTAGCCCTCGTCGCGAAACACGCCGCCGAGTGCGCTCCGAACGCCAGGTTCGTCGTCTACGATCAGAAGGGATGGCATGTGCTCTTACGGGCCACGGAGACACGGAGACACGGAGTCCGGGCATTGACGCCGAAGGACGGATCTCCGTGCCTCCGTCCCTCCGTGGCTGGTCTCAGCCGGCTATGCGGGCAGTTCAATGGCGAACCTCGTGCCGTGCGGTGTGTTGTCCGTGACGGTGATCCGCCCGCCGTGTTCCACGACGATGCGGCGGACGATGGCCAGGCCGAGGCCGCTGCCGCGCCGCTTCGTCGAGTAATACGGGAGATACAGCTTGTCGCGTTCGGCAGCGGGGATGCCCGGACCATTATCGGCGACAACAATCCGTACGACATCCTTGGCCGCGTCGAATTGCGTCTCGATTTCGATCGTCCCGCGCTGATCCATCGCCTCGATCGCATTGTCCACGAGGTTGATGATGACCCGGCGAATCTGCTCGGGATCGACGGATACCCCGGGCACAGACGCGGCGAACCGGGTGATGATCTCCACATCCGTGAAGATCCCCTTGTACAGACCGAGGGCGTCCCCGAGGAGCGCATGCAAATCCGTAGGCGCCGACTTCGGCGCTGGCATGCGGGCATACTGCGAAAACTCGTCCACCAACTCCTTGAGCGACTCAACTTCGCCCACGATGGTGGTCGTACACTCGTCCACCAATACGCGCGTCGGCTCTGGCGCCGAGGAAAAGTGGCGGCGCATGCGCTCGGCGGAAAGCTGAATCGGGGTCAAGGGGTTCTTGATCTCGTGGGCGAGCCGCCGCGCGACCTCGCGCCACGCGGCCACTCTCTGCGCGCGGATCAACGGCGTCACGTCATCGAAGACAATCACAAGCCCCTCGGCGCCGCCATCATCCCGTTCGAGCGGGGTGGCCACGACGGCTAGGTGCCAGTCACGGCCCTCTCGCGAAATCGTCACGTCCTGCGGGCGCGAGTTTTCACGGGTTCTCGACGCCTCGTCCACCAGCGCCCCAAGCGGCTTCAGATCAGGACCGCCGAATACGATTGCCGCCGGGAGCCCGGAAACTCCCGGATCGATCCCGAGGAGTCGCACCGCGGCCGAGTTCGCCGTCCGAATGCGCCCCGCGCCGTCAATGGAGACGACGCCGGTCGCGATACGGTCGAGGATGGTTTCAACATACTGTCGACGACCTTCCACGTCCCGGTGTTTCCGCTCGAGATCGACGGCCGAGCGCTCGAGACGGCGTCGGCTGGCGGCGAGCTCGCCGGCCATGCTGTTGAACGCTTCAATGAGCGAGCCGAACTCGTCGGTCGTCTCTGGGACGACGCGGTGTTCCAGGTGGCCGGCGCCGATCTCCTTGGCCGCCACGGCGAGCATCTGCACGGGGCGCGTGATGCGCTTCGCCAGATAGAGTCCCATCCAGGTCGAGCCAACCAGAATCATCAGCGTCAGCATCAGGAAGAACGAGAGATAGACACCGGTCAGCGGCTGCTTCAGCACGCGTAGTTGCTGGTAGTCCTCGTATGCCTGCGTGATGCGGCGCGAACGGGTGGCGAACTGGCCGGTCAAATACTCACTCGCGATCACGACCCCACGAATGGGCCCGTTCGACCCGGCGCGGATGGGTACCGCGCTGCGCACGATTTCGCCGCCACCCGGAATCTGCTCCACCGTCCGTGTCTCAACCGCGGCCGCCGCGGCTCGCGCCGCGAGTTGCTGTCCGGACTGCGGCTGGTAACCGGCCGGAAGGGTGGGAGCCGACGCGCTCGCCACGGGCAGCACGGGCCGCGCGACCCCTGAAGCCGAGTCCGAGATGGTCGCTCGAGCACTCTCCACTCGGAAGACCTCGACAAGCGTCGCGCGTTGCTGCGCGACGTCCGACTCGATCACATTACGGATCGCCATGGAGCCGTCCGAGAGTTCGTAGGCCGCGAGAGACCGCGCCAATTTCTGCGCCTCGGCAGTGACCAGCCGCTGGCGCTCCTGGTAGTAGTCCCCCGCTATTGCGCTGGCGGATGAGAGCACCTCGTCCATCGGTGCGTTGAACCACCGATCGACGCTATTTCTGATGAGCTGGCCTCCAACGATCAGCACCAGCATGGCCGGGATAAGCGTCATCCCGATCAGGAGGGCGACCAGTTTCCCGCGAAACCGCGAAAATGGCAGTGCCCGCCGCCGCTCCACGACCAACTTGACGATATTGCGCGCCAGAACGAAGACAAGCGCCACGAGAAACGTGAGATTCGTCGCCGACAGCGCGTAGAGGACGAACTCGGTGAGAAATGCCGGGGCCAGGGTGGAAGAGCGGCTGGCCAGCACCAGGAGACCGGCGAGCAGCCCGAGCAGTACGATAATTCCGCCCACGAGAAGCGCTGTGTTGTCGCGGAATGGTGTGCGGCTTTGAGGCGCGGCATTCCGCGTGGGCGCCGGCGGCGGGGGCGATGAAGCCTGACGCAGCGTCACAGCGATCTATTCCTTGGTGTTCAGCAGATCCTTGAGCTCGCTCATGAACTCCCCGATGTCGCGGAACTGGCGGTACACGGAAGCGAAGCGGACGTAGGCCACCTTGTCCAGCCGCTTCAGTTCGTCCATCACGAGCGCCCCGACTTCCTCGGTGCTCATTTCCTTCTCCGAACGCTCCTGCAGCGTGGATTCGATCTTGTCGGCCACCGCCTCGAGCGCCGCGACGCTGACCGGACGCTTCTCACACGCCTTGAGCAGGCCGGAGATCAGCTTTTGCCGTTCGAAGCGCTCGCGGGTGCCACCCTTCTTGATGACCATGTACGGGATCTCGTCGATCCGCTCGTAGCTCGTGAAGCGCCGGCCGCAGTCGAGGCATTCGCGGCGCCTTCGGATAACCTCGCCTTCCTTGCTTTCGCGGGAATCGACGACCTTATCGCCCAGATGGCCGCAGAATGGGCACTTCATCGCTCTCTGTCTCCTGCAGTGTTTCCGCCTGATGCGCTTCGCCCGCCAGCCCGCGCAAGCGCCTGAGGCTGAGACCCTCGCGAGCCATGAGCACGCTGCCGACAATCGCCACCGGCACGAACGACACCGCGTGCAGCACGATCGCGGCGCCAACGGCCGTATCGTCCGACGCGCCGAAGAACGTCGTGAC
Source organism: Acidobacteriota bacterium (assembly GCA_021731165.1). Classification (GTDB taxonomy): domain Bacteria; phylum Acidobacteriota; class Vicinamibacteria; order Vicinamibacterales; family UBA2999; genus JAKFXY01. Next base: position 25,345 of record JAKFXY010000004.1, on the reverse strand, counting down.
CCCGACCCGGTACGCCTCATGGAAGCCACCGACCGCGCCAGGCGTGGGTACCGCCACGCCAATCACGAGGAGCGCCTGCAGCAGGAAGCTGCCTCCAAAGGACATGTTGATGTCAAACGCCCTGGTCACGAGCCACGCTTCAAATGCAATCGCAATCCAGAGCGGGAACGACCACAGCAGCGCCATCACGAGTGGGCGGGGTGTTCGCGCCACCGCCAGCCCCTCGGCGAAGGTCCGGGCGAACCCGGCCATCGCGTGTGCGACACGATGCGGCAGCACGCGGTTCAGCCCGAAGACAATCCGGCCAACTCGTTCGGGATGTGAAGCAAGCACGAACATCAGGACCATCAGGACGACCGCGGCAAGACCAGCGACCGCCGCCGAGATTTGAATTGGCCGGAGCAACGCTGGTGGCAACGTGGCGCCACCGCTCCCCCAGACGAAAAATGCCAGCAGCGCGAGCACCGCTATCAGGTCCAGCACCCGCTCCACGACGATCGTCGCGAATGTCGCCATCGCGCTCAATCCTTCCTGCCGCGCGAGCAAGTACGGCCGAAGGACGTCACCAGCACGCGCCGGCAGCAAGAACGAAGCTGCGAACCCGATGATGGTCGTCCGGAGCGCGGTGCTGAATCGCGTGGGCCCCAGCGGCCCGAGCAGATACTGCCAGCGCACCACGCGCCACCAGTACGTCACGACGACCAAGGCGAGCGCCGCGATAATCAGTTCAGGCCGCGCGCCGCGCATCGCTTTCCAAACGGCAGCGATGTTCGCGTGACTGAGAAACCACCCAAGCAGGGCGATCGCCAGAACCGAGATAAGCGCCGTACGGATGTGATTACGCACGAAAGGCAGTGTCAGGAGGAACCTACAATATATCAGGCTCCACCAAGGCGACTGCCAGCGCTGTTGCGTACGGTTGCGGCACAATCGCAATCCCGGTAGGATGCGCGTTCCCTTCCGTGCCTCTCACCACACCGCTTATTGATACTCGGCTCGACGGGCTGCCTCCGAATTTCAGGGGGAAAGTCCGCGACATCTATGACGCGGGTAACGCCCTCGTCATGGTTGCGACCGATCGTATCTCCGCCTTCGACTACATTCTCGGCTCGGGCATTCCGGACAAGGGGCTGGTCCTCACGCAGCTCTCGACCTTCTGGTTCAGGCAAACCACGCACATCGTCGCCAACCACTTGATTACGACAGATGTAGGGCAGTACCCCTCACCCTTCCGCGATCACGAGGCCATACTGAGCGGTCGTTCGATGCTGGTCCGAAAGACGAGTCCGGTACCAGTGGAATGCGTGGCGCGAGGGTACCTCTCGGGTTCCGGATGGAAGGACTACCAGGCAACAGGGACCGTGTGCGGTATCGCGCTGCCGCCTGGACTCAAGGAGTCCGATCGGCTGCCCCATCCGATTTTCACCCCGGCCACCAAGGCCGCCAGCGGCCACGACATGAACATCAGCGAGGAAGAGGCTGGTCGCGTAGCGGGAACAACGCTCATCAGCACGCTGCGGGATCTGACGCTCTCCCTCTATGCGTTCGGCGCGGCCCATGCGGAATCGCGGGGGATCATTCTCGCCGACACGAAGTTTGAGTTCGGTCTGACTCCTGACGGAACGATCATCCTCATCGACGAGGTCATGACACCCGACTCTTCACGCTACTGGCCCGCCGACCAGTACGCGCCAGGACGCGCCCAGGCCAGCTTCGACAAGCAGTTCGTCCGCGACTACCTCGAGCAGATCCGCTGGAACAAGCAGCCCCCCGTCCCCACGCTGCCCGAGACTGTCATACATCGGACCCGCGAGAAGTACCTCGAGGCCTACCGCCGGCTGACCGGCGAGGAGCTCAACCTCGGGAATCGAGGCCTGGCCTGATGCGTGAACAACTCGAGCACCTCGTTGACGAGATGGTGACCAAGGGCATTCGCTACGACGACGCCCAGCGGGAGTTCGAGAAGCGCTTCATTGCCCATGTCCTGCTCAAGGCGGAGGGAAACCTCTGCAGGGCCGCCGAGCTCCTCGGCATGCACCGAAACACCCTCAGCCGAAAGATCGCCGAGTACCGGCTGCGGCGATAGCGGGCTCGCGCGCTGCTGCCGCTGCCCAGCTTGACACTCATTTCCTTCGCCCACTAGAATTGGCAGTTGACTACGGTGAGTGCCAACTCGCAGAGGGCGCAACCGCGGTTTCACGGTTTCTGCTGGGGCCAGACGGCCCCGCCACCACACAAGGACATCTGGAGTCGAAAGAGATGAAAGTCAGACCACTACACGACCGCATCATCGTTCAGCGCATTGACGAAGGCGAGCAGAAGATCGGCGGCATCATCATCCCCGACAGCGCCAAGGAGAAGCCGCAGCAGGGGAAGGTCGTCGCCGTTGGCCTGGGCAAGGTCAAGGAGGACAACACCCGTCAGCCGCTCGATGTGAAGGACGGCGATACGATTCTCTTCGGGAAGTATTCCGGCCAGGAAATCAAGATTGACGGTGAGGATTACCTCATCATGCGCGAAGACGAAGTCCTCGCGATCCTCAAGAGCAAGTAGGAGCGAATTAGACATGGCAAAACAGATTACGTACGGCGAGGAATCGCGCCAGGCCATCCTGCGCGGCGTCAACCAGCTCGCCAATGCGGTGAAGGTCACGCTCGGTCCGAAGGGCCGCAATGTCGTTCTTGACCGAAAGTTCGGGTCCCCGACGATCACCAAGGACGGCGTGACCGTCGCGAAAGAGATCGACCTCAAGGATCCGCTCGAGAACATGGGCGCACAGATGGTGCGCGAGGTCGCGAGCAAGACGTCCGACACGGCCGGCGACGGTACGACGACGGCCACCGTGCTGGCTCAGGCGATCTACCGCGAGGGCGCCAAGAACGTCGTGGCCGGCGCCAACCCGATGGAACTGAAGCGTGGTATCGAGCGCGCCGTCGAGGTCGTGGTCGAAGAGATCAAGAAGATGTCACGGCCGGTGACGGGCAACATGGTCGCGCAGGTCGGGATGATCTCGGCCAACAGCGACCAGACGATCGGCACAATCATCGCCGAGGCGATGGAGCGGGTCGGCAAGGACGGCGTCATCACCGTTGAGGAATCGAAGACGCTCGAAACGACGCTCGACGTTGTCGAGGGTATGCAGTTCGACCGCGGCTACCTGTCGGCGTACTTCGTCACCGACCCCGAGCGTATGGAGGTCGTGCTCGAGAATCCCGTCATCCTGATCCACGAGAAGAAGATCAGCTCGATGAAGGACCTCCTGCCGGTGCTGGAGCAGGTGGCGCGCATGAGCCGCCCGCTGCTCATCATCGCCGAGGATGTGGACGGAGAAGCGCTGGCGACTCTCGTCGTCAACAAGCTTCGCGGCACGCTCCACACGGCGGCCGTCAAGGCGCCTGGCTTTGGCGATCGTCGCAAGGCCATGCTGGAAGACATCGCCGTCCTGACGGGCGGCAAGGCGATCACCGAGGACCTCGGCCTCAAGCTCGAGAACATCAAGGTCGAAGACCTGGGTCAGGCCAAGAAGATCACCATCGACAAGGACAACACGACGATCGTCGAGGGCGGGGGCACGTCGGCCGCCATCGAGGGACGCGTGAAGATGCTGCGGATGCAGGCCGAGGAAACCACCTCTGACTACGACCGGGAGAAGCTGCAGGAGCGGCTCGCCAAGCTCGTCGGCGGCGTCGCGGTCATCAAGGTCGGCGCAGCCACCGAAACCGAGATGAAGGAGAAGAAGGCGCGCGTCGAGGACGCGATGCACGCCACCAAGGCAGCCGTCGAAGAGGGTATCGTGCCCGGCGGCGGCGTGGCCCTGCTCCGCGGTGCGAAGCCGCTCGACAAGCTGAAGCTCGAGGGCGATCAGAAGGTCGGCATGGAGATCATCCGGCGCGCCATCGAGGAGCCCATGCGGCACATCGCCACCAACGCGGGTGCCGAGGGCTCGATCGTCGTGGCGAAGGTCAAGGAGATGAAGCAGGACGAGGGCTACAACGCCGCGACCGGCGTCTACGAGGACATGGTCAAGGCTGGCGTCATCGATCCGGCCAAGGTCGTTCGCAACGCGCTGCAGAACGCCGCGTCCATCGCCTCCCTGCTGCTCACCACCGAGGCGCTCATCTCTGAGATCCCCGAGGAGAAGGAACCAGCACCGATGCAGGGCGGTCACGGTCACGGCCACGGCGGCATGGGCGGGATGTACTAGAATTCGTTTCGACGCGTTCGACGCTCTTCAGCCCGGTGGACTTCGGTTCACCGGGCTTTTTCGTGTGGGACGTACATGGAGAGGCCGGGGACAAGGCAGCCCGAAAAACCTTGACGGTCCGCGTCAGCGAAGCGTGAACGTCAGTTCGATAATGACCAGGACTCTCACCGGTTCGCCAAAACGAGTACCAGGTTGGAACCGCCATTGGCGCGCCGCCCGGATGGCCTCCTGGTCGAGGCCAAATGCCTGGTCCAAGGACTTCTGGACGCCACAGCTCCCCACTGTACCGTCCGTCTCCACGACGCACTCCAGCTGCACCACGCCTTGCACCTTGGCACGCATCGCCTCAGAGGTATAGCTCGGCTTCACCTGGCGGATAAGCCGTGGCACCTCGACCCCGTTGCCAGGCCGGAACGCGCCGCCTCCGGTGCCACCGCCCGTGCCAGGCCCCAGGCCAGAGCCCTGTCCTGGACCCGCTCCCGTGCCCGTGCCGCTGCCTGTTGACTCGGTCTGCTGATTCGACGAATCAAGTACACCAGGCGACGGCGTGGTATCCGCCGCCTGGACTTGGGCGGGAATCGAGAGCGGAACCTCAACGGGCGGCTCATCGACCTTAGGGGTTGGCTCCGGCTCCTTGATCGCAGGGACCGAGACCTTTGCCTTGCCGGGGAGTTCTGCCTTCTTGGGCGGGTCTGGCATCTTGTTCCCACCACCGCCACCGCCGCCAGGTCCGGGCCGTGCCAGCCAGACGATGTTGTCCGGCAGGGAATCAGGCAGGATGGCATTGCGTACAGGTTCGGGGACCAGCCGGATGAAGACGATGAAGAGGAGCAAGAACGCCGCGTGCGCAAGGATGGACGTGCCGAGCGCCCCGCCCATCCGCGCCTTCTGCTTTTCGAGATGCGACGAGGGGCCCCCAGCCGGCGAGCCCGTGAGACGAAGGCTCACATGGTCGGTGGAAGGCGCCTGATTGGGCGTGTTCTGCTGACTAGGAATCGGCATGGTTGCGGCAGCAGGGACTCGGCTCATTCTCCCCGAGCAGGTTCAAACACCGCAACTGCAAAAGGAGTGCCTCGGCAATCGGCGAGCGCTTCAGTCAATTGTCTTCGGTAGGACGCCTCCGTCGCCACGCTGGCCTCCCCAAGGGCCAGGCCTCATGACTGAATCACGCATCACGCCAGTGCCCCTCCACCACTCGAACCGCTCCAGATCGAGCGAGCACATCCTTCGCAGCCGAGGCTTGGGCGGCGGTGACATGCGCGCCGGTCAATACGGCACCGTCATGAATTCGACTCTCCCACTCGGCGGCGGTTTCGGCAGGCAGACCGGCCCGTTCGAGCGTCCGTGCCACTCCCCCGGCCAGATGACCAGCCGCCTCGCCGAGTCCGGCTGCAAGCGGACCGTCGGCAACAATGGGCCCAATCCCGGGAAGCACGATCGCCACGGCGGCAATCAGATGGGCACCGAGCTCTCCGAGCCTCGATGCCGTGCGGGAATCCTCGATTTCCGAGCCCGGAGACGATCCGGACGCCTTGGCCAGCTCACCTTCTTCGTCATGGCTGCGAGCCACGATGGAAACACCCTCACGCGGCACACCGAGGGCCCTCAACCCCCGCGCGGCCGCGGCCGCGGACGCGGAGTCGTCGAATAGTCCCAGAATCAGCGGATGGTCATGTGGCATCGGGCGTCGTGCATTGGGCATTTCGCATTGTGCCTCATTCGGTTGTGTATCCGTCCCTGGCCCGAACGCGGATGCCCGACCTCATGTCGGTCAACGCCACACGAATCGTTCGCCGCTCCAGGCGTCCCGATCGAATTGGATTCGAAGGCGTGTAGCCAAGGAGATACTGGTACCGCAGCTCACGAGCAATCGTGGTCAGGGTCCTTTCCAGCTCCCTCGAATCGCGCAGGAGGAACGGCCTTCCGCCCGTCAGCGCCGCCAACTCGGCCAAGAATGGCGAGCGAGTCTTTCCGAAGGTAATGGGATAGACCAGCGCGTCGCTCCGCCGCGCACGCTCGGCGACCTGAGCCGCGCTTGCGCTGCTGTAGCGATCGACGCCATCCGAAAAAATCACGATCGCTCGGCGACCAGGCTCAGACTCGAGATGGTCAAGCGCCACGATGATGGAGTCGTATAACGCCGTGGTACTCCACGGATCCAGGGCCTCGACGGCCCGGGTTTGCGAAAGGCGATCCATCGACAGCGGGGCAATGATTTCCGTCTCGTTGGAGATCGCCAGAATCATCGACCGGTCATTTGGCTTCAACGCGCGCAGAAACGCTATGGACGCCGCCTTCGCGCGACGTAGGGGTTCGCCCGCCATGCTCCAGCTCCGATCCATCCCGAGGACCACTGTCAACGGGAACTCGTCAGCAACGAACGTACTGACGTGCTGCAGCACCCCGTCTTCAAAGATCTCGAAATCGCTCTGGTGCAGGCCGGTCACGAGTTGTCCCCTCTCGTCGGTGACGGTGGCGTACACCTCGACGAGTTGGACCTGCGAGGAGAACTGCGCCACCGCTTCCTGCGCCACGAGGCATGCGCCTGGCAAGACCAGAGCGATACCAGACCCCCACGCCGTTCCCACGGCAACGATCCAGTGTTTCATGTAAAACTCGGGTCCAGGTTCCACACCGGGCGCTCCGGATTGCCCGGCATGGTACAATCGCCGACGTTCTCCTCGTAACCTGTTCCCCGCAACGTGTGCACGCAAAGGTGAAATATGGGCCGCATCGGCATCCCGGAGCTTCTGATCATCCTGGCGATCATCATCCTGATCTTCGGGGCGAACCGCCTGCCTGAGATTGGCCGAGGCATCGGCAAGGGGATTCGGAACTTCAAGGACTCGACGAGAGACGACGGCAAGGACGCCGAGAGACGGAAAACCGGAGCTGACGCCTAGGCTACCGTCCCCTGCCCCGTCGGGGTTTCTTCGGAGAGCCTCCGGTCCGGGCGGCCTCCCGTTCCCGGCGACCTGAACGACCTGCTCGCCGCTTGTCCGACTTCGACCGCACCGCGCTGCGCACGACTCCCCGGGGCCGCTCCTCGCGCCGCACCTGTTCGAGAATCTCCGCGAGCCCGAGTTCGATTTGCCTGCGCTCCATGTCCACCCGGACGACCTGTACACGCACCTTGTCCCCAAGCCTGTAGACCTTCTTCGTGTTCTCTCCCCGGAGCACGTGCTGCTGCTCGATGAACCGGTAGTAGTCGTCGGCCATACTCGCGATGTGCACGAGGCCTTCGACATAGTGCTCCACCAGTTCGACAAAGAGTCCGAACGGCGCCACTCCGGTGATGAACCCAACGTACTCGTCACCCACCCTGTCCGTCATGAATCGGACCTTTTTCCATTGCAGGAGCTCGCGTTCCGCATCGTCGGCGCGCCGCTCCATCTCCGACGTGCGGCGCGCAACCTCCGGAAGCTCCTCATCAAGCTCTTCCCGACGCGCCTCGCTCATCGCCGCGTGGCGAGACTCGCGCAACACGCGGTGCACCACGAGATCCGGGTAGCGGCGGATCGGTGACGTAAAGTGGGTATAGGCCTCCGCGGCAAGGCCGAAATGGCCTAGGCTGGCGGCGTCGTACCGCGCCTTCTGCATGGTCCTGAGCATCAGCGCCGCGATTGGCCGCTCTTCGGGCGTTCCGCGCATGCGGTCGATCAGCCTCTGGAAGTGTTTCGGCCGGACGGTCTGCTCCGACGTCGCCAGGCTGTACCCGAGCGTCGTGATGAAAGCCTCGAAATCTGCGACCTTCTTGGGATCAGGGGCTTCGTGCACGCGGTGGAGTGAAGGAACGTCGTGGTGCACGAGATGGGCAGCCACGGTTTCGTTCGCCAGAAGCATGAACTCCTCGATGAGCCGGTGCGCGATGTTGCGTTCAGTCGCCACGATATTCTGAATCTGTCCCTCTTCGGACAGGATGACCTGCGCCTCTGGCAGGTCGAAGTCGATGGAGCCCCGGCGCCGGCGGCGATCGTGCAGGACTTCGAACAATTCGCCCATCAGCTCGAACATCGGCACCAGCTTCCGGTACCGTGCCGTCATCGCCTCGTCATGCGAAGTCAGGATGGCATCGACGGCCGTATAGGTCATCCGTTCATCGCTGTTAATCACTCCGTCGTGCACCTCGTACCTGACCACCGTGCCGCGCGCATCGACTTCCATCAGGCACGACTGCACGAGGCGATCGACCCGGGGGTTCAGGCTGCAGAGGCCGGTCGCCAGTTCCGACGGAAACATGTGTACCGCACGCTCGGTGAAGTACACCGACGTACCTCGTTCGTACGCCTCCTCGTCGAGTGCACTTCCCTCTCTGACGTAGTGCGCCACATCTGCGATATGGACGCCGAGCCAGAAGTGGCCATTCCCCAGACGCTCGATCGTGATCGCGTCGTCGAAATCGCGCGCGTGCTCGCCGTCGATTGTCACCGTCGTGACGGAACGGAAGTCCGTGCGTCCCTTCAGGTCGCGCTCACGCACTTCGCCGCCGATGCGGCGCGCTTCCGCGACGGCCTCCTTGGAATGCGAGTCGGGAATGCCGTACTTGCGTATGATGATTTGCGTATCGACACCCGGCTCGTCGATGCGACCCAGCACCTCGACGACCCGGCCAACCGGTCCCCGCGTGGCGGTCGGCCAGCGAGTAATCTCCACGACGACCATCTCGCCAGGTTCCACGGCCTGCCACTGGCCGGTTGGCACGTGCACGTCGGTGACGATTCGCCGGTCGAACGGGACAACGAAGCCAAGGCCGGCTTCGTCGGACTCGAATCGGCCCACGACGAGTTGCTGGCTCCGCTCCAGAATGCGGATGATTCGCCCTTCAAGGCCCTTCTCCGTCTGTCGCTCCACGCGGGCCACGACCCGGTCGCCGTGCATCGCCTCCACCAGATGCAGCGCGGGAATGAAGATGTCCTTGCGTTCGCCCGGCCGCGCATCCTCAGGCACGACGAATCCAAAACCGGCGGGATTGGTGCTGAGTCGCCCCACGACGAGATCCATCTTCTCCGGAAGCCCAAAGCGGTTTCCGCGAATCTGCAGCAGATCGCCGGCAGCGACAAGGGACTTCAGGAGCCGCTTGAAGGTCGCTCGCTCCTCGCGGGAAATCCGCAGGGTCTGCGCGAGCTCTCGGGCGGTGGCAGGGTGATGAACCGTGTCCGTGATTAGTCGTAGGAGTTCGTCGCGTGAAAGCATGTCGCTTACTGGATGGTCGGTGGCAGATGGTGGATGGTGGCCTCTGAAGAGCACATGCATGAGCGAAGATCGTGCAGCAGTCGTGCGCGGTGTGGAGCGCGGCGCCGAAGACCTGATGCAGGTCCAGGCGAATGGCAGATGGCGTCAGTGGACTCGTGTGCGATCGGACCAGGCGAACAGACCCGTCACCACATCGAATTGGCGGAGGAGGCGTCCGACTACCTTGTCGGCGTCAGCGTTGGTGCAGAGCCGATCGAGCTGGGACATCACCTTGGTGAGGGCCTGCTCGACGTCGCTGATGGCACCCTCTGAGTAGAATTCGCGCTGTTGGTCAAGGCATCGCTGGCACTTGGCAAACTCTTCGCGGTAGAAACTGGAACGACAGTCCAACACAGGACCGCCCTGAGGACGTGAATCGGTCAGGAAGCGAGACAGCCGGTTCCTCGACGCGGACATACTGGGATGTGACTTCAGTGTAGACATGCCTCAGCGCGTCTGTCAACGGAGGGGCGGAACCCCCTCAGACGGCATGGCGCGAGGCCGCGAATCCGCCGGCTGCCCCAACCACCATACCCCCACCCAGCAGCGCCGCACACAGTGACAGCGGCAGGAATCGCACCGACTCTCCATCAAGCAACACCGCAAGGTCGCTACCCCACCACCCTGAGGCAACGCGGAAACCCATCCAGAGGGCAATGATTGCCAGGAGGGCGCCCAGTCCGCCCTGCATCACCCCCTCCGCGACAAACGGGCCCCGGAGAAAGGACAGCGGCGAGCCCACCAACTGCATCACTTCGAGCTCGTCACGCCGGTTGTAGAGCCCGAGCCGGACCACGCTCGAGACCGTCACCGCCGCCGCGAGCGCCATGAGCATCGCCATCGCCAATCCCGCACGCCGCACGGCCGTGAGACCTGCCGCAAGTCGGATGAGCCACTCTCGGTCGTATTGCACGTCGGCAACGCCCGGTAGTCCGCCGATGCGCTGGACGATGGGGTCCGCCCGTCCCTCGCGCTCCGCTTCCACCTTGACCCTGACCTCGATGGACGCGGGAAACGGGTTGTCCTCGACGCTGCTGGCCACCGTCGCCAGGTCGGCGAACTCCCGACGGAAACGCGCGAGCGCTTCCGCCTTGGACACATAGTCGCGCCCAGCCGCGACGCCACTCCCGTCGATGACTGCCTCAATCGCCCCACGCTGTTCAGAAGTCGCGTCGTCCCTGAGATAGACCGAGAACTCCGATGCGGTCGTCCAATGCGCCATGATGCGTTCGAGGTTGGAGGTAACCACCAGCAACGCCCCGAGAACCAGCATCGCCAGGGCAATCGCCGCGACCGCGAGACTGCCCGACGCGCGGCTGCGCCACAGGCTCAACCACGCTTCCCGGCACGCGTAGGACAACGTCTTCATGCGACCTCGACAACACGACCCTGGTCGAGACTGATGGTCCGCCGACCGACCAAGCGGATGAGCTCACGGTCGTGTGTAGCCACGAGCACCGTGGTTCCACCCGCATTCACCTCGCGGAGCAGATTCATGATCTCGAGCGACAGATCCGGATCGAGATTTCCAGTGGGCTCATCGGCGAGCACGAGGAACGGATCGTTGACGAGCGCGCGCGCAATCGCGATACGCTGCTGCTCCCCGCCGGAGAGGTCGCGCGGATATGCATTCATGCGGTGCTGGAGTCCGACCCATTTCAGGACCTGGAATGCCCGCCTGCGCCGCTGGGCGGCCGACACGCCGAGGACCTCGGACACGAACGAAATGTTTTCCAGCACCGTGCGCGCGGCGATCAGCTTGAAATCCTGGAACACGAATCCGAGGCCACGGCGATACTCCTGGATCTCGCCCCGGGTCAGCTTCGACAGGTTGTACCTGTTGACGATGACCTCTCCTTCGCTCGGCCGCTCCTGCATCAGCAGGAGGCGCAGCAACGTGGACTTGCCAGCACCGCTCGGTCCGGTGAGAAACACGAACTCGCCTTTGTCCACGGTCAGCGAGAGATCGCGCAGCGCGTACAGGCCGCGGCTGTACAGTTTGGACAGATGGTGAATTTCTATCACGGACCACCATGATAACTGTGGAGCTCTACCCGCACATGGCCGAACCCCGCGGAGAACTCCGCCGCGACCGGGACCCGCCGATCGTCGGCGCTCAACCACATCGTGGCCACCACCGGACGCCGGCGCTCGACCTGCTGCCTCACGAGTGGATCGAGACGAATCGCCTCGATGCGCTCCCCTTGTATCGCAATCCGCTCACGACCCCCGACCCGCACCTCCAACATGAGGCTCCGCCCCGCCTCGTTGATGGGAATCTGATAGCGCGCACCGGAGTCAAGCGCCAACGTTCGCACGTAGAACGCTGCCGCAATCGCATCCCTTGCGTACGCCGACAAGGGCAGGCCAACCGCCGTGGCGCCCCGCGCTTCCTCCATCGACCGACCCATCTTCACCAGACTGGCGGGCCAATCGTATACGAATGTGCGTACGACATGACGCGAGCCCTCGTTCTGAACCCGCTCGTGCACCTGCGGAAGCAGCTGCGCATCGGTCGTCGTGACGAACGAGTCGTTGGCCTCGAAAAACCGCGATACCCACGATGCGGTAGCGGCTGTGACGACCAGCCGATACTGTGGTGGCTCAACCGCAATGACGATCTCGCCGGCCGGGAGATTCACACCACCTCCGTCCCAGGACACGGTGTACTGGGCCTTCTCACCGATCACGAACGGGATGCGTCCGACGGGCGGAGGTGGCACCCGCGCCAGACGACCGAACCGCTCTTCAATCTCCGACGTCCACACAAGTTCGTAAATCGTGCCGCGCGCGAACTCCGCGCGGGGCACGAGCGGCCACGGCGTGCCATCCGGCGGGCGCGGCACCACCGAGGGCGTGACGATGTAGCGCACCGCGCTCCTGTGAAGCGCCAGGAGCGATTCCTCCGACGGGAACGTGCTCAGAGTATCGACGAAGGGTAGATAGAACGCTGGCCGCTGGCCGCTGTAGCCATTCACGAGCGGGCGTCGATGCTCGAGCGACTGAACCATGGCCGGAGTGTTTTCAGCGTCGAAGCCGAGAGGCAGGACTGCGACCGCGCCCACTCCAGGCGCCTGCCGCAGCCATTGGCCCACCTCCGTCCGTCGCGGCGGGGCCTCCGCGAGCGCCACAGGAACGTGAGCCCATTCAAGCGCCGCGCATCCGAGCAGCAGCGGTGCAACGAATCTCGGAATCGACCGATGGCACGGCTGGCGACCGCGCTGCGACAGTTCGCGCCACCCGATCGCCGCAAGGGTCGCAAGGCCAAATATCACGAGGACGGAAAACCGCGCCGGGGCTCGAATGGCCTGAAAGCCGAATACGTAACGGTGGAGCGTCGCATAGAAGGTGCGCACGCCGTCCGGGCCGAGGGAGAGGACGAATCCCACAACCGTGACCAAGACCATCGCCGAAACCAGCGCGCGCGCATCACTCCTCCACCCGAGCCAGACGCCGGCCAGCCCGAGCGCGATCACAACGAAACCGGGAAACAGCTCGCGTTCGGGTCCTGTGTGTGGCGGAGACGTGTTGGACGCTCCTTCAGTTCGGCGCAGGAGACCCGTGCGGCCGTACAGCACGTTCCCGGACGGCGCCTGCAGGTAGCTGTCCACGAACGCGGCGCCCTGGCTGGCCTGATACAGATTTCGTCCGAATCCCTCCTCCTGCTGCACTCGCCAGTACACGACCCCGACCGGTAGTACGAGTACGCCCGCCACGACCGCCGCGAGAGCGAGGCGCGCGACACGCTGACCGCGTCCCCCGCGGCTCGACACGAACACGAGCGCCACGGCACACGTCACGAGCGCCACCCCGCCTATGACTGCGTAGTACACGGACGCGATCGCCTGCATCCCGGCCAACACTCCCAACGCAACCGCATCACGCCGACGCCGCGTGGCGATCAGTTGGTGCAGCGCGAGAAATGCCAGCGGCAGAAAGTAGAGCGCCTGCAATTGCACGTGGATGAGATGGGCGAATCGATAGGATCCAAACCCCCATGCGAGCCCAGCCAGGTATGCGCCGCCAGTCGTACCCACGACGCGGCTGACGAATAGGTGCATCGCAAGCGCACTCGCCACGAGCGATGCCAGGAGGAGCACGTTGTAGCAAAGCACCACGTCGTCGGTGACCGCGTACAGCGGCGCGAGCACGAGGCTCTGCATCAACAAGTGATCGGAATACGCAAGCGTGCCCGCTGCCGGATGGAAGATGTTGGCATCGAATACCTGGCCGGTGACGAGCGAGACCGGATCGGTCAACACCGCCCGCATTCCCCAACCCAGGGTCCAGAGGTAGAGAAAGGGATCACCAGGACCGACCGGAGCGCCGAGAAGCGAGGCGGGATGCAGAATCAGAGGCCAGGTGCACGCCGCGGCCGCCAGGCAGTACACCAGTGCTGGCATGGCGACTTCAGCCGCGATCGAGTTCGCGCTTCAGCAATCGATTGGCGAGAGCCGGATTCGCTTTCCCGCCGCTCCCCTTCATCACCTGGCCGACGAGAAAGCCGAAAGTCTTGGCGCTACCCGCGCGGAACTGCGCCACCGCCTCGGCATTGGCCGCGATAACGCCCTGCACGATCGCCACGAGGGCTCCTTCATCAGAATTTTGGGCAAGGCCTTCGGCCTTTACGATATCGGCCGCGGGTCGGCCCGAGTCGAGCATCTTGGCAAAGACCTCTTTGGCAATCGACCCACTGATGGTGCCGTCGTCAATCAACACGATCAGGCCAGCGAGCAATGCAGGCGTGAGCGGAACCTCGACCATCGCCGTCCCGCGGTCCTTCATCGCCCGCAAGAGCTCGCCCATGATCCAGTTGCTCGCCGCTTTCGGGTTCCTGGCCATCGTGGCCACCACCTCGAAGTAGTCCGCAAGGGCCGCCGACTGCGTCAAGACACCGGCATCGTACTCGGGCAGCGCGTAGGCCGCGACAAAGCGGCGCCGCCTCGCCTCGGGCAGTTCTGGCATCGTCCGGCGCACAGCCTCGACGCGGGCCTCGCTCACCATGAGCGCCGGCAAGTCAGGCTCCGGAAAGTAGCGATAGTCGTGTGCCTCCTCCTTGCTCCGCATGGAGAGGGTGCGCCCACCTGTGGAATCCCACAGGCGGGTCTCCTGGACGACGCGGCCACCGCGCTCAATGAGGTCCGCCTGCCGATCGATTTCGTAATCGATCGCGTCGCGCAAGTAACGGAACGAGTTGAGGTTCTTGACCTCGACCTTCGTGCCGAGGGCGGACTCGCCAAGAGGACGCACCGAAACATTGGCGTCGCAACGGAGACTGCCCTCCTCCATGTTGCCGTCATTGACGCCGACCCACACCAAGATATCGCGCAGGCGCGTGAAGAACTCTGACGCTTCAGCCGCCGAGCGCATGTCCGGCTCCGACACGATCTCGATGAGCGGCACGCCGCTGCGGTTGAAGTCGAGGTACGTGCGTTGGTTGGAATCCGGGAAGCCTTCGTGCAACGACTTCCCGGCATCCTCCTCCATGTGAATGCGCGTCAGGGCGACGCGCTTGCCACCACCGGCGTCGATGTCCAGACCACCGCCCAGCGCCAGGGGCTTCTCGTACTGAGAGATCTGGTAGCCCTTGGGGAGGTCTGGGTAAAAGTAGTTCTTCCGCGCGAAGATCGACTCCGGCTGCACGTCACACTCGAGCGCGAGAGCTGCCTTGATGGCGAGGTCGACCGCATGACTGTTCAGGACAGGCAGCGCACCTGGAAGCCCGAGACAGACAGGGCACACCTGGGAGTTCGCCGGGCTGCCGAATGACGTACTGCAACCACAAAACGCCTTCGTCCGCGTGTGAAGCTGAGCGTGAATTTCCAGTCCGACAACCGCATCAAACTTCATGTCAGACGCGAGGCCCCGCCACCTTCACCGACTCGGGCACGTCCTTCTCAAATGCCTTGAAGTTCTCGGCGAACATGCCGGCGAGCATCCTCGCCTGTTCGTCGTACCGCGCCACGTCAGGCCAGGTGCCGCGCGAATCGAGCACGCCGTCCGGCACGCCAGGGCACGCCAGTGGCACGTCCACGTTGAAAATCGGATGCCTCTGATACTGGACCGTGTCGAGCTGGCCGCTGAGCGCCGCCGTAATCATCGCGCGAGTATGTGCGATCTTCATGCGACTGCCGACGCCGTACGGCCCGCCCGTCCAACCGGTGTTGACGAGCCACACGCGGGTCTGGTGCCTGGCGATCCTCTCGCCAAGCATCGTGGCATACACGTTCGGGCTCAACGGGAGGAACGGAGCACCAAAGCAGGTGCTGAATGCCGCCTTGGGTTCAGTCACCCCGCGCTCGGTGCCAGCCACCCGCGCCGTGTAACCTGACAGGAAGTGGTACATCGCACCGTCTGGTGTCAGTCGCGCAATCGGTGGCAACACGCCGTACGCATCGGCGGTCAACATCACGATGTTCACCGGATGTCCGGCCTGTCCAGAAGGAATCGCGTTGTCGATGAAACTGATCGGGTACGAGCCTCTCGTGTTCTCCGTCAGTGATGCGTCGTCAAGTCTGAGCTCGCGCGTGCCGGATTCGATGACGACGTTCTCGAGGATCGTCCCAAAGCGACGGGTGGTGGCGTAGATCTTCGGCTCGGCCGCTTCCGACAGCTTGATCATCTTCGCGTAACAGCCGCCTTCGAAGTTGAAGACTCCGCGATCGCTCCAGCCGTGCTCATCGTCACCGACCAATCCCCGCTCCGGATCGCTCGAGAGCGTCGTCTTGCCGGTACCCGACAGGCCAAAGAACAGCGCCGTATCCCCGCCCTTGCCGACATTGGCCGAACAGTGCATCGGCAGCACGGTTTTCAGTGGAAGCTGGTAATTGAGGACGGTGAAAACCGACTTCTTGATTTCACCGGCATAGTTGGTGCCGCCGATGAGAACGACCTTCCGGCCGAAGTGCATGAGCACAAAGGTGTCCGACCGTGTCCCGTGCCGCGCGGGATCCGCCTTGAAGGTCGGTACATCGATGATCGTGAACTCGGGGGCGTGGCCAGACAGCCTGGCGTGGTCCGTTTCCTCGAGGAACATGTTTCTGGCAAACAGATTGTGCCAGGCGCGCTCATTGATGATCCGTATCGGGAGGCGGTAGGCCGGATCCGCCCCAGCCCACGCGTCGAGAACGAAGAGTTCCTTCTCCTCGAGAAACTTCATCATCTCGAGATGGAGCAACTCGAACTGCGCCTCTTCTAGCGGCTTGTTGTGGGCGCCCCAATGGATGCGCGCCTCGCTGGAAGGCTCCCGCACGATGAACTTGTCGTTGGGCGACCGGCCCGTGTGTGAGCCGGTTTGGCAAACCAGCGGGCCCTGCGCGGCAAGGAGCCCCTCGCCGCGGCGAATCGCCACCTCGTACAGCTCGGCCGGACTCAGGTTCCAGTGCACCGGGCCTGGCCTCAGAATGCCATGCGCCTCGAGGCCGCGCACCGGCTCAACCTGAGTGCGCATGACTCATAAGGTGCCGTAGCGACAGCCCCGGCCGCCCCGGTGCTGGTAGAAGACTATCCGTTGGTTAACCGTACTCAAGAGAGGGCGATCGTACCGGGCGTGTCCAAATCAAGTCAACCCGGTCTCTGGAGGCAAAGGAAGCTATAGTCAACCAGTAAACGTTCCGCCAGGCTGGCCGTAGATGATGAACAGAATGCCTTCACTACTCGCGTCCTCCGTAGGAACGGCTGCCACGCCGGCTCCACGGACGGCCCTGTCGAAGGATTCTGAGCTCGCGGGCGCGATCAAAGCCCTGGTGATTTCGGGCGACCGTGAGACCGCGCGGGAGCGATTCGCCGAGCTGGTGGCCCACCAGCAACGCCGCGCCATCCGGATTGCATGTCACTACTTGCGCAATGCGCACGACGCCGATGAGGCGGTGCAGGACGCCTTCGTGAAGGTGTTCACGCACATTACGAGCTACCGGGAAGACCTGCCGTTCGAAGTATGGTTCACGCGCGTTCTCGTAAATGGCTGTCTCGACCTCAGGAAAGCGAGGGCTCGGCGACTCCGTTGGGTCGTCTCCCCGTCGTCGCAGCCGGACGTCTGGCCCCAAGATCCAATCGCGCCCGATCAGTCGCCAGAAGAACGGCTGGTTTCGAGAGAACGGGCGCAGGAGATTGCTGCCGCGGTGCAGCGACTACCGGATCGGCAGCGCGCGGTGTTCACGTTTTGCCATATCGCAGGCCAGAGCACTCGCGAGGTCAGCCAGGCGCTCGGCCTCAGAGAGGCAACAGTTCGGGTTCACTTGTTCCGGGCCGTCCGCAAGCTGCGGGGGCTCTTGGAGCGGCGCTAGCCAACGCGCGCTGCTGACGAGACAGTGATGAAACAGAGCCATCTGTCGGACGATCGCCTCGTGGAGATGAGCCTCGCCGAGGGGCCATCGAGCGCCGAACAGCAGCATCTCGGGGCATGTCCGGCCTGCGAAGCGCGGCGCTCAGGTCTCGCCCACATGCTTGGTGAAGTCACTCAGGCTGCGACGGAAGACGCCGATGCCGCCTTTCCCGCCGAACGCCTTGCGAAGCAGCAAGTCCGCATCGACCAACGCATCCAGCAGGATGGGCGTCGGGCACGCGTCATCTCGTTCCCTGGCAGCCGGCCAACTGAGGAACCGGTGGGCGGGATTCATCCGGCCAGCCGGTGGATCGCCGCTGCCGCGGTTGCCGGGCTGGTCGTTGGCCTTGTGGCCGGACGCCTTGGACCGCAGGAACCGTCCCCCTACGCCGCCTCGACGCAGTCCGCGCGTCCGGCCGCGACGTCGGGAACGCTCAGCACCGTTACAGCGGTAATGTCCGACGAAGAGCTCCTCAGCCACATCGAAGTCGCCCTCGATGGCCGTGGCGGGCCGGCGCTCCGGCCCCTCGACGACCTCACGCCACACGCCTGGGAATCGCGCTAGTCCGCTCCGTGCGGCGGCAGGCCAGGGCTGCTACCATAGATCGCGTTGCCCCCCCTGATATTCCGTAAGGGTCTCGACCTCAAGCGCGAGGTCGAGCACGTGCTCGCAGAGAGCTACCACAGCGAACTGGTGGACACGGTCAAGAGCCACGACTACCGCTTCGTGTCAGGACGGCTCGAAGTCCATCTGGCCCGCGAGTTCGGCTTCTGCTACGGGGTAGACCGAGCCGTGGACTACGCGTACCAGGCACGCAGGCGCTTTCCCGACCGCTCGGTCGTTCTCACAGGCGAGATCATCCACAACCCGCACGTCAACGACCAGCTTCGCGCCCAAGGCATCCGGTTTCTCTCCGATCCCGGCGAGTCTCTCGATACGTTGACCCCGGCCGAGGTGGTCATCCTCCCGGCCTTCGGCGTGCCGGTCGCGCTGCTCGAGCGACTGTCTGAGCGCGGTTGCACATTAGTGGACACGACATGCGGCTCGGTGTTGAACGTCTGGAAGAACGTCACGCGCTATGCCGAAAGCGGCCTCACCTCCGTGATTCACGGCAAGCACTGGCACGAGGAGACGCAGGCGACGGCATCACAAGCGTTGAAGGGCGGCGGCCATTACCTGATCGTGCTCGATCGCGAGGGTGCAGGGCTCGTCTGCGACTACATCAGGGGCAACGGGGACCGGGAGACCTTCCTGTCCACATTCGCGCACGCCGCGTCGCCGGGATTCGACCCGGATCGCGACCTGGAGCGGATCGGCTGTGCCAACCAGACGACCATGCTCAGCACGGAGTCTCTCGAGATCGGAGAGATGTTCCGCGCCGCGATTGCCGACCGCTATGGCGAGGCGGCCCTTTCCACCCAGTTCCGCACCTTCGATACGATCTGCAGTGCCACTCAGGACCGGCAGGATGCCGTCGTTGCCCTCCTGGCTGAGCAGCGAATCGACGTGATGCTGGTCATCGGCGGCTACAACAGCAGCAATACCTACAACCTGGCGCGAATCTGCGCTGCCGAGCGGCCGACGTTTCATATCGCCGAACCCGAGTCGCTGGTGTCCGCGAGGGAGATTCGCCACCAGCCGGTTGGCGAAAAGCACGAGGTAACGGCGTGGAACTGGCTGCCTGACGAGGGGCCTGTCACGATTGGCCTGACCTCCGGTGCCTCGACGCCCGACAACCTGGTCGGTGAGGTGATTCGCCGGCTGGACGAACTGGCCAATCCTTAGATGGTGATGACAGGACTTACCTGTATGGTTCAGCTCGACGTGGTCACTCGTATGTCTCTGCAGCAAGAGGACTAAACACGTTCTGCTCGCCGGGCGTATTGTCACGTAGGCACGCGATGAAAACGTCAAAAATGATGAAAGTCCGGACGACCACCCTTCTGGCCCTCGTTTTCTGTGCACTCTGCGCGGCACTTCCCGTCTCAGCGCAGGGCTTCAAGTGGTGGCAGGACGATACCTTTCGGCGGGAACTGGGACTCACGCAGGAACAGAGCACCCGCCTTGAGGAGATCTTCCAGAAGTCACTCCCAACCCTGCGCGCGAGGACGGACGCGGTCGAAAAGGCCCAACTGGAGTTCGATCGCCTGGTGGATAGCGGCGACGACGCCACGGTCATGCAACAGGTGAACACCCTCGAAGACGCCCGGGCCGAGATGAACAAGGCGCGCGTCGCCATGCTGCTCAAGATGCGCCGAAGCCTGACCGCGGATCAGTGGGCAAAGTTCACCGCGCTCACCCAGGCCCGCCAGCGTGAGCGCGAACGCAGCCGGCGTGGCGGAGCTCCAAGCCGCCGCCCGTAGGCCATTCTCGCGAACACGCATGAAGAAACATTCCGTCTTCGTTCCCGGATCAGCTCTTGCCATCTGGGTGGTCTTCCTCACATCGCCAGCGCTGGGACAACAGGCCTCCGAGCAGGCGCGCCTCGAAGGCATCGCCCGCGCCGCGGCGCAGCGGTTCGAACTGGCTCGCCCAGGCAGCGCTGCCGACCAGACTCAGCCGGCGGCACCCGAGACCGTTCAGGCGACGGTTGGCCTCTCGCTGGACGATGCCACCGCCCGCGCACTCGAGCGCAACCTCGAACTTGCCGTTGAGCGACTCAATCCCCAGACGTTTGATCTGCAGATCGCACGGCTGGAAGCGGTGTATCGGCCGACCGCTGTCTCGACCATCGGCAAGCAGTCGCGGCTCACGCCGCCGACGAGCACGTTGAACGGCGGCACGATCGTCGATCTCGACACCACGACCTATAACACCGGTCTCAGCCAGACGTTGCGCTCGACCGGCGCGAACCTCGGCTTCTCCTTCAACAACAGCAAGCAGATCACGACGAACAATCTGGTCAACTACAACCCCAGCTTCCAGAACTCTTTCAGCATCGTGGCCGTGCAGCCGCTGTTGCGAGGATTGCGCATCGACAGCAACAGGCAGCAGCTGCGTGTCACGGCGCTGAACCGCGATATCTCGGAGATTCAGTTGCGCGGTACGGTTGCCACGACTCTGGCCAACGTACGTAATGCCTACTGGGAGCTGCTCTACGCCATCCAAGCGGCAGAGGTGGCTGGTGGCTCGCTGGACCTGGCGGAAAAGCTGGTCCAAGACAATCGCGCACGGGTGGAGGTTGGCACGATGGCTCCGCTCGACGTCGTGCAGGCCGAGGCGGAGGCGGCCACGCGCCGACAAGCGGTCGCCCAAGCGGAAGCAACCTGGCGGACGGCCGAGCTCGCCCTCAAGCGCCTCATCGTCAACGGCACCGATGACCCGCTGTGGCGCGCGTCGCTCAACCCCATTGATCGGCCCACGTTCGCCCCCGAGCCACTCAACGTGGAGGCGGCGGTGCGAAAGGCACTCGACGCGCGAACAGACCTCGATCAGGCCAGGCGTACGGTCGAGGGCAACGACGTCACGCTCCGATTCATGAAGAATCAGACCCTGCCAGCTGTCGATCTCACCGGAATCTACGGCGCGCAGGGTCTCGGCGGCACGCAGTTCCGGCGCGCAGCCGGGGGAGGTGTCAACGCGCCCGTCATCGACACCATTCCCGGCGGATACGCGGATGCATTCCGCGCGCTCACGGGCCGGGACTATCCGAACTGGAACCTCAGCCTGAGTGTGAGCTATCCACTTGGCGGTAGCGCCGCCGACGCGGCGTACGCACGGGCGCGGGTCCAGCGCAACCAGTCGGCCGCGCAACTGCGGGCGCTCGAGCTCCAGGTGGCGACCGACGTCACCAACGCGGCACTGCAGGTCGAGAACGGTCTGAAGCGGTACGACGCCTCGACGGCGGCACGTTCACTTGCGCAGACGCGTCTCGAAGCCGAGCAGAGCCGATTCGAGGTCGGCCTCTCGACCAATTTCTTCGTGGTCCAGGCCCAGCGAGACCTGTCCACGGCACAGAATTCCGAGCTGCGTGCGCTGCTGGATTATCGTCGCGCCCTCGTCGATTACCAGCGCGCCCAGGAAGCCCCCGCGGCCAGAGGCGCTGGAATCACCACCATCAACGCGGCTGGAAACTAGGCGTCTCCCTATTCATATCGGAGCGGATCGGTACTCGGAAGCCTTCATGAACAAGCAGGTTGTCATCGCAGTCATCATCGTCGCCGCCCTTGCCGGCGGCGCTTTCTATTCAGGCCTCATCCCCCGACAGACTCCTCAGGCCGCCGACGCGCAGCAGCCCCCCGCGGGCGCCGGAGCCCCGGCCGGCGGACGTCGCGGAGGTGGCCGGTTCGGCGCCACCGGGCCGATGACAGTTGAAACCGCGGCGGCTCACCGAATGCCACTGGCGCAGCAACTCATCGTTGTCGGCAACCTCGTGGGCGATGCCACCGTCGCGGTTGTCCCGAAGACGGCCGGCCGTCTCCAGGATGTTTATGTGCGGCTTGGCGACCACGTCAACCGCGGACAACGCGTGGGCAAGATCGAGGACCAGGAGATCCAGGAACAGGTCAAGCAGGCAGAGGCCGCGTTCCAGGTGGCCAGCGCCACGATCCGCCAGCGCGACGCCGACCTTTCCCTCGCGCTGACCAACGTCGAGCGCTCACGCAGCCTCTTCCAGCGACAGCTCCTCCCGAAGCAGACCCTCGATGACAACGAGGCCCGTTATCAGGCAGCGCTGGCGCAGCTGGATCTCTCCCGCGCGCAGAACCAGCAGTCGCAGGCGCGTCTGGACGAGCTGCGCATTACGCTCGCCAATACGGTGATCACCTCTCCGGTGGATGGCTTCGTGGCAAGGCGCGCGGTGGATCCCGGCGCGTTCGTCGGCAACAACGCTCCGGTCGTCGACGTCGTCGATATCAGACGCGTGAGGCTCGTCGTCAATGTTATCGAAAAGGATCTGAAGCAGGTCAAGACCGGCGATGTCGCCGTGGTCAACGTCGACGCTTTCCCTGGTGAAACCTTTACGGGTCGCATAGCGCGCATCGCACCGGTGCTCGACCCGACGACGCGTACGGCGGCCATCGAGGTCGAAATCCCCAACGGAGACTTCCGGCTCAAGCCCGGCATGTATGCACGCGTCCAGATCACGACGGGCAGCCGCAGAGACGCACTCGTGGTGCCGGCCAACGCGGTGGTGGACATCAACGGACGCCGCGGTGTCTACCTTGCCGGCGAGAACACCACGGCAACCTTCCGCGCCGTCCGCGTCGGCATCGAGGAAGACACGCGCGTCGAAATACTCGAAGGCATCAACGAGGGCGACGTCGTGATCACGACGGGCGCCGCGTCGATGACCGACGGGGCTCGCTTCGTGCTGGCCGGTGCCCGAGGGCGTGGCGAGGGGCGTCGCGGCGGGCGGTCCGGCGAAGAAGGAGCCTTGCCCAGGAACGATGCGGCTCAGCCCCAAGGCGCCGTGCCCGGCCAGGGCGGCGCCGTGCCCAGTACGGCGGCCTCAGCCGTGGAACCGAGCATCGGCGCGGCGATCCAGGGGGCGATGGAAGGCCGTCGCGGCGGCGGACTTGGCAGTCGGGGCGATGGTACGCGCCGTATTGGGGGTGGCGGTGGACGCCGCGGCGATGCCGCTGTCCAATAGCCTACCGTTGACGCACTTCAGCACATTGAGAGAACGGTCATGAGCATTCCTCGTTTCGCCATTGAGCGGCCAGTCACGATGTTCATGCTGAGCGCGGTCATCGTGCTGCTCGGCGCGCTGTCGCTCACGCGACTGCCGGTCGACCTGATGCCCGAGATCCAGCAACCGACCATTACCGTCAGCGTGAACTACGCGGGCGTCGGCCCACTCGAGATGGAGGAGCTCGTCACCCGGCCAATCGAGCAGGCCGTCAGCGCAGTCGCGGGCCTCCAGCAGGTGAACTCGACCTCGGCTGAGGGACGCACCATCGTTCGGCTCAGTTTCATCTGGGGCACGGATATGAGCGAGGCGGTGGACGACGTACGCACGCGTCTTGACCGCGTACGGGGACGACTGCCGGAGAACGCCGACCCCGCGACGATCTTCAAGGCCGACTCGAACGCGCTGCCCATCATCGACCTCGCCGTCGAGGGCGACTTCGACCCGGTCACGCTCCGTGAGCTCGCGCAGAACGAATTGTCGCCCAGGCTCGAGCGCGTCCCAGGCGTCGCCGCGGTGAACGTGAACGGCGGCCTCCGCCGACAAATCCACATCGAGCTCTCGAGGGAAAAAATCACGGCGCTCAATCTCTCCGTGGACCGCGTCGTCCAGACCCTCCGCCAGGAAAACGAGAACCTGCCGCTCGGCGAGGTGGATCAGGGCGACGCGACCTATCTGGTCCGGAGCCAGGGCCAGTTCACGAGCCTCGACGACATCCGCAATCTCGTGGTACTCACTCGCGCCGGCGTGCCTGTGTACCTCAGGGACATCGCTGACGTGGTGGACTCGACCGAGGACCGGCGCCAGTTCCTCCGCATCAACGGCAAGCCCGGGGTGCGGATGAGCGTCAGCAAGCAGGTCGGAGAGAACACCGTCGCGGTTGCGCAGGGCATCAAGGACGAGATTGCGAAGGTGAATCGCGAGGTCCCCGGCGTCCGACTGCTCGCCACCAACGATCAGTCCGTTTTCATCGAGCGCGCGATCGACAACGTGAAGGAGCACGCGCTGCTCGGGGGCATCCTCGTCGTGCTGATCATCTTCGCCTTCCTGCGCGACTTCCGATCCACGCTCATCGTCTGCACATCGATCCCAGTGTCGGTGGTCGGCACGTTCGCGCTGCTGTACTTTGGCGGCTTCACCCTCAACACGATGACGTTCGGGGGCCTCGCCCTGGGCATCGGCATGATCGTTGACGCCGCGATCGTGGTGCTGGAGAACACCCACCGGCACCTGCACATGGGTAAGGACCGCATGACGGCCGCTATCGACGGCAGCGAGGAGGTCTGGTCGGCCATTCTGGCTTCGACGCTGACCCACATCGCCGTCTTTGTCCCGCTCCTGTTCCTGTCCGGCACGTCGAGCATCCTCTTCACCCAGCTCTCTTTCGTCGTCATGTTCTCGCTCGCGATGTCGCTCTTCGTGGCGGTCACCATTGTCCCCGTGCTCTGTTCGCGGTGGCTCCACACGCCGTCCGAAGAAGCGGCGCGCAAGGGAATTGTCGGGTTGTTGTACAAGGCGAGCGAGTCGTTCCTCGACGCGATGGACGAGGGCTACCGGAGGCTGATTCACGTCGCGCTCGCCCATCGTCCGACGGTCATCGGCGGCGCCTTCATGCTCGTCGTGCTCGCGGCACTGCTCTATCCGCGTATCCCCGTGGAGCTCCTTCCACAGACGGACGAGGGCGAGGTCAACGTGAACGCGGAGCTTGCCACCGGCACCCGCATCGAACGGACGGAAGCGGTGATGTACCAACTCGAGGACATGGTGAAGCAGGCCGTGCCTGAGGCGACGACCCTCATCACCAGCGGCGGCGGTGGTGGCGGCGGAGGCGGCTTCGGCGGCGTGGGACAGAGCAGCCGCGGCAGTATCAACATTCGGCTCGTGCCTCGCGACGAACGAACTCGCACGAGCGACGAGATCGCGCAGGACTTGCGACGCCGGCTGGCAGGTCTCCCA